>JAKOYE010000076.1 GCA_029780675.1 Actinomycetes bacterium
GTCGCTGGCGTCATCGGGTGGATGTTGCCCGATCGCACCGTCGGCACCGGCGCGATGGATGGCATGTCCATGACCCACTACATGGGGTTGCTTGCCGTCAACCAGCCCTGGAACCTCATCCTCTTCATGGCCATCCCGGTGATCCTGGCCGAAACCTTGGCCATCACGGAGTTGGTGTTGCTCTTCCGCAGCGACCCGCCGACGTGGGTGAGGTCGCTCAGTCGCTGGGCCGGACTGATCGCCGGACCGGTGATGGTCCTCGTGCTGGTGCACCTGCTGAAGAACGCCGTCATCCCGCTCACGTCCGGTGGCGGATGGCGCGGCGCGGCCGACGTCATCGCCGTTCTCACCTATCTGCTGGCCGGCCTGCCGCTCATCGGCATCACGCTCGTCGAGGTCGGTGCCATCGGGACGGACGCGCGGGATGCCCGCAAGTGGCACGCGGTCTTCGTCGGGGTGTTCCTCGTCCTGGCCCACGTCGCGATGATCTTCGGGATGCTCGATCCCACCGTCCTGGGCTGGGGCGCGACGCACGACATGCCTGGCGGCGGGACGATGCCGGGAATGAACCACTGACGGCGTTCGTTGCCGGGTGAACCACCGACGGCATACCCATGGGGGGTATGCTGGAGGGGTTCTCACAGAGCCCCGTGAAGGAGACCCGAATGGCCACGCAGAGCTTCCAGGTGACCGGGATGACGTGCGGCCATTGCGCCGGTCACGTCACCGCCGAACTCAAGTCGGTCGCAGGCGTCAGCGACGTCACCGTCGACCTGGTCGCCGGGGGCACCTCGACGGTCCACGTCGACGCCGACCACGAGCTGACCGACGCCGAGGTCACCGCCGCGCTGGACGAAGCCGGCAACTACGCGCTGGCTGGCCGCTGAGCGCCAGTTGCTGACGTCCCGTCGGTGGGCGCGCCGACACCGGACGCGCCACCCGCGAGACGAAGGACAACCGAAGAGATGACCGCAGGACCGGACACCCAGGCACCACCCGCCGAGAGCCAGCAGACCCAACTGGTCGTCGGCGGCATGACCTGTGCCTCGTGTTCGGCCCGGGTCGAGAAGAAGCTCGGCAAGCTCACCGGGGTCACGGCGGCGGTCAACTACGCCACCGGCAAGGCGTTCGTCGTGCATCCGGGCGACCTGGCGGTCGCCGATCTGGTGGCTGCCGTCGAGTCCGCTGGTTACACGGCAACCCCGGCGCCGCCGTCGATCCCGGGCTCCCAGCCCGGGCCGGGCGAGGGCGGGGAGCCGGATGCGGACGAGGAGCACGCGGCATACCTGCGGCAACGGCTGCTGTTCGCGCTGGGTCTGAGCGTTCCCGCCATTGCCATCTCGATGGTGCCGGCGCTGGCGTTCCCGGGATGGCCGTGGGTGGTGCTCGCGCTCACGCTGCCCGTCGTCACGTGGTGTGCGTGGCCGTTCCATCGGGCCGCCTGGGTCAACCTGCGACACGGCGCAACGACGATGGACACGCTCGTCTCCGGCGGCGTCCTCGCGGCGTTCGGGTGGTCGCTGTGGATGCTGCTGACCATGGGGGCGCACGGGCACTTCTACTTCGAGACCGCGGCGGCGATCACGACGTTCCTGCTGGCCGGCCGGTATGCCGAGGCGAAGGCCAAGCGGCGCTCGGGGGCGGCGTTGCGCGCGCTGCTGCATCTCGGGGCCAAGGATGTCGCGGTGCTCCGTGGCGACGTCGAAGTGCGAATCCCCTTGGGGGAGTTGCTTGTCGGTGACGAGTTCGTCGTCAGGCCTGGCGAGAAGGTCGCCACCGACGGGGTCATCGTCGACGGAGC
>JAKOYE010000078.1 GCA_029780675.1 Actinomycetes bacterium
CGGGCAGCCAGCCCGGCCCGCAGCGCCGACGCGAGGTGGAGGGTGTCTTCGCTGTGGCCCCACCGGTAGCCGGTCAACGCCCGGGAGTGGTCATCGATGAACGCCATCAGGTACGTTTTGCGTCCGCCGATGACCGGCCCGTGCAACGCGTCCCCGGTCCAGCGTTCGTTCGGGGTGGCGGCCTCGAACCGGCCGAACCCCTGCGGCGGGAGCCCGTCGGGGCGGGTGTTCAGCTCCAGGCGGGCGAAGTGGCGTTGCAGGGTCCGCGGCGAGGGCACCACCCCTGCGGTGTGCTCGGCCAGGATCGCAGCAACCTGCGCGGCGGTACGTCCGGGGACCTCCCGTTTCAGCGCCGCCGCCAACTCGAGCACCTGCGCCGGGGTGGTCGGCTCGGCGTGCCGCCCGGACGGGACCAGGGCGTCGAACCCGCCGGCCCGCCACGCCCGGATCCACCGGTCCAGACTCGCCCGCGACACCCGGACCCTGGTCCCCGACGGGCCGACGTGCTCGACATCAGCGAGCTGGCGGACCAGCACCCCGCGCTGGCGGGTGGTCAGCGCGGCGTCGGCGGCTTCCCGGATCAACGCATAGCGGAACAGGGCGATATCCCGGGCCCGCCCCGCCCGCCGCCCCTGATCATCCCCAGGTCTGTGTTGGTGCCCCATCGCTTTCCCCTTGTCGCTGGTCCGGAATGTGTCCGGTCCGAGCGTGGCGGGTCCGATCAGCCCCGCCAAGGGTCAACTCGTGTTGCTCACCACCCCACCCCGGCCGGCGGGGCGAGCAGCCGTCCGGCTGAGGCTCGGGCGGCGAACTCCCACGGCCCCACCGGCGCCAACCTGACCACCACGGCGGCCGCCGCCCGCCCGATCACCTCCACAGCATCCGCGACCACAGTGCCCCGCGGGATCACCGCCGACGCGACCGGATCCAGAGCATGCAGCACCCGCGTGAACTTCACCCGCGTGTGCTCCGCCCCGGCAGCGAACCGGCGTAGCCACCCCCGCACCGTCGACACCGGACGCCCCGATGCCGCCGCGAGCGGCCGGTGCCCTTTCCCGGTGGCCTGGCCCTCCAACGCGGCGCCGATCACCACGACCGCGTCCGCCCGGCGGAGCAGCCACAAGGCCGGCAACAACACGTGCGTGGCCCGACACGAGGTACACCGCGCCCGCCGTGGCTGGTGCCGTACCGTCCCCACCGGCCCCCGCGAGGACCGCGACCGGGCATACCCCCACGGCCCCAACACCCCCGGACACGCCGGACACGACAACTCGCCCGACAACAACAGCCGCTCGACCTCGACCCCGTCGGTACCTACCATCAACATGGGTGCCTCCAAGCACCAAGTGACGGCCCTCCTGCTCGCCAAAGCTTGGGAGGGCCGCCGCGCGTCAACAGAGCATGATCACGCCCTTGACGCGAACCCTAAACGGGCCCAGGCCGTCCACCACCTCGAACACGTCCTCGTGCTCGATGACGCCAACCCACCTACCCCTGGTCAGCCACGGTGTCGCTCAACACCGGTCACACGCCTCGTACTCGGCCAGGATGTCCCGCTTGTACTTCGCCGTGTACGTGCGACGCTTCGCCTTCTCCGGGACCTGCGGATCGGGAACCTCTCCCATGGGCCCAGCCTGCCCCACCGATCGAGCCATTGTCAGTGCTGCAGTCATCAGGGATCACTCCTCCCCGCCCTCCAACGGCACTGATCAGGACCTTCC
>JAKOYE010000092.1 GCA_029780675.1 Actinomycetes bacterium
TCAACGCCGTCCAGATGCAGCTGCTCGACCTGGCGCAAGCCAAGACCGAGGCCCTGGTCGCCGCCCGGCATGTCGACCTGGAAGCATTGCAACCGTCAATCAACCGATTGACCAAGACGTAGAGCAGGCCTACCTCACGCGCTCAAAGTACGTGAGGCACCGCCCACCGCTTCGCGCTCACTTTTACGTGAGGCACCTCGAGGTGTTGCCAATCCCGGGAGCCGCGGCGTATTTTTCAGCTACGCCCGATATCCGGGCAGGCCGTCGGGTTTCGTTTCAACCATCCGATGCGGACGCCCGGTTCGCCCGGGCCTCCTCGAGCATCCGGGGTGCGGTGGGTGACGCTATCCGAAACACCCAGTCGCGGCTGTCGACCGTTGTCGAGGGGTCGGTCGGCGGCCGCGCGTCAGGTGCAGCTATGTGCGGTTGCGGGACAAATGGGCTCTCCGTCGCCTGGTCAGCCGTCGAGTTCGGACAGCACGAGGTGCAGCACCTCCAGCGCACCGGCCTTGTCGAGCGGGTCGTTGCCGTTCCCGCATTTGGGCGACTGCACGCAGGAGGGGCAACCGTGTCGGCACTCGCATGCGGCGATCGCCTCGGCTGTCGCGCCCAGCCAGACCCGGGCGGACCGGTAGCCGCGTTCGGCGAATCCCGCGCCCCCCGGGTGGCCGTCGTAGACGAAGACGGTCGGCAGTCCGGACTCGCCGACAGCGGTGGACAGGCCACCGATATCGCCACGGTCGCAGCTGGCCACCAGCGGTAGCAGGCCGATCGCCGCATGCTCGGCGGCGTGCAGCGACCCCGGAATCCGGGGTGCTGCGATCCCGTTGCGGTGCATCGTCTCGGGTTGGATGGTGTACATCACGGCCGTTGTCGTCAGCTGCCTTTCCGGCATGTCCAGGTCGATGAAGTCGATCACCTCGCCGGTCAACCTCCGCCGGAGGAATCCCGTCACCCGGTGGGTGACCGACACTGGCACCAGCCCCAGGGTGATCGCCCCGTGGTCGACCCGTTCTCCGGCGCCGATCACGGTGACATCGGTGAGTTCGCGGGCGAACGTCGAATAGCCCGGATCCTCGGCGCGCACGAACGCCACGGCGGCGTCGAGATCGAGGGAGTCAACCACGTACGTCTCCCCTTGATGCAGGTAGACGGCTCCGGGGTGGATCGAGGCGGGCGCGCGGGCGGACTCGGTGCTGCCGACGACCCGCCCGGTGCTTTCCTCGATGATGGTGACGGACCCCGCGGTGGACCCCCGGATGTCGACGCGGTCGTGCGGGTCCAGGCCGGGGATCGGGAAGTAACTGTCCCCGCGTCGGCGCAGCAGCCCGTCGGCCACCAGATCCTCGGTCACCGACAGCACTCCCCAGGCGGCCACCTCAGAGCGCTCCAAGGGCATCTCGGTGGCGGCACACAGCAGTTGAGGTCCGGCGACATACGGGTTCGCCGGATCGATCACCACCCGTTCGACGGGTTTGTCGAGCAACGCCTCGGGGTGATTCACCAGATAGGTGTCGAGTGGGTCGTCGCGGGCGATCAACACCACCAGTGCGCCCTGCCCGCGCCGGCCGGACCGGCCGGCCTGCTGCCAGAACGAGGCCACGGTCCCGGGAAAGCCGGCCAGCAACGTCGCGTCAAGGCCGGCGATGTCGACGCCGAGTTCGAGGGCGTTGGTGGTGGCGACGCCGCGTAGATCCCCTTCGGCCAGTGCGCGTTCCAGTTCCCGGCGATCCTCGGCGAGGTAGCCGGCCCGGTAGGAGGCGACGGTGTCGCACAGTTGCGGGGCGGTCTCTGCCAGTCGGGTGCGGGCACCCAGTGCGGTCAACTCCGCACCACGCCGGGACCGGACGAAGGCCAGCGTCCGGGCACCTTCGCGCACCAGGTCGGCCATCATCCGGGCGGCTTCGGCGCTGGCGGAGCGGCGCACCGGGGCGCCGTTCTCGCCGGTCATGTCATCGCGGAACTGCGGTTCCCACAGCGCGATGGTCCGTCCGCCGTGCGGTGAGCCGTCGTGGGTCACTTCGGCGACCGGCCGGCCGATCAGCGCTTCGGCAGTGCTGCCGGGACAGGCCGTCGTGGCGCTGGCGAAGATGACGGTGGGACCGGTTGACCCGGGGCCGCCGTAGCGCTCACACAACCGAAGCAGCCTCCGCAGTACCAAGGCCACGTTGGAGCCGAAAATGCCACGGTAGTGGTGACATTCGTCGATGACGAGGAAACGCAGATCGCGCAGGAACGGACCCCAACGGGTGTGGTTGCGCAGGATGGACAGGTGGACCATGTCGGGGTTGGAGAACAGCCACCGCGAGCGTTCCCGAACGAACTGGCGGATGTCGGTAGGGGTGTCGCCGTCGTAGGAGGCCGGGCACACGTCGGCGAGCGCCGGGTTGGCGGCCGTCAGCCGGTGGGCTGCCCGGAGTTGGTCGTGGCTCAACGCCTTGGTCGGGGCGAGATAGAGCGCGCGAGCACGCCGGTCACCGGCCAGTGCCTCGATGATCGGCAGTTGGAACACCAATGATTTCCCGGATGCGGTTCCCGTGCTGATCACCACGTCGTGGCCGCGGTGGGCCAGTTCGGCCGCGTCGATCTGGTGGGACCAGGGGCGTTCGATTCCGGCATCGCGCAGCGCGGCGACGGACTCCGGCGCGACCCAGTCCGGCCAGGGCCGCGGTTCGGCGGACCGCGCCGGCAGATCGACGAGGTGCCGCAATTCGGGGGCGGTCCGTAGCGCTTTGGGGCCGCCGCAGACTGTGGCCAGCAACTCGCTGCCGAACGTCACGTTGGCCCCTTCCTGCGGGAGTCGTCATCAATTTCGGCTTGGTTCGGATCGGGCGACGGAAAGGTTCTGGTGCCAATTCGCGTCTGAGACTGTCTTTACCGCGCGGAACGTGATTGGATGATCGTGGTCGCAGCTTCTGTGTTCGTGTCTCCACAATCGCAGGAACTTTGTTGCGGTCGCAGTTCCTGCGAGGGTCTGAATGCCGGGAGTGTTCCGGCAACTCTACGAAGGATGGCGGTCTCAACTGGCCCGGGCTGCCGAAACATCGGCGGACCGCAATCGTAGTAAGAGAAGGAAAGTACGAAAGATGCCACAGGGAACTGTGAAGTGGTTCAACGCGGAGAAGGGCTTCGGCTTCATCGCCCCGGAGGACGGCTCCGCCGATGTGTTCGTCCACTACACGGAGATCCAGGGATCGGGCTTCCGCACCTTGGAGGAGAACCAGCGGGTTGAGTTCGAGGTCGGTCAGAGCCCCAAGGGTCCGCAGGCCACCGGCGTTCGCGCCGTCTGACACTTAGTTACACAGCACCCCCGCGCCCCGGTTTTCCGGGGTCTGCGGGGGTGTTGTCGTTTCGCCACTCCCCGCGCCGTCCGACTCCTCCCGCCGCCGCTGCCTTACTGTCAGAACCGTGAGCCAGCTGTCCTTCTTCTCGGCTGAGTCGGTGCCCCCCGTGGTCACCGACCTCAGCGGGGTCCTCGCGGCAGCCGGCCAGGTGGTCACCGTCGGGGGCGGCGCGCGGTTATCGGTTGTCGTCGATGCGACGTGGCGGGCCGAGGCGCTGGCCGACATGATCACCGCTGTCGGCCTGACACCCGAGATCATCAGAACCGAGGAGGACTCACCCCTGGTTCGGACCGCCGTCGACTCGCGGCTGCTGCCGCTGGCGGCGGCCTGGACCCGCGGCGCGGTGAAGACGGTGCCCGCGCAGTGGCTACCCGGCCCCAGGGAACTGCGGGCCTGGACCTTGGCGGCGGGGCTACCGGAGGCGGACCGATACCTGCTGGGTTTGGATCCACACGCCCCCGATACCCACTCGCCGCTGGCATCGGCCCTGATGCGGGTGGGAATAGCCCCGACACTGATCGGCACCCGCGGCGCCCGCCCGGCGCTGCGGATCAGCGGCCGGCGTCGGTTGTTGCGTCTGGTGGAGAACGTCGGCGACGCACCGGACGGGCCCGCTGCCGCGGCGGCGTGGCCGAGGGTGTGAGGAACCCGGGCGGGGGAGTCGGTTTGCGTCCGCCGGTACGGTGGTGCCACATTGATCAGGTGTCGCGCTGGCTGGCGTGGCACGTAGCTAGGGGTGTGCCGGCAGCACATTCGTGCAGGAAGAGCGGAGCGTAACCGCAGTTGGCAGGCGACCGTACCGGTAACTCGGGCACTGTCCGGCGGCTCGTCATTGTCGAGTCGCCCACCAAGGCGCGCAAAATCGCCGGTTATCTGGGGCCCAACTACATCGTGGAATCGTCCCGGGGCCACATTCGGGATCTCCCCAAAGGCGCGGCCGATGTGCCGGCGAAATACAAGACGGAGAAGTGGGCCAGGCTCGGGGTCAACGTCGATGCGGAGTTCGAGCCGCTCTACGTCGTCAGCCCGGATAAGAAGGCCACCGTCACCGAGCTGAAGAACCTGCTCAAGGGCGTCGACGAACTCTATCTGGCGACCGACGGCGACCGCGAAGGCGAAGCGATCGCCTGGCACCTGCTGGAGACGCTGAAGCCCCGCATTCCGGTTCGCCGGATGGTGTTCCACGAGATCACCGAGCCGGCCATCCGGGCGGCCGCGGAGAACCCCCGCGACCTGGACACCGACCTGGTCGACGCGCAGGAGACGCGACGTATCCTCGACCGCCTCTACGGCTACGAGGTCAGTCCGGTGCTGTGGAAGAAGGTCGCACCCCGACTGTCGGCCGGCCGGGTGCAGTCGGTGGCGACGCGCATCATCGTGCAGCGTGAGCGGGAGCGCATGGCCTTCCGCAGCGCCGGGTATTGGGACGTGCTCGCCGAACTCGATGCCAGCGTCTCCGACCCGAATGCCAGCCCGCCCCGGTTCAACGCCCGACTGGTCTCCGTGGCCGGCAAGCGGGTGGCCACCGGCCGCGACTTCGACTCCTTGGGCGCGGTGCGCAAGCCAGACGACGTGGTGGTGCTCGACGAGGCCGCCGCGACCAGCCTCGCCGGCGGACTTCGGGGTGCCGCCCTGACCGTGGCCTCGGTCGAGGAGAAGCCCTACACCCGGCGGCCTTACCCGCCGTTCATGACGTCCACGCTGCAGCAGGAGGCGGGTCGCAAGTTGCGCTTCTCGTCCGAGCGCACGATGAGCGTCGCCCAGCGCCTCTACGAGAACGGCTACATCACCTACATGCGTACCGACTCGACGACGCTGTCGCAGTCGGCCATCAATGCCGCCCGTAATCAGGCTCGCCAACTGTACGGCGAGGAGTATCTGCATCCCTCGCCGCGGCAGTACACCCGCAAGGTCAAAAACGCCCAGGAGGCGCACGAGGCCATCCGTCCGGCCGGTGACACCTTCGCCACCCCCGGCGCGCTGCACGCCGAACTCGACACCGACGGCTACCGGCTCTACGAGCTGATCTGGCAGCGGACCGTCGCCTCGCAGATGGCCGACGCCCGCGGCACCACGCTGAGCCTGCGCATCGCCGGAGTCGCTCGGCCGACGACATCAGATCCAGCCGCCGCGGCCGACGGCCGCGAGGCGACGTTTGCCGCCAGCGGCCGCACGATCACCTTCCCGGGCTTCCTCAAGGCCTACGTGGAGACCGTCGACGAACTGGCCGGCGGCGAGGCCGACGACGCCGAGAGCCGTCTGCCGCAGTTGCGTCAGGGCCAGCGGGTTGACGCCGTCACCCTGACTGCCGACGGACACGCCACCAACCCGCCCGCCCGCTACACCGAGGCGTCGTTGATCAAGGCACTCGAAGAGCTGGGAATCGGCCGACCATCGACGTATTCCTCGATCATCAAGACCATTCAGGACCGCGGTTATGTCCACAAGAAGGGCAGCGCGCTGGTCCCGTCGTGGGTGGCGTTCGCCGTCACCGGACTGCTCGAGCAGCACTTCAGCCGACTGGTCGACTACGACTTCACCGCGGCCATGGAGGACGAACTCGACGAGATCGCCGCCGGACACGAACAGCGCACGAACTGGTTGCACAACTTCTACTTCGGTGGTGAGCACGGGGTGCCGCACTCGATCGCCCGGGCCGGCGGTCTGAAGAAACTCGTCGGTATCAACCTCGAGGGCATCGACGCCCGGGGGGTCAACTCGATCGTTCTGTTCGACGACGAGCAGGGCCGCCCGGTCTATGTGCGGGTCGGCAAGAACGGTCCGTACCTGGAGCGGATGGTGGTCGGGGAGGATGGCGAACCGACCCCGCAGCGCGCCAACCTCAGCGACGAGATCACCCCCGACGAACTGACTCTGGAACTGGCCGAGACGCTGTTCGCGACCCCGCAGGAGGGCCGGGTGCTCGGGGTGGATCCGGATACCGGGCATGAGATCGTCGCCCGCGACGGCCGCTACGGGCCCTACGTGACCGAGGTCCTGCCGCCGCCGCCCGACGACGATGGTGACGGCACGCCCGCGAAGAAGACCAAGAAGCCGACCGGTCCCAAACCGCGCACCGGGTCGCTGTTCCGCTCGATGGACCTGCAGACCGTCACCCTTGAGGACGCGTTGCGGTTGCTGTCGCTGCCGAGGGTCGTCGGCGTCGACCCGGAGAACGGTGAGGAGATCACCGCTCAGAACGGCCGCTACGGTCCGTACCTGAAGCGCGGCAACGATTCCCGGTCACTGGCGAACGAGGAGCAGATTTTCGGGATCACCCTTGATGAGGCGCTGAGGATTTACGCCGAGCCCAAACGCCGCGGCCGCACCGGCGCGGCGACGCCGCCACTGCGGGAACTCGGCAACGACTCGGCGACTGGCAAGCCCATGGTGATCAAGGACGGCCGGTTCGGTCCCTATGTCACCGACGGGGAGACCAACGCCAGCCTGCGCAAGGGCGATGACGTGATGAGCATCACCGATGAACGGGCGGCCGAACTCCTCGCCGAGCGCCGCGCCCGGGGGCCGGTGAAGAAGGTCGCCAAGAAGGCGCCGGCGCGCAAGGAACCCGCGAAGAAGGCCGTCAAGAAGGCCGTCAAGAGGGTGGCGAAGAAGGGCTGATCAGGCCTGGGGCGCTTCCGCGCCGGTGCTGGCTGCGGGTTGGTCGGGTACCGCGAGGTTGATCGGCCGGGCCAGTTGTGTCGGTGCGGTCCGACCCCGGAGTTCGACGAGTTCGCCGACGTCCCAGCACAGCGCCTCCGAATCCAGCGCGCCGCTGACCGCGATGGCCGAGGCCAGGACGTGCCCCTCCTCCAATTTGGCCAACTCGGTAAGCCGGGCGGCCTCGTTGACCGGATCACCGATCACGGTGTATTCGAACCGGGCCTGCGCGCCGATATGGCCGGCGATGGCCCGCCCCGCGGACACCCCGATCCCGAACTCGGTCGGACCGAGGACCTTGAGCAGTTCGTCATGCAGTTCGCGCGATGCCGCCAGCGCGGCACCGGCGGCATCGGGATGTTCGAGTGGCGCCCCGAAGACGCACAGCGCCGCGTCACCCTGAAACTTGTTGACGAAGCCGCCGTGGTGCTGAACGGCATCCACCACGACCCGGAAGAACTCGTTGAGCAACTTGACCACCTCGGCCGGGGGGCGGGTGGCGGCCAACTGCGTCGATCCCACCAGATCCACGAAGAGCACGGCCACGTCCCGCTCCTGGCCGCCCAGTTCGGTGCCCCGTTCCAGCGCGCGACGGGCCACGTCCTCCCCGACGTAGCGGCCGAAGAGGTCCCGCATCCGCTGCCGCTCGGACAACTCGCGGACCATGTCGTTGAAGCCGGATTGCAGCAGCCCGAGTTCGGTCGCGTCGTAGATCTGCATGTGGGCGTTGTAGTTTCCGCGCTGCACCTCTCCGAGTGCCCAGCGGACCTGCCGAAGCGGGTCGGAGATCGCCATCGCGGAGAGGATGTTGCCGACCAGGCCGACGACCAGCGCGGCGATCGCCATCAGCAGGATCGAGGTGAACATGCTGTCCGGCGACGAGTTCAGCAGCGCGAACTTGCCGGCCACGATGGAGAGGATGATCATCAGCAGGGGCACGCCGGTCGACAGCGCCCAGGTGAGGACGAGTCGCAGCACCACCCCCGGCCGGCGGAAGTGGTCGGGAACGCCGCCGCGCAGGGCGGCGACGGCGACCGGCCGCAGGACCCGTTCGGATTGCAGGTAGCCGATGATGGCGGTGGCGGTGGCGCCGAGCAGGGTGGCCACCGCCAGGACCGGTGCCGCCTGTTTGGCGACCGGCCAACTGGCGGCGATGAACACCACTGAGCCCAGCAGCCACAGCGTGAGGCTGATCATCGACCGGTATTTGGGCATCCGCAGTGCCCGTAGCCGGGCCTTCTCGGTGGTCTCCGGATCGTCTTCGGTCAGCAGTGCGTTGCGGCGCTGCCAGCGGAACACCGGCATCAGCAGACGCAGACTGATCGACGCGCCCACCACGAACGACAGCACCAGATAGCCGAGGAAGATCGCCAGGTTGGTCGCCGGCAGGTCCTGAAGCTTGAGCCGGTCGGCCGGGGGCAGGCCGAAGCGGAGGAAGCCCAGCACCAGCAGCGCGCCGATGATGTCGGCCTGGAGGAGGCCGAGGGAGAACAGCGGCCAGGGCGTGCGTGCCACCCAGCGGACGAAGTCTCGAATCCGCCCAGGCGTCGGCTCCGCGCTGGTCACCGACTAACCGTAGCGGTCAGCAGGGGGGTATCTCCAACCGTGCGGGACGGCTTCCCGCCGTCGCTGTCGGCGTGGCGACGTAGGGTGACACACCATGTCCGGGGTGTTCACGCGGCTGGTCGGTCAAGGCGAGGTCGAGGCCGAATTGATGTCCGCGGCCGTGGCGGCGCGTCGTGATCCCGCTCACGAACAGGCCGCTTCGGGAGCTATGACACATGCCTGGCTGATCACCGGTCCGCCCGGTTCCGGACGGTCGATCGCGGCGCTGTGTTTCGCCGCGGCACTGCAGTGCACCGACCCGGAGCGTCCGGGTTGTGGTGTCTGCCGTGCCTGCACCACGACGATGGCCGGTACGCACGCCGATGTGCGGCGCGTCGTTCCCGAGGGGCTGTCGATCGGGGTCGACGAGATGCGTGCCATCGTCGCCGCCGCTTCCCGGCGGCCGAGCACCGGGCGCTGGCAGATCGTCGTCATCGAGGATGCCGACCGGTTGACCGAGGGCGCCGGCAACGCCCTGCTGAAGGTGGTGGAGGAGCCCCCGCCGTCGACGGTGTTCCTGTTGTGCGCGCCGTCGGTGGACCCTGAGGACATCGCGATCACGCTGCGCTCCCGGTGCCGGCACGTGGCCCTGGTGACGCCCACCACGGCGGCGATCGCCGAGGTGCTGGTCGGGGTCGACGGGCTCGACGCCGAGCAGGCTCAGTGGGCCGCCGCGGTGAGCGGTGGGCATGTCGGACGAGCACGCCGACTGGCCACCGACCCGGATGCCCGTGACCGCCGGGCGCGGGCGCTCGGGCTGGCCCGCGATGCGGCCACACCGGCCCGGGCCTACGCCGCTGCCGAGGAACTGGTCGCCGCGGCGGAGGCGGAGGCGCGCGCGCTCACCGTCGGACGTAACGAGGTGGAAGTGGAGGAACTCCGCACCGCCCTGGGGGCGGGTGGAACGGGTAAGGGCGCGGCCGGAGCGATGCGCGGCTCGGTCGGTGCGATGAAAGATCTTGAGCGACGACAGAAGTCGCGACAGACCAGAGCCTCCCGCGACGCCCTGGACCGGGCACTGCTCGACCTGGCTACCTACTTCCGTGACGCTCTGATGATCGCCGGCGGCGCATCGGGGGTGGTGCCGAATCACCCAGATATGGCCGAACGGGCCGCCGCGTTGGCGGCCCACGCGACCCCGGAGCAGTTGCTGCGCTGTGTCGAGGCCGTGCTGGCCTGTCGCGAGGCGCTGGCGATGAACGTCAAGCCGAAGTTCGCGGTGGATGCCCTTGTCGCGACCGTGGGCGAGCAACTGCGGCGCGCGGGGTAGACTCTGTCGTCGGTGTCCGGTCAGGTATGGGCACCACGCCGCCTTAGCTCAGTCGGCAGAGCGATTCACTCGTAATGAATAGGTCAGGGGTTCGATTCCCCTAGGCGGCTCCATCCAACAGCGGAAACGGTGTCACACCGGGCCGCTGGCCCGGCCACGATCCGGGAGTCCGACACTACCGCGTGAACGGGTTCACCGGTGCCGTGCCGAATGACTGGCAAGGGAGTGCGTGAGCGGCGACCTGCACCCGGCCGGAACCACTACACTCGGCGTCGGCTGCGCCGCGATCTCTCACCCCCCCGAAGGATCGCGTGACGCGCCACGAACGGCCGTTGTTCGCCAACCACCACCCGGCGGCAACGGCCGTTCCCGTTTGGAACCCTCCACCTTCCTGATAGGACTACTCCCGAACCGGACCGCGTCGGGCCATGTCGGTGTTTACATCGGGCCACGTAAAGCGTTGGGGCGCAAGACTGTGGCCGTTTCCACCCGTCCCGGTGCGGATGTCGACGAAGATGGTCGTGTCCTGGTGCGGTGAGGATCCTCGACAGGAGGCGATGGGAATGTCGGTCCAGCGAATGGCGCTCGGTCTTGCAGGTCTGGCACTGGGCGGTATGGCCGCGGTGACGGTCTGGTCAGATGTGCTGTCCAACCCCGGCGTCATCGAGGAGAGGCGGACGTCATCGCCGGGAACGGCGACGGCGACGACGGACCGGGCACCGCATTCCTACTCGGCGGTTGTGCCGACCAGCGTTTGCGCCAAGCCTGAACTGGCCTGTCAGCCGGCGCACACGCACTGAACGTCGGCGCCTGCCGCGAGTCTGCGCCGAGCAGGAGTCGCGGTGGCGGATCCTCACCGAGACTGCCCGCCACGATGGCTGATCGGCCTGGCGTTGGTGGCGATGTTCGGCGATTCCCGCCGGCAGGGCACTGCCCACGACCCCGACGGTCATTCCCGCGCCGGCCCCGCAACGTGGCTGCTGATGGTGCCGATCGTGGTGCTGACCTTCGTGGCTCCACTGGCGTTTCGCCCGCAGGCCAGGATGCCCGGCGTCAGCGCGGTGCCGACTGAGGCGTTGCGACGGCCGTTTCCGCCGCTGCCGGCCGGCCGGGCACCGGAGGTCTCGGGTGCCCAACGTGATGCTCCGGGCGGCCCAGGACTCGGCCGGAACCCTCAACGGCAGCCTGTGATCTACCCCGTGATCGGGTTCAACCTCCGGGACGGCGGCCGCGACGGCCGGCGGTTAACCGGAGCACACCTGGGTACCAGTGGAAGGCGCCATCGTGCCCGAACCGCCCGATGGCGATTCCTCAGCGATTCCCACGTCGGAGATCGCCACCGTTACCGAGATCGACGCGCCGACGGACGTGTGCACCTGACCGTCCTCCGTGAACTGCTGCCAGCCGAATCGGCGTCAGTGTTCGTGCACGTGATCGTCGTGCTGGAAGTGCCGGTGGCCGTCGTGCAGGTGATCGACGTGGTCATCGTGCGGAATCTTCTCGCAGTCGTCGTCCTCGGTGTGCGGGGCACCGTGATCCGCGTGGATCTTCGCCTCCGGATGGCGCTCCCCGTCGTGGATGTGATCGACGTGATCTCCGTGCACGACGGTCTCATGCCCGTCACCCGGCAGGTGCTCGTGATCGCTGGGTTCGGTGTGCGGTCCAGGTGTCATCGCTACTCCTCCGAATGCTGAATCTGAATTCCTAACACCAATAGTGCCACCTTCGTCGTCGAAGGTTCCGGCCCTACTGCGCCGGCAGGGCCGAAACCACCGTCGTGTCATACAGATTGGACTGCCAGGCAGTCATGAAGGCCGCCAGGGGAACCGCCAACCCCTTGGGGTACTTGAGGTCGCCGTTCTCTTCCTTCAGTCCCTGCCACCCGGGCCCGCTGTCATTGAGGTAGACGGTGCCGTCCTTGGTGTCGATGCCGATCACCACTACGAAGTGGTTCGGGCTCACATAGTCCGGTTTGGTGACCTCCTCCTCTTCGCCGACCGCGGTCCAGATGGACTGCGAGTTGACGAAGACGATGGGCGCATTCCCCTTCGCCAGTTCGAATTTCAGGTCGTTGAGGGCGCGTTGCCCGTCGGCGATGGTCGCCACTTCCACGGTCTTACCGTCGATCACGGCCTGCGTGGTGTACCGGACGTTCTTGGTGTCGACGGGATAGTACAACTTGAGCATCGCTGCGAGGTCCGGCATGAAGACGCCTTCCTGGATGTACTCGTCGAGGTACATCTTCCGGCCGGGAACCACCGTGCTGTTGGTGATCTTGGCGTAGTTGACGATCTCCTCCTCGGAGGGCTTCTTGTCCAGCGACCCCAGCACCTGGCCGATCGCCATTGCACCGGCCATGGGACCGCAGTTCTCGTAACTCTGCTTGACCCAGTACTTCGAGTTCTCCCCGGGGTTCCCGTAGTCGCCGGTACCGTTGACGGTGAGAGTGATCTCCTGGGTCTGGACGCTGGGCTGGGCCAGCTTCATGGAGACGGCCCAGGCTTGCAGTGTGTTCTGCAGGCCGCCGAGGAATCCCGGCAGCTGTGATCCGGCATTGCTGCCGGCGACGACGAACGAATCGGTGATACCGGGGCCGATCAGCTTTTCGTTGACGGTGTAGACGTACTTGCCAGTGTCCGGATCCAACACAACCTTTCCGTATCGCGGTTGGGTGATTACGGCGTATGTGCTGTTGAAGCCGGTGTTGGAGCTGAAGACAACGCTGCCCTCGATGAGTTTTGTGTCACCGCGGTTGGGTCCCTGGGTGGTGGTCGCCGTCGGTTGGACGTTGAACAGCGTGTAGTTGAGCCACTGTGTGAGCTGATCGGCGAGGGGCTCGTCATCCTCCGAAGAGGATCCGGCGGAAGCGGGGTTCGGGCTTCCGTTCGGCCCGCTGTGGCCCTGATCGCCGTAGGACCCTTCACTGTCGCCAGTGCCCTTTCCGCCCCGACCGCCGCCGCCGCCGTCGCCGCCGAAGCCACCCTTGCCCCGGCCTGCACCGCCGTCGGCGCCGGCATCGCCGCCCATACCTCCGGTCCCACCGCCGATGCCGTCCAGCGCGGCCTCTTTGCCGGAACCGGCGTTACCGCCCTGACCGCCGTCGCCGCCCGCTCCGCCGCCGCCACTGGGCTGGGCGGGCGTTCCTGCACCGCCCAGCCCGCCGGCACCGCCGAGTCCTGGGTCGCCGCCGCGGCCGGCGAAGCCGATCCGCTCGTCCTTGTCGTTGACGCCGCTGCCGCCGCCGCCGCCGGCTCCGCCCACACCGCCGTCGCCGCCCTTGCCGGCGGAGCCAGACGATGTCGCTGCGCCACCGACACCACCGACACCACCCTTGCCCCCGTTACCGCCGTTACCGCCGACCAGGTCTGGTACCGAGGTGTTCTGGCCGGCGCCGCCATCGCCACCCTTGCCGCCCTCGCCGCCGGCACCGCTACGCCCTGGGGCGCCGTTCGACGGAAGGAGGAACAGGTACGCGCCGGCTCCTGCCTCGCCGCCGTTGGTGCTACCGGTGCCGCCCTTGCCGCCCTGTCCGCCATCTCCACCATGTGCACCTGGACCGGTGCCTGTTGCGTCGTCCCACGTGAAGCCGGCGCCGCCGTTACCGCCGGCACCGCCGTCACCGGCCGGGCCGCCGTTGCCGCCGAGCCCGAGAATCCGGCTGCCGTTGCCGCCGGCGCCGCCCTTGCCGCCGGCGCCTCCGTCAAGGCCGTCAGTGCCGTTGAGGGTGAGCTGACTGCCGTTGACCCCGACACCGCCCTTCTGGCCGGAACCGCCACCACCGCCGTTCCCGCCCTTACCGAGTAGCGAAAGGAGGCCGACATCGCCGCCCCGGGCGCCGTTCCCGCCGGCGAGTCCGCCGTTGCCGCCGTTGCCGCCGTTACCGCTCCACAGCCCGCCGTTGCCGCCGACGCCGCCGTCGCCACCGGTGCCCGGCCGGTCGCTGGTCTCGGGCCCTTCGCCGCCGTTGCCGCCGTTGCCGCCGTTGGCGAACAGCGACAGGAGCCCGCCGCTGCCGCCCCGGCCGCCGACACCTGCGGTCGTGCCGCCGCCCCCGGTGCCGCCGTCGCCGGCGATTCCGGACAGCGACAGCAGGCCGGTGTCACCACCGGCGGCGCCCCTGCCGCCGACGGCGCCGATGCCGTAACCGGTACCGCCCGCGCCCCCGGTGCCCCCGTTGCCGTACAACAGTCCGCCCGCGGCCCCGGCCCCGCCGTCGCCGCCTGCGTGGCCCGCAACGACCGGTCCACCGAAGGTTTGTAGGGCCCCGCCGGCGCCGCCGTTGCCGCCGTTGCCGATCAGACCGGTGGCCCCGCCGGCGCCGCCCGCCCCGCCGGCGGTGGGCGACAGCGCTCCGGCGCCGCCGTTGCCGCCGTTTCCGCTCACCCAGCCGCCGTGGCCGCCGTTGCCGCCGCGGCCGGAGTTCACCGCGAGAATGCCGGCCCCGCCGTTGCCGCCGTTGCCGAACAGCCCGGCCGCGCCGCCGTTGCCGCCGTTGTAACCGTTGCCACCGTTACCGAGCAGGCCGCTGTTGCCGCCGTGGCAGGCTGAAATACCGATGCACGTTTCCGCGGTAAACGAAAAGCCATTGCCGACGAGGAGTCCCGCGTCGGGATGCTCCGCCGTGCCGTTGCCGAAGAAGACGTCCCACAGAGTCCACGCGGCCTCGGCCGCGGCGCTCGGTCCGCGGAACGCCGTCGCGACCGCACTTGTCGCCGCGGCACCCGGAGCCGGGTGCTGGTCGGGGCGACTCAGGCTGCTCACCGACAGCAGCAACGGCGCCGTCCACCCGGAGTCCGGGGCGTCGCCGGACCGCCGCGCCGGCCGGATGCGTGACTCCGCCAGTCGGGGTGCGGTGGCTTGGGCTGCGATCTGATCGGTGTCGACCGCAGCGCCATCGACAGACACGGGCGGCGGGGGGATTGCTGCGGCCGCCGAGCGTGGTGTGGCGGCAGGGTCAGCGGTCAGTGCGTGCCCGCCGAGCGTCTCGGATGAGGTCACCCGGGTCGTCTCGACCTGGACCGCGGCCCGTGCTCGGGTGACAGCGGGGGCGGAGCCGCCGGGTCGCCGCACCTCTGCGCGGGTGGGACTGTGCGACGAGCGTGACCGTTCGGCAGTCTCGACGCGACCCTCGGCCGACGCAGAGATTCTCGTGTTGCTCGCCGCCGAGTCGGTCCCAGCGGTCGTGTCGGCGGCGGCGGTGGCCGGCAACCACCAGATCGTCGCACCCACGCCGAGGGCGAAGGCCAGGGCGCCGACTCTGCCCACGTGCTGCGATGTGCCGCGCGGACAATCGAATTGAGGCCCTGCCTGTGCTGCGCGGGTTCCGGAAATCGTGGACTGAGCCATCTCTGTTTCCTCGTTGCGTCGAATTGGAGATCCGCCGCAGTCCTTGCTCGCCGCAGCACACCGATTGCGAAGCCCACCCTAAGTAGGGTCACGTAATGTCGGCGGGATTTCGGGGGATTTCTGTGCCGGCGAACGCCATTTCTGTCAGAGTCCGCTGGGATGCTGAGCGTCATGTTCGAGACCACGCCACCATCGCCGCCGCCACCGCCCAAGGCCGAGGGCTTTGACGCCGAGGGGGGTGCGGCCGGGGACACCGTTACCGGGGCCTTCCAGGTGGAGTTGGAGGACCCGATTGCCGCCGTCGTCGCCGTCGACCTGTCGCGGCTGTTCGTCGGACTCTGCCTGAGTTGGGCTGAACCGATGGTCGCCGACCTCGCCGCGCGGGAGTCGATGTTGCGCAAGGCCGGTGGGTCCGCACTGGTGGAGCGGTTGCTCGCCCAGCGGTTCTACCGTCGCATCGAACCGCACGTTCTGCGGATGCTCGACACCTGCGTGACACTGGAGCATGCCGAAGCCGCACTCGCCCGTCTGGAGGACGTGCTGCGCGCACGGTTCAGCGAGGTGGTGCGCACCGCAACGAGTTACCTGCTCAGCCACGACCGGGATTGCGCGATCCAGATGGTCGCGGTCTCGACCACCATGGCGGCCCGTGAAGTGCGGACTGACGTTTCCGACATCCTGGCGGCACGGCGGAGAGGAGGTGGCAACGCAGAGGGCTGATTACCATCAGATTGGTAGGCTGATGGCATGCGGACAACCATCGACAAGGCAGGTCGCGTGGTCATTCCTAAGGCGCTGCGGGATCAGGCCGGCATCGTTGCCGGAGAGGTGGAAATCTCCCTCGTCGGTGCCGCCATCAGGATCGAAAGCGTGACCGCTGACACCCTCGTCGAGGCCAACGGAGTGTTGTTCCTCCCGGCCGACGGACCGGAGCTCGATGAGGATGCCGTGCGGGAATTGCGCCTTGCCGACCAGCGCTGAACACGTTCTGCTGGACACCAGTGCGGCACTGGCGCTGGTTCAGCGGGAGAACCCCTTCCACCGGGCCGCCACGGGCCGGCTCCTGACCTGCCGCCGAGGAATGTCCGGACACGCCGCAGTCGAGTTGCAGTCGGTCCTCACCCGGTTGCCACCGCCCCAACGGCTCGACCCGTTGACAGCGCTGCGTCTCTACGAGGTCAATTTCCCGCATTCCCGGTTCCTCACTACGACTGACACGTCCGAACTGCTGCGGGAATTCGCCGCGCTGGGACTGGCCGGCGGCGCGGTGTACGACGGACTTGTCGCGGCTGCGGCCCGCGAGCACCGGTTGCCGCTAATCACCTGCGACCGGCGGGCAGAACCGACGTACCAGGCGCTGGGCGCCGTCTACGAACTGCTCCGGTAACCGTCCGCCGCGTCATCCCCGCGGCGCGACAAAGCCGACCGGGCCGGATGCCACACACACCGTGAGTGCCGCTGTCACGGCTTTCGCGGTGATGACGTCGCCGGCACCGGACAGCCGGACGAACACGCGGTTCAGCCCCGGCTTGACCGTCACCCGGGTCTCCGGGCCGACCGGCAGAGACAGCGCCAGCGCGCCGTCGGAGTTGGCCAGGTAGTTGATCTCGGCGGTCCACTCCGCCGGTAGTAGCGGACCGTCCAGGGGCATCCGGGCGGGTTCGTCGGGGCCGACGAAATAGCCGCACTGCGGTCTGGGACCGTCGGCGATCCTGCGGACCCAGGTGACGTCGGCATCGACCACGTGACCTGCGCTGGTCAGCATCCGCAGCAGGCCGGTGGACCGGGCGAACTCCGGCCGGTCGCGGATGAGGGCGAACATATGGCTGGCCAGGCTCTCCGGTCCGACGACCCGCTGCAGGATCAGCGGATCGACGTCCTGATCGAGCAGCGGCTCGACAGACCGTCCCCGGGCGGCGGCGAGATCCCGGACGGCGGTCTGCAGATATGCCTTGGTGGGGTTGTCCTGCCAACTGGTGCGGAAGGTCCCCGTGGAGACCAGGCTGGCCACCAGGAAAGCGGCGGCGGCACCGAGCACTGCGGCCGTGCGCCGCGGCGACGCGTCCAGCCAACGCGACGGGGGCCGGTTGGGGGCCGTCAAGCCCACCGCGGCCAGCAGTGCGAGTACCCACACCAGATCGGCGAGATAGCGCAGTGTCTGTGCGAGTTCGAGGGCCGTGAAGGCCGAGGACCGCATCAGGTAGATCGGCACCTGACAGGCCAGCGCGTAGCCCACCGCCGCCAGCCAGACCAACCCGATGCGGCGTTTGCGCAGTAAGGAGATCGCCACCGCCGCCGTCAGCGCGATCCAGCCGACCACGGCCGCTGCCGCCGGTGGGACTGCCCACGGCGAGGCCGGTGCCCACCGCTGCCATTGCCACGGCCCGCCGGCCAGGGCCGGCACGATGCCATGCGTCACCGAGCGGCTCAGCAGATCCCAGGTCATCGCCAGATCCCCGCTCCAGCGCCGCTGGTCGACGACGGCGAGATACAGACCCACCCACGCCGCCGTCAGGCCCAGCGCCGGAATCCACAGCAACCTGCCGCGCCGCCACACCCGCACCGGCGAATCGGGGTGGCCGGCGACGTAGCAGAGCAGTGCGGTGACGGCGAAGGCCACGAAGGGGATGACCGCCGACTTCTCGAAGAACAGCAGCCCGCCGAGGTAGGCCAGCAGTCCGGTCGCCGCGTAGCGGCGGTTTCCGGTCCGCACCAGCAGGACCGCATCGGCGGTCACCCAGGCCAGCGCGGCCAGCATCGGCAGGTAGTTCAGCGCCGCCGCCCACCACGCGAACGCGGGTACCGCCAACGGCGTGAACAGGGCGAACACCAGCGGCACCAGCAGGACCGGCCGCCAGCCCAGGATGACGTACAGGGCCCGCAGCAGCGCCAGGGAGGCCACCAATTGCAGCACCAGGAGGCTCACCGCCGGCCACGTCCACACCAGTGGGGCCAGTCGGGTGATCGCACCGCCGAGCAGGAACGCCGCCGGCATCACATGCCCGTCGTGGTCGGTGAACAGGTAATCCAACGACAGCAGCGGCATGGTTCCGGCCCGGCCGACGATGATCAGGTCATCCCAGTAGAAATAGCCGCCGAACGCCAGCATCGCGCGGACCCCGAGTTGGCAGACGATCAGCGCAACCGCCGCCGCGGCCACCGGCGGTACCCGCCGGAAGGCACCTGACATCAGCACTGACTGTACGGCTCAGCCCGCCGCCCGCTCCGTATGGTTATCCCGGTGCGCACCCTCGTCACCGGCGCGGCCGGTTTCATCGGCTCCACACTGGTGGACCGACTGCTCTCCGACGGCCACCACGTCGTCGGCCTCGACGACCTGAGCCACGGACGGCCCGAGAATCTCGACGACGCCCACAAGCAGGATCGGTTCGCCTTCGTGCAGGCCGACATCGTCGACGCCGACCTCAACGGGCTGCTGGCCGACATCCGCCCGGAACTGGTGTTCCACCTGGCCGCCCAGATCGATGTGCGCCGCTCGGTGGACGAACCGGAATTCGACGCCATGGTCAACGCGGTGGGCACCGTTCGCCTCGCCGAGGCGGCCCGGCGAGCGGAGGTGCGCAAGATCGTCAACACCTCGTCCGGTGGTGCGGTCTACGGGGTGCCGCAGCGATATCCCACCGGGGAGGATGCCCCGGCCGAGCCGGCTTCGCCGTACGTGGCCAGCAAGGTGGCCGCCGAGCTGTATCTCGCGAGCTTCCGCAGCCTGTACGGAATGGACTGCACTCACATCGCGCCGTCGAATGTGTACGGCCCCCGGCAGGACCCGCACGGCGAGGCGGGTGTGGTCGCGGTGTTCGCCAAGGCGATGCTGGCCGGACGGCCGACGAAGGTCTTCGGCGACGGCACCAACACCCGCGACTACGTCTACGTCGACGATGTCGTCGACGCGTTCGTCCGGGCCGCCGGGCCGACCGGATCCGGGAGGCGTTTCAACATCGGCACCGGGGTGGAGACCAGCGACCGTGAGTTGCACAGCGCGGTCGCGGCGGCTGTCGGTGTTGCCGACGATCCCGTCTTCGCCCCGCCCCGACTGGGGGACCTGCGCCGGTCCTGCCTCGACGCGTCGCAGGCGCGGGCGGTGCTGGGCTGGAGTCCGCAGGTCACGTTGGCCGAGGGGCTGCGCCGAACCGTCGGGTACTTCCGGCTCACCGCCTGACCGCGGGTCAGCGCTCCGGTGTCCGGGCGCTCTGCAGAGCCACCGCGCGGGCGAGTCGGGCGTATCGCAGTTCGAGTTCCTTGAACCGCAGATAGGTGCTGAGCGTGGTGAACACGAACGCGATCACCAGCGCGTAGGTCAACAGGTCGGCGCCGCGATCCACACCCAGCCAGTTGGCCACCACGGTGGTGTCGTCCGGGCGCAGGACGGCATAGACCGCGGCGATCACGAACAGCAGGTAGCCCACCTTCACCCAGGCCTTGGCCTTGGCGTTGGTGCGGGACCGCAGCAGGTACACCAGCAGGGCCAGCACTGCCGAGATCAGCAGCACCTGTATCCAGTTCATCGGCGCATCCTCCCGCGCAGGAATCCGTCGAAGACGATGTTGACCCCGTTGAGCAGGGGCTGTCCCTTGGACATCGAATAATCGGTGTAGAGGATCTCGACCGGCTGTTCGGTCACCCGCCAGTGGTTCTCGTCGATCAGCGAGATGAACTCGCCGGCATGGCTCATCCCGCTCATGGTCAGGGCGAGGTTGTCGGCGACCCGCCGATTGAACACCCGTAGTCCGTTGTGGGAGTCGGTGAGGCCCAGGCGCCTGCTGGCCGGACTCAGCCAGGCCGCCGCCCGCAGGATCACCCGTTTGAGCAGCGGGGTGTGGGTGGCACCCTCGGCCGCGAACCGGGTTCCGATCACGATGTCGACATCGCCGCGCCGGAGTCGCTCGACCATCCTGACGACGTCGGAGACCCGATGCTGGCCGTCGGCGTCGAAGGTCGCGAAAACACCAGCGCCGGACTGGCTGCGGGCGTACTCGACCCCGGTCTGAATCGCCGCGCCCTGGCCGAGATTCACCGGATGGGTCACCACATGGGCGCCCGCTGCAAGTGCGACGTCGGCGGTGCCGTCGCGGCTGCCGTCGTCGACGCACACCACATGGGCAAAAGCCGAACGCAGCTCGCGGACGACTGTACTGATGACCCGTGCCTCGTTGAAGGCGGGAACGATGACCCAGACGTCCGCTGCGCGGGCGTCCCCGGGGTAGGTGTCCGCTGTCTCGATGTCCATAAGCTACCCCTGCCGGTTACTCGGTGCGGGACAGCGCGGCCAGGTGTACGGCGATGCCGACCAGTGGCCCGCACAGCAGTGCGGCGACGGTGCGTGATTCCAGATCGAACGGCAGGGTCAGCAGGGCGGCGGCCGCGACCGTGGCGCCCACCCAGCCCAGCGAGTAGGCCCGGTGCAGGGCGGCGGCCACCGTCGCCGCGCCGGTCAGCGTGAGCAGGGCGACCGAGACCGCGCCGGCGGTCAGCCAGGACAGCAGGACGCCGCTGGTCTGGTACGCCGGTCCGAACGCCAGCCGCAGCAGCCACGGCCCCAGCGCTGCTGCCGCCCCTACCCCCACCACACCGAGCGCAACGATCACGGCGGCGGGAACGAGCAAGGGCCTCAGTCGGGCGCCCCGGCGGCCGGCATCGACGAAGTGGGCGATGAGGTTGCCCTGCATGGCCGTCAGCGGCACCAGCAGCGGGGCCCGGGTGAGAGTGACGGCGAGGATCACCACACCGCCGGACGCGCCGAGTTCGCCGGAGGTCGCCTTCAGCAGCACCGGGAACCCCATCACCAGGATCGCGCTGGCACCGGCCGCGGCGATCGAGTGCGCGGACCCGCGCAGGAACGTCCGGGCACTCCCGTCGGTGCTCAACCGGGCGGCCGACCGGGCGGTCGTCGAGACCGTCAGGAGCAGAACCCAGGCCACCGCCCCGGCCACCGTGGCCCACAGGAAGCCGGCCAACCCCCACCCGAGCAGGAACGCCCCCAGCGCGACCAGCACCCGGATGACGGCATCGGTGACCATCAGCGAGCCGTAGGCGGTCCACCCACCGACCCCGGCCAGCATGCCCAGCAGGGTCGCGTGCAGACAGAAGCCGCCCAGACCGGCAGCCAGCAGCGCCACCGACAGTTCGGTCGACGCGGTGAAGATATGCGGCGACCACCACGGCGCGGTGGCGGCGATGGCGGTGGCGGCGCCCAACCCCACCGCGGCGGCGACCCACATCGGCCGGGTGCGTGGGCCGTCCGCGGCCGACGGGCGGTACCGGCTGTGCCGCACCTCCCGGGTGGCCTCCTGCAGCAACCCGTTGGCGGCCCCAGTCACCAGCCCGAACGCGCCCCAGAACACCCCGAACAGCGAGAAACCGGCCGGATCGAGGGTGCGTGCGGCCAGGTACAACACCGCGTAACCGCACACCGCGGTGATGGCGGTCGCGATCCCGACTCGCGCCACGCTGCCCCGCGCGACGGGTCCGGCGGTCGCGTTCCCGCCGTCGGTCACAGCGGCGGGAGCCCTGTCGCGTACAGCCAGGCATCCCACAACGGCCGCAGCGAGACATCGGCGTAGTTGGCGGCCAATCCGGTGAAATCGTCGGTGACGGCCGTGCCGTGCCGGAACCGGGTGGTCCAGTCCCGCAGCAGAGCGAAGAACTTCTGGTCGCCGATCACCCCGCGCAGCGCATGCAGGGTCAGGGCGCCGCGCTTGTAGACCCGATCGTCGAACATGTCCGCCGGCCCGGGGTCCGCGAGCAGCAGATTCTGGGGCAGCGCGGCGAGGCGGCGGTGGTACTGACGCGCCAGGTTCGCGGCGGCGGGTCCACCGGAGTGCTCCGACCACAGCCACTCGGCGTAGCAGGCGAAACCCTCGTGCAGCCAGATGTCGCGCCACCGTCGCGCGGTGACGCTGTTGCCGAACCACTGGTGGGCCAGTTCGTGGGCGACCAGGCGTTCGTGGCCCCGGCTGCCGTCGCAGTGGTTGGCCCCGAAGATCGACATGCCCTGGGCCTCGAGCGGGATCTCCAGGTCGTCATCGGTCACGACGACGGTGTAGCCCGCTGCGAAGGGGTAGGGGCCGAACAGTTTGACGAACAGTTTCATCATCTGCGGCTGGCGGGCGAAGTCGTGGTCGAAGGCGGTCTTGAGCCGCTGCGGCAGGAATACCTGCATCGGCACCGTCGTCTTGGGAAGCCGGTGCTGCTGGTACACGCCGATCTGCAGGGTGGCCAGGTATGTCGAGGTGGGTTCGGGTTGCTCGAACGTCCATTCGGTCTGCGCGGCGCGGACCCGTCGCGACACCAACTCACCCGGTGCGACGACCCGGTAGGGACTGTCGGTACTCACCTTGATCCGGTAGCTCGCCTTGGCGCTGGGGTGGTCGTCGCACGGGAACCACGACGGCGAGCCGTTGGGCTGCCCGGCGACCAGGGCGCCGTTGGACAACTCCTCGAAGCCCACCGTGCCCCAGACGCTGCGAATCGGACGGGGGGTGCCGCCGTAGCGGATCGCGACGGACATCGCCGACCCCGCCGGCAGCGCGGCGTCCAGGCGGATCCGCAACTTGCCCGCCGATGTCGCGAAGTGGGCGGGACGCCTGCCGTTGACGGTGACCTTGCTGACGCTGAGGGCATCGGAGATGTCGAGGGTGAAGGTCCGCAACGAGGCCAGCGTGACCGCGGTGACGGTGGCGGTACCGGAGAGCCGGTTGCTGGCCATCTTGTAGTCAAGATCGAGGTCGTACCGCGACACCCGGTAGCCGAAGTTCCCGCTGTGCGGAATGTACGGATCGATGACGGGCGGCCGGCTGCCCTTCTTGGCCGCGCGCTTCACGCCCGTCCACTCTCCGTTCCGGACTTCGCGGCCTTGGACTTCTTGCCCGTCCACGGGGCGATCGGGTTGCCCTGCCAGCGGGTCGACGGCGGAACCTCGTCACCGCGCATCACCAGGGAAGCGGGGCCGACGGTCGCGCCCGCGCCGATGCGCGAGGCGGGCAGTGCCACGCAGTGCGGCCCGAGCGTCGCGCCGTCCTCCAGGACGACGGTGTCCATCCGCATGATGCGGTCGTGGAAGAGGTGGGTCTGCACCACACACCCCCGGTTGACGGTGCTGCCGTCGCCGAGTGACACCAGGTCCGCCTCAGGCAGCCAGTACGTCTCGCACCACACCCCGTGGCCGATCTTGGCCCCCAGCGCGCGCAGCCAGACGTTCATCACCGGTGTTCCGGCCGCGGCCCGGGCGAACCACGGGGCGGCCACCGTTTCGACGAAGGTGTCGGCCACCTCGTTGCGCCACACGAACGACGACCACAGTGGCTGCTCGCCGGTCCGGATACGGCCCACCACAAGCCATTTCGCCACCACCGCCGAGCCACAGGCCACCGCCCCGGCCGCCAGCAGCACCAGACCGCCGGCCAGCCCGGCCAGCCCGTAGCCGCCGATGAGGACAAGGGCCTGCAGACCGGCGAGAACGGCGGTCCCGATCGCGAAGGTCACCACGACCGGGATCAGCCGGCAGGTTTCCACCGCCGCACGCATCACCTTCAGCCGCAGCGGCGGGTCGTAGGTCAGCGCGGCGTCCGCGGTGTCGGCGTGCCGGCGCAACCGGATAGGCGGGCTGCCCAGCCACGACGAGCCGCTCTTGGCCTTCGGCGGGGTCGCCGAGAGCACCGCGACCAACCCGTCGTCGGGTACCCGGCGGCCGGGCTGGGTGATCCCGGAGTTTCCGAGGAACGCCCGCTTGCCCACGGTGGCCTTGGCGACGTGGATCCAGCCGCCGCCGAGCTCGTAGGAGGCCACCATGGTGTCGTCGGCCAGGAAGGCGCCGTCCTCGACCACGGTGAACTTCGGGGTGAGCAGGGCGGTGGAGATCTCGGTGTTGCGGCCGATCCGGGCGCCCAGGATGCGCAACCACACCGGGGTCAGCAGACTGGCGTAGAGCGGGAACAGATAGTTCCGGGCGGCGTCCATCAGCCGTTCGGTGGCCCACAGTTGCCAGCCGATCCGGCTGCGGACCGGGTGGTACCCCTCGCGTAACCCGATCGCCATGACCCGCACCCCGATGACGGTCAACACGGCGTAGACGGCCATTGCGGCCAGGGTCGCCACCGGAATCCAGGGCAGGGCCGCCGCGACCGCACCGGTCAGGGTGGACGCTCCACGGGCACCCCAGCCGACGACCGCCAGGCCGGCCGCCAGCGCCACCAGCGGCAGTCCGCCCAGCAGCAGCGAGCTCACCCCGTAGATCGCCACCCAGTGCGCGGCCCGCGGCGGCCGGTGATCCGGCCAGGGGTGGCGGGCCTTACCGGACTTCACCGCCGGTGAGCCCTTCCAGTACTGGCCGTTCTTGACCTTGCCGATCACCGCCGAACCGGCGGCCACGTCGGCGTCCTTGCCGATGACGGCACCGGGCAGCAGCGTCGTCCGCGCCCCGATGGTGGCGTCGTTACCGATGGTGATCGGGCCGACGTGGAACAGGTCCCCGTCGATCCAATGCCCGGTGAGATCCACCTCCGGCTCCACCGAACTGCGATGCCCCAGGGTGAGCATGCCGGTCACCGGTGGCGCCGAATGCAGGTCGACCCCCTTACCGACGCTGTTGCCCAGCGCCCGGGCGTAGTACACCAGCCAGGGTGCGCCGGCCAGATTCTCCGCGCCGCTGGCCTCGGCAAGTCGCTCGGCCAGCCACACCCGCATGTGCTCGCCGCCACCGCGGCGGTAGGTGCCCGGTTCGAGCCGCCGGAGCAGCAGGCGCGCACCCAGCACCGCGATCGCCATCCGCCCCAGCGGGGACACGAACATCACGAACGCCGCGATGACCAGCCACCAGTCGACGGGCACCAGCCACGGCAGCGGATGCACCGCGGCGAGGGTGTTGTTGAGCACGGCCAGCCAGGTCAGCCACTGCGCCGCCGTCAGGGTGGCCAGCGGCACGGTCAGCGCCACCTGCGCGATCCGGGTCCCGACGGGTGTGGGATCGACGGTGCGGGGGGTGACGGCGACGGGGGCGGGGGAGTCCGCCGCGGTTTCGTCCAGGAAACCGGCCAGGGAGCCGAGCCTGGGGTGGTCGTAGAGGTGCGCGACCGTCATCTCCGGGTACTGCGGCCGCAGCGCCACCACCAGCTGCGCGGCGGACAGTGAGCCGCCGCCGAGGGCGAAGAAATCGGCCTCCGGGCCGTCGACGACGGTGCCGAGGATGTCCTGCCACAGACCGGCCAGCCGGCCCATCGTGCCGCCGAGTTGGGCGCCGACGTCGGGGGTGTCACCCGGTGGCGGCCAGGGCAGCGCGTCGCGGTCGACCTTCCCCGACGTGCGGGTCGGCAGCTCATCGACGAGCACCAGACGCGGAACCAGCGCCGCGGGGAGCGAATTGGCGAGTTCGGTGCGGGCGGCGGCCAGATCGAAGTCCGGGTCGGCCGACGCCACGTAGCCGACCAGGATCGGTGTGCCGGTTGCGGACCGGCGGACCGCGGCCGCTCCGCCGCTGACCCCGGGCAGGTGTACCAGTGCGGAATCGACCTCGCCCAGTTCGATACGGCGTCCGCCCACCTTCACCTGGTCGTCGGCGCGGCCCTGGAAGTACAGGCCGTCGGGTTCCAGCCGGACCAGGTCTCCGCTGCGGTAGGCGCGCGCCCAGCCCAGGGTCGGCATCGGCGCATACTTCTCGGCGTCCTTCTGCGGGTCGAGGTAACGGGCCAGTCCGACCCCGCCGATCACCAGTTCCCCGACCTCGCCCCAGCCGACCTGGTTACCGGCACCGTCGACCACGGCCAGATCCCAGCCGTCGAGGGGCAGTCCGATGCTGACCGGGCCACCGCCCAGTCGCGCGCCGCACGCCACCACGGTCGCCTCCGTCGGGCCGTAGGTGTTCCACACCTCGCGGCTGACACCGTCTTCGCCGGAGGCCAGTCGCTCGGCCAGATCCGGGGGGCACGCCTCACCGCCGAAAATCAGCAGACGCACCGCCTCCAACGCCTCGGCGGGCCAGAGCGCGGCCAGCGTCGGGACGGTCGACACCACGGTGATATCCCTCGACACCAGCCAGGGGCCGAGGTCCATGCCGCTGCGGACCAGGGAGCGCGGCGCCGGGACCAGGCAGGCCCCGTACCGCCATGCCAACCACATCTCCTCGCAGGAGGCGTCGAACCCCACCGACAGACCCGCCAGCACCCGGTCACCCGGGCCGATCGGATTGTCCCGCAGGTACATCCGGGCTTCGGCGTCGACGAACGCGGCGGCGTTGCGATGGCTGACCGCTACTCCCTTCGGAACGCCGGTCGACCCCGAGGTGAAGATGATCCACGCATCGTCGCCGGGTTGCGGGGCGGCGACGCTCCACCCCCGCGACGAACCCGGGCCGCGTTTGAGTCCGGACTCGGTGATCACCCCGGCGACACCGGCCTCGCCGAACACCAACTCGGCGCGCTCGTCGGGGTCGTCGGCGTCCACCGGCACATAGGCCGCGCCGGCGGCCAGCGTGGACAGGATGGCCATGTACAGCGAGTAGGAGCCCGACGGCATCCGGATACCGACCCGGTCGCCGCGGCCGATACCGCGGGCTGCCAGCCACTGCACACCGGCCTCGATGTCGACGAGCATCTCGGCGTAGGTCAGTTGCACCTCGCCGTCGTCGATCCCGGTCGCCTCCGGGTACCGCGCCGCGGTGTCGTAAAAAACGTCGATCAACGTCCGCGGCGGCGGCGCATGGCCCGACCGCAGGTATTGCGAAGGGATTTCCGGCGTCGCCACGGCTTCGAATCCTAGGGCGCGGCGCCCGGCGCGGCCGGGCACCTGCGACACTGGGTCGGCAGAGGGGAGTATTCCTTCGCCGCGGTGTCGTCACCACGTCGGCCGCCTGGACCTTGTGAGGGTGGCCGTCCGGTTCCGCGGGCCGTCCACGGTGTCGTAGCCGCGCGGCGGAAGAGACCTCGGGCGTGTTGGCTTGGTTTTCCATGACGGCCGGAGGTTTCAGCGACATGAACGTGTCGACCACGGAATGGGCGATCACCCTCGGGGTCACCCTGGCGGTTCTCGTCTTCGATGTTTTGTTCTCAGTCCGGCGGCCACATGAGCCGAGCCGGCGTGAGTGCGTGGTGGCGTTGTCGATCTACGTCCTGCTGGCGATCGGTTTCGGGCTGTGGGTGTGGCACTTCCACGGCGGGCAGTTCGGGCTGGAGTTCTACGCCGGCTGGCTCACCGAGTACAGCCTCTCGGTGGACAACCTGTTCATCTTCATCATCATCATGGCCAGCTTCAACGTGCCCAAGGTTTATCAGCAGCAGGCGCTGCTCGTCGGGATCGTGCTGGCACTGGTGTTCCGGGGCATCTTCATCGCGCTGGGCGCCGTCGCGATCAGCCGGTTCTCCTGGATGTTCTACATTTTCGGAGCGTTCCTGGTGTTCACCGCCATCAAACTGGTCCGGGACACCGAGCACAGCGACGACGCCGACAACGCGGTGGTGCGGTTCGCCAAGACCTACCTCAACACCACGGACAAATGGGACGGCCTCAAGCTCTACCTCAAAGAGGGCAACAAGCGGGTGATGACGCCGATGTTCCTCGTGATCATCGCGCTCGGGACCACCGACCTGCTGTTCGCCCTCGACTCCATCCCGGCTATCTACGGTCTGACCAAGGAGCCCTACCTGGTCTTCACCGCCAACGTTTTCGCGCTGATGGGCCTACGGCAGCTGTATTTCCTGCTCGGCGACCTGCTGAACCGGCTGGTGTTCCTTTCACAGGGCCTGGCCTTCATCCTGTTTTTCATCGGGGTGAAACTGCTGCTGCACGCCTTGCACGAAAACGAACTGCCGTTCATCAACGGCGGCAACCCGGTCCCGGTGCCGGAGATTCCGACGCTGCTGAGCCTTGCGGTCATCGTGCTGACGTTGTTCCTGACCATGGTCGCCAGCCTGGTCAAGTCCCGGCTGTCCCGGGACTGATCGAATCGGCCCCGATTCTGCAGCTCCGGGCCTCAGCGCCAGTTGTCGTAGCCGCCCTCGGGTCCCAGCATCCGTTCCAGCCGGCTGCGGTTGAGTTTGGCGATCTCGTTGCGGGCCACCTTGCGTTCGGTCTCCACGTCGTTGTGCATCCGGTCGCCGATCGCCGCGATGACCTGGGGGGCTGGGCAGTCCTCGGCGAGCGCGCCGACGTGCATGACGAACCCGAACCCGAAGTGTCCGCTGTATTCGTCGGCGGCGGTGCGCAGCTCGTCCATCACCTCCGGGCGCGAATCCCAGACCGAGCACTGCTCGGCGTGCGACCATGCGCTGCCGGGTCGGCTACCGACGCTGGGGTAGGCCTGCATGATCTCGTCGATACTGTCCTCCGGCAGCCCGAAAAGGACGGCATCGGCGCGGGCGAACAACGCCGCATGGTCGGGGTAGGGACGTTCCCTGACCAGTTCGGTGGCCATTGCCAGGCTGTTACAGCATTCGTAGAGGGCGTGCAGGGCCTTGCGGTAGGGCAACCGGTTGAAGGCCTCAAGCCCGATGTCTTGGTGCATCAACACACCGTCATCATCGGAAACTCAGGGCACAGCCGGGTTACCCCGTGTTACAGCCAGGAAAATCCTGCCCCGACTGGCCGGTCCTGCGGGGGTTAGTGCCCTTCGGCTGCGAAGCGCTGCCGCGACCGCTCGACCTCGGCCTCGGCCTCGGCCCGGCCGACGAAATCCGCCGCCTCGACATGCTTCCCGGGCTCGAGGTCCTTGTAGTGCATGAAGAAGTGCTTGATGGAGTCGAGTTCGTGCTTCGGAACATCGCCCAGGTCCTGGATGTGATCCCAGCGCTCGTCGCCGGCCGGTACGCAGACCACCTTGTCGTCGCCACCGGCCTCGTCGACCATCCGGAACATGCCGACCGGCCGGGCCTCGACGAGGACACCGGGGTGAACCGATTCCGGCAGCAGCACCAGGGCGTCGAGCGGATCGCCGTCATCGCCGAGCGTGTCCTCGATGAAGCCGTAATCGGCGGGATAGCCCATCGGGGTGTACAGATGGCGGTCCAGGCGCAGACGTCCGGTCTTGTGGTCGACCTCGTACTTGTTGCGCTGGCCCTTGGGGATCTCGATCGTGACGTCGAACTGCACCGCGCACTCCTTTACCGCTGAACTTCCGCGAGTTGTCCGGCTTCGCCGCCCGGTGGCGACGGGAGTCAACCCTAACGGAGCGATACCGCAGGCGGCGGGGGCGTTGCGCACATTGGGTGGCGCACCGTCCGGTCGGGCCACTGGTCGCATCCGCCCCGGTTGGGCAGAATGAGGCGGTCGGCGGCCCTCCCGGGGCTCGGGAGCAGTTCCGCACCGGGATCCGCCAGGGTGAATCGAAAGAGGGATTGATGTCCGGCATGCTGCGCCGCCACCACGTGGCCATCGCCGCCGCGGTGATCGCCGTGGTGGCCGCGGTGGTGGCCACGGCCGCGGTGGTGAACCCCGGGGGTGGCAGCGACGCGATGGTCCCGCCGCCCCGACCACTGGCCAGCGCGAACCCCGGCATCGTCCCGGTCCCGGATTCGTCGGAAGCGCCCAGCACGACCGGTATGACGGCCGCCCTTGCCTCGGCACTGGCCGATCCGAACCTGGGCTCGCTGACCGGTCGCATCACCGACGCGCACACCGGCGCGCAGATCTGGGAGCAGCGGGCGAACGTCCCGATGCAGCCAGCGTCCACCAATAAGGTGCTGACCGCGGCCGCGGCGCTGCTGACGCTGGACCGCGACGCGCGGATCACCACCGTCGTGCAGGCCGCCGACCAGGCCCGGATGCCAGGTGTGGTGGTCCTGGTCGGCGGGGGCGATCCCACCCTGTCGGCGGCTCCGCCGGGCGAGGCCACCTGGTACAAGGGCGCGGCCCGGATCTCCGAGCTGGCCGATCAGGTTCGCAAGAGCGGCGTGCAGGCCACCGCCGTGCAGGTCGACACCTCGCTGTTCACCGGTCCGGACATGGCACCCGGATGGGATCCCGCCGATATCGGGGGCGGGGATATCTCGCCCATCCAGTCGGTGATGCTCGACGCCGGGCGCATTCAGCCCACGACGGTGGAATCCCGCCGTTCACCGACGCCGGCCCTCGATGCCGGCCGGGCGCTGGCGGCCGCCCTCGGACTGGGTGCCGACCGGGTGACGTTCGCCCCCGGTCCGGCCGGTGGGCGGCAGTTGGCGTCGGTGCAGTCGGCGCCGTTGATGGAGCGACTGCGCCAGATGATGTACCTCTCGGACAATGTGATGGCCGAGACGATCGGCCGCGAGGTGGCCAAGGCCAGCGGCCGGCCACTGAGCTTCGCCGGCGCCGCCGAGGCCACCCTGTCCAGGATCGCCGCCGCGGGCATCGACGTCAGCGGCGCGTCGCTGGTGGATTCCAGTGGTTTGTCGGTGGCCGACCTGCTCACCGCCATGACCCTCGATGAGGTCGTCAACGCCGCGGCGGGACCCGGCAAGCCCGAATTGCGACCCCTGGTGGACCTCCTGCCGGTTGCCGGCGGTAGCGGCACCCTCTCCGACCGGTTCCACACCACCGATGTCAAGAACTCCTCGGCCGGTTGGCTGCGGGCGAAGACCGGTTCGCTGACCGGGACCAACGCACTGGCCGGAATCGTCACCGATGTCAGCGGCCGGGTGCTCACCTTCGCGTTCATCTCGAACAACGCCGGGAATGAGGGCCGGACCGCCCTCGACGCTCTCGCCGCCAGACTCCGTATCTGCGGTTGCACGTGAGCCGGCCGGCGCCTCCGCTCTCCGGCGGGGCCGTGGACTGGGATTTCGCCGGCGCGGTGGGTGCCAGGCTGGCCCGCTCCGGGCCGCCCACCACCGACTACACCCGCGCCCAGGTCATCGACGACCTCGGTGCGGCGTCCCGGCGCGCGGAGACCCATGTGCGCGAGGTCACGGGTCTGTCGGTGGCGGGCCCGGCACGTGACGCGCGCATCATCGACCGGCAGGAGTGGATTCGGGCGGCCGCGAACTCATTGCGGGTGATGGCCGGTGGCGAGGGGTCCGAGTCCGGGACCCTCCGGGGCGTCGGTGTCGTCACAGGGCGCCTGGCCGGCGCCCAGACCGGAGCGGTCCTGGCATTCGTCTCGGCCGGCATCCTCGGCCAGTTCGACCCCTTCACCGTCGACGGGGGCGATCTGCTGCTGGTGTACCCCAACGTCATCGCGGCGGAGCGCCAGTTGCGGGTGCCTCCGGGGGATTTCCGGTTGTGGGTATGCCTGCACGAGGTGACCCATCGGGTTCAGTTCACCGCGAACCCGTGGCTTTCGCGATACATGGCGGACACCCTCGCCGTCGTGACCACCGGACGTGACGACGACGTCCTGGAGGCGGCCGGCCGCCTCGCCGGTCTGCTCAAAGACCGGGGCGGCAAGGCCCGCCCGGGTGGGGCCGGGACTGGCTCGCTGGGCGTCATCGATGTGTTGCGAGCGGTGCTCGCCGAGCCGCAACGCGACGCACTCGACCGACTGCTGGTTCTCGGAACCCTGCTGGAGGGGCACGCCGACCACGTCATGGATGCCGTCGGGCCGACGGTGGTGCCCTCGGTGCATCTGATCCGGCGCCGCTTCGATGATCGCCGGCACCGGCCGCAACCACCGCTGCAACGGTTGATGCGGGCCCTGCTGGGGGTCGACGCCAAGCTCAGCCAGTACACCCGCGGCAAGGCGTTCGTCGACGAGGTGGTCTCCCGGGCCGGAATGGCGGGCTTCAACAGGGTGTGGTCCGGGCCCGACACTTTGCCATTGCCGGACGAGATCGAGAATCCCGCGCTGTGGGTCGACCGGGTGCTCTGAACCGGCTGCGGGACGCGGTGGCCGGCTTCGCCGAAACCAGCCTGCCCCACGAACAGTCCTGGTGTGTCGCGTTGTCCGGGGGGCCGGACTCGCTGGCGCTCACCGCCGCCGCGGCAACCGTGCGTCCGACCACGGCACTGATCGTCGACCACGGTCTGCAAGCCGGTTCCGCCGCGGTGGCCGCCGCCGCCCGCGCCGCGGCACTGGAGCTTGGCTGCATCGGCGCGCGGGTGCTGCCGGTACGGGTCGGCAGTGCCGGCGGACCGGAGGCGGCGGCCCGCACCGCCCGCTACGCGGCGCTGGCCTCCGCTCGGGACGGCGCTCCGGTACTGCTCGGTCACACCCTCGACGATCAGGCCGAAACGGTGCTGCTCGGGCTGGGCCGCGGCTCAGGCTCACGCTCGGTGGCCGGTATGCGGGTCTGCGATCCGCCGTGGTTTCGGCCGCTGCTGGCCGTGCGCCGAAGCGTCACCGTCGCCGCATGCGCCGAACTTGGGCTGACGCCCTGGGACGACCCGCACAACAGCGATCCCCGGTACACCCGGGTGCGACTGCGGCGTGAAGTGCTGCCGTTGCTGGAGGAGGTGCTCGGGGGCGGTGTGGCCGAGGCCCTGGCCCGGACCGCGGTGGCGCTGCGCGAGGACACCGACCTGCTCGACGGAATAGCCGCAGACCACCTCGCAGGCGCTCTGGGCGAGGACGGAATGCGGGTCGAGGCCGTACGGCAGTTGCCTGTCGCGCTGCGTCGCAGGGTGCTGCGAGGCTGGCTGATCGACGGGGGCGCCACCGGGCTGACCGACACCCAGATCCGCGCGGTGGACACCCTGGTGACCGGCTGGCGGGGACAGGGAGGCGTCGCGGTCGGCTGCCCCGTGCCCCGAACCCGGATGTTCGCCGAACGGCACGGCGACGTCTTGCGGCTGCGCGCTGAGCCGGTCTGATTGGTTGCAGCGGGCCCGGCATGGCACGCTGTGCTCGTGTCAGCGGATGAGCTGTATCCCGGAGATATCGAGTCGGTGTTGTTGTCCGAGGAACAGATTCAGGCGCGAACCGCAGAACTGGCCGCGCAGGTCGGACGCGACTACGCCGACAATCTCGCAGGTCGGGATCTGCTCCTGGTGACGGTGCTCAAGGGCGCGGTCATGTTCGTGAGCGATCTGGCTCGGGCGATCCCCCTGCCCACCCAGTTGGAGTTCATGGCCGTCAGTTCCTACGGGTCGAGCACCTCGTCCTCGGGGGTGGTGCGGATTCTGAAAGACCTGGACCGCGATATCGCCGACCGGGACGTGCTGATCGTCGAGGACATCGTCGACTCCGGTCTCACGTTGTCCTGGCTGCTGCGCAACCTCGCCACCCGGCAGCCGCGGTCACTGAAGGTGTGCACCCTGCTGCGTAAGCCCGACGCGGTGCGGGCCGATGTCGACATCAGCTACATCGGATTCGACATCCCCAACGATTTCGTCGTCGGTTACGGGCTGGATTACGCCGAGCGTTACCGGGACCTGCCGTTCATCGGCACTCTCGATCCGAAGGTCTACCAGGACGCCTGACCGGCCGTCCGGTTCAGTTCAACTCCCAGACGGCCGTCACCGAGAAACTCACCGTCTGCTCGCCCGGCGACAGCGGTACGTCGGCGGCCGCCATCGGGGCCCCGCGTTCCATCGGGATGGGGCGCGGGGTGGGACCGCCGCCGGACGCTTCGGAAATCGAGATCACCGTGCCCAGCGACAATCCGGCCAACTCCGCGTACTGCCTGGCCCGGTTCTCGGCATCGGTGAACGCCCGTGCCCGCGCGTCGCTGACCAGCGCCGAATCATCGGCGATGGAGTAGCTCACCCCGTTGATCCGGGCTGCGTTGCCGCCGGCGTTGACGACGATCGCCAGGGTTGCCGGGGCGGCGTCGATCTCCCGCATGGTCACCCGAATCGAGTTGTCGGCCCGGTATCCGGTCAGCGCCGAATTCTCGCCGTACTGCGGTTGCAGGGTCACCGACGTGGTGCTGATGTCCTTGGAGTCGATCCCGCGCGCGTTCAGGGCGTCGATCACCGCTCGCTGCCGCTGGCCGGCCTGGTTCATCGCCGCGGTGACGTCGGGCGCGGTGACCTCGATGCCGACGTCGGCGGTCAGGGTGTCGGGCATCCCCTGCACCTCGCCGGAACCCACCACCGTCACCTGGCGGTGACTGGCCGGCGCGGGAGTTTGGACGTCACATCCGGAAACGCCGGTCGCCGCGACGAGCGCTGCGGCACCGATCATCAACGCGCGTGTGATGAGCACAGCTCACCGTATCCCAGGCGATCACCACCACCGCGATTCGGTGAGAAAGCCGAGCAACTCGGCGTTGACCTCGGCGGGGCGCTCCTGGGTGATCCAGTGACCCGCGCCGGTGAGCATCACCTGCCGGTAGGGTCCGACCGCGACCTCGCGGGCCCGGTCGATCTTGGTGAAGTTGAGCACCGGGTCGTCGGTGCCGCCGATGAACAGGGCCGGGACGCTGATCGTCGCGGTCACCGGTTGGGCCATGATCCGCCAGTTGCGGTCGAAGTTGCGGTACCAGTTCAGCGCTCCGGTGAATCCGGTCCGGCTGAATTCGGCCACGTAGTGGCCGAGCTCCTCCGGACTGAGCCAGTCCGGCAGTTGCCCGGGCTCGGGCAGGCGGTCGATGAACCCCGCAGTTCCCGGGGCGAGCATCCGCGCCGCCGCGGCATCATCGGCCGGCGCCCGCATACCGCCGAGCATCCGTCGCATCGCCCGGCCCGGGTCGGCGGCCATCTCGGCGTCGGCGATACCGGGCTGCTGGAAGTACAGGATGTAGAAGAAGTTGTCGCCGAAGATCCGGCGGAACGCCTCGGTCGGTGGTGTCAGTGGTCGCGGTACCGGCGGGACGCTGAGCCCCGCGACGGCGGCGATCCGGTCCGGGTGCAGCAGGGGGCTGCTCCAGGCCACCACTGCCCCCCAATCGTGGCCGACGACCGCGGCCCGATCGGCTCCGACGTCGTCGAGCAGTCCGATCAGGTCCCCGCTCAAGGCGGTGATGTCGTAGGCGTCGACGTCGTCGGGACGTGACGAGCCCCCGTATCCGCGCTGGTCCGGTGCGAGTACACGGAAGCCGGCGGCCGCCAGTGCGGGAATCTGGTGGCGCCACGAGTACGCCAGTTCGGGGAACCCATGGGCCAGCAGAACAACCGGGCCGTTGGCCGGCCCCGCCTCGAAAACCCGCAGTTGGACGCCGTTGACAGCGACGGTCCTTTCGACCGCTCCCGGTACGGGGCCGGACCCGGATCGCCCGCTGATGGTGGTCACGAGACTGAGCGAAGCACACTGCCAAGCGCAGTGCGGGGGAAACCAAACCCTGACGGACGCCCTCGCGACCCCCTCGGTCACGGAGGTAGCGGTAATCTGGGGATTCCTGGCAAGCCTGAGGGAAGGACAAGGCCCGTAGCGGCCGCATGCCCGAATGAACCGCAAAAACGTGATCCGCACGGTGACGGTGGTCGCCGTCATCCTGCTTCTCGGCTGGCTTTTCCTCTTCTTCAGAGACGACACCCGGGGCTTCAAGCCCGTGGACACCTCGGTGGCCGTGGCCCAGATCAACTCCGGAAACGCCACCCTCGCCCAGATCGACGACCGGGAGCAGCAGCTTCGCCTGGAGTTGAAGAGCGGCGACGGCGACACGGGCAACTCGACCAAGATCATCACCAAGTACCCGACCGGATACGCGGTGACGCTGTTCGACTCACTCAACGCCAAGGGCGTGAAGACCAACACGGTGGTCAACCAGCCCAGCCTGCTGGGCTCCCTGCTCGTGTACATGCTGCCGTTGCTGCTGCTGATCGGCCTGTTCGTGCTGTTCTCCCGTATGCAGACCGGCGGGCGGATGGGCTTCGGCTTCGGCAAGTCCCGGGCCAAGATGCTCAACAAGGACATGCCCAAGACCACCTTCGCCGACGTCGCTGGCGCGGATGAGGCGGTCGAAGAGCTCTACGAGATCAAGGACTTCCTGCAGAACCCGGGCCGCTACCAGGCGCTCGGCGCCAAGATCCCCAAGGGCGTCCTGCTGTATGGGCCGCCCGGAACCGGAAAGACATTGCTGGCACGTGCCGTGGCGGGTGAGGCGGGTGTTCCCTTCTTCACCATCTCCGGTTCGGACTTCGTCGAGATGTTCGTCGGTGTGGGCGCGTCCCGGGTACGCGATCTCTTCGAGCAGGCCAAGCAGAACAGCCCGTGCATCATTTTCGTCGACGAGATCGACGCCGTCGGCCGCCAACGCGGCGCTGGCCTGGGCGGCGGGCACGACGAACGGGAGCAGACCCTCAACCAGTTGCTGGTCGAGATGGACGGCTTCGGCGATCGTCAGGGCGTCATCCTGATCGCCGCCACCAACCGCCCGGACATCCTGGATCCGGCACTGCTGCGGCCCGGCCGCTTCGATCGACAGATCCCGGTGTCCAGCCCGGACCTGGCCGGCCGCAAGGCGGTGCTGCGGGTGCACGCCCAGGGCAAACCGCTGGCCCCGGACGCCGATCTCGACGGTCTCGCCAAGCGCACCGTCGGCATGTCCGGTGCCGATCTGGCGAATGTGATCAACGAGGCGGCGCTGCTCACCGCCCGCGAGAACGGCACCATCATCACCGGCGCCGCGCTGGAGGAGGCCGTCGACCGCGTGATCGGCGGGCCCCGCCGTAAGGGCCGGATCATCAGCGAGTTGGAGAAGAAGATCACCGCCTACCACGAGGGCGGGCACACTCTCGCTGCGTGGGCGATGCCCGATATCGAACCGATTTACAAGGTCACCATCCTGGCCCGCGGCCGCACCGGCGGTCATGCGGTGTCGGTTCCCGAGGACGACAAGGGTCTGATGACCCGCTCGGAGATGATCGCCCGACTGGTGTTCGCGATGGGTGGCCGGGCCGCCGAGGAACTGGTGTTCCGGGAGCCCACCACGGGCGCCGTCTCCGATATCCAGCAGGCCACCAAGATCGCTCGCGCGATGGTCACCGAGTACGGCATGAGCGCCAAACTCGGAGCGGTGCGCTACGGAACCGAACACGGCGATCCGTTCCTGGGTCGCACCATGGGCACCCAGGCGGACTACAGCCACGAGGTTGCCCGCGATATCGATGACGAGGTGCGCAAGCTGATCGAGGCGGCGCACACCGAGGCATGGGCCATCCTCACCGAGTACCGCGACGTTCTGGACATACTGGCCGGTGAGCTGTTGGAGAAGGAGACCCTGCACCGCGCCGAGTTGCAGGCGATCTTCGCCAACGTGCAGAAACGGCCGCGGCTGACGGTGTTCGACGACTTCGGGGGCCGGATCCCCTCGGACAAACCGCCGATCAAGACCCCGGGCGAGTTGGCCATCGAACGGGGCGAACCCTGGCCCAAGCCGATGCCCGAACCCGCTTTTAAGAAGGCAATCGCCCAGGCATCTGCTGCTGCGGCCGCCCAGCAGGCACAACAAGCCCAACAACACGGTCAGCCGCCGGGATCCGGGAACGGCAACGGCGTGCACGGCCATTCGCAGACGCCCAACGGTCCAACCCAACCCGATTATGGAGCGCCTGCCGGGTGGCGCGCACCGGGATGGCCGCCACCACCGCAACAGCAGGGATACTGGTATCCGGCGCCCCCCGGATGGGGCGGCCATCAGCCCGGTCAGCACCAGCCCGGTCAGCATTACCCGCCACCGCAGCAGACGTACCCCGGTCACGGTGGGAACGCGCCGGCGTCTGGAGACGATCCGGTGGAAGAGGCCGGTCGTCACCACGCCGGCCAGTAGCCTTCGTCGCGCCGGCCAGTTGTTGTGTCGCCCACTTCGGAAACTGATGGAGCCGCCATGCCCGATTCGGTCTCGTTCGACATCCCCGAGTTCGACCAGCCGCGGGCTGAGGCGGCGGTTCGGGAACTCCTGCTCGCGGTAGGCGAGGACCCCGGACGGGACGGACTGAAGGCCACCCCCGCGCGGGTTGCCCGCGCGTTCCGGGAGATGTTCGCCGGGCTGTACGTCGATCCCGACTCGGTCCTCGACACCACCTTCGACGAGGGTCACAGCGAACTCGTCCTGGTCAGACAGATTCCGATGTACTCCACGTGTGAGCATCACCTCGTGGCTTTCCACGGGATGGCGCATGTCGGCTACATCCCGGGGGAGGACGGCCGTGTCACCGGGCTGTCCAAGCTCGCCCGGGTCGTCGACCTCTACGCCAAGCGACCGCAGGTTCAGGAGAGGCTGACCGCCCAGATCGCCGATGCGGTGGTGCGCAAGCTGAATCCCCGTGGCGTCATCGTCGTGATCGAGGCCGAGCACCTGTGTATGGCGATGCGCGGGGTGCGTAAGCCCGGCGCGGTGACCACCACCTCAGCGGTGCGCGGACTGTTCAAGTCGAACAGCTCGTCCCGGGCCGAGGCGCTGGAACTCATCCTGCGCAAGTGAGCGATAACGATCCCTGGGTCGCTGCGCTTGGCCGGCCCGGTGCGCCGGTGGCGGGCGTGATCGTGATGGGCGTCGTCAACGTCACCGATGACTCCTTCTCCGACGGCGGCCGTTATCTCGACCCCGCGCGTGCGGTACAGCGTGGCCTGGACCTTGCCGCAGAGGGCGCGGCGATCATCGATGTCGGCGGCGAGTCCACCCGTCCCGGAGCGGTCCGGATCGACCCGGGCGTTGAACTGGCGCGGGTCCTACCCGTCATCAAAGATCTTGCCGCACAAGGGATCACGGTCAGTATCGATACGATGAATGCGGCCGTCGCGGGCGCGGCCCTGGAGCAGGGTGCCGCCATCGTCAACGACGTCAGCGGAGGCCTCGCCGACCCCGCGATGGCGCCCCTGGTCGCCGAGGCCGGTGTGCCGTGGGTGGTGATGCACTGGAGGTCCGCGCAGGCGGCGCGGCCACATGACGCCCCGGACTATCCTGACGTGGTCACCGCCGTTCGTGACGAGTTGTGCGCGGCAGTGGACGGCGCGGTGTCGGCGGGCGTCGACCCGGCCAACCTGATCATCGATCCCGGACTGGGTTTCGCCAAGACGGCCCAACACAACTGGGCTCTTCTGCACGCTCTGCCCACGTTCGTCTCGACCGGAATCCCGGTCCTGGTGGGAGCATCCCGGAAACGCTTCCTGGGGACCTTGCTGGCAGATGCCGACGGAACGCCCCGACCGCCGGACGGAAGGGAAACCGCCACCGCGGTGATCTCGGCACTGGCCGCCCTGCACGGCGCCTGGGGCGTGCGAGTCCACGACGTGCGCGCCAGTGTGGACGCGCTCAAGGTCCTCGGGGCCTGGCAAGGAGGGGGTGACGGACGTGGCTGACCGAATCGAGTTACGTGGCCTGACTGTTCGCGGACACCACGGGGTGTTCGACCATGAACGGCGGGACGGGCAGGACTTCGTCATCGATGTCACCGTCTGGATCGACTTGGCCGACGCCGCAGCCAGTGACGATCTGACGGACACCTTCGACTACGGGGTGCTTGCCCAGCGTGCGGCCGACATCGTCGCCGGCCCGCCCCGCAACCTCATCGAAACGGTGGCCGCCGAGATCGCCGAGGACGTCATGAACGACACCAGGGTGCACGCCGTGGAGGTCGTCGTCCACAAGCCCAACGCCCCCATCCCGTTGAGCTTCGCCGACGTCGCCGTGGTGGCCCGGCGGTCGAGACGCGGCGGACGCGGACACGTCATCCCGGCGGACGGCGGCGCGGTATGACGAGAGTCGTCCTGTCGATCGGTTCCAACCTCGGCGACCGGATGGCCCGCCTGCAGTCGGTCGTCGACGGACTGGGTGGTTCCGTTCAGGCGGTGTCGCCGGTGTTCGAGAGCGATCCGTGGGGCGGAGTGGATCAGGACGCGTTCCTCAATGCCATCCTGGTCGCCGAGGACGAGGGCAAAGACGCCTACGACTGGCTGGCTCGGGCACAGGAACTGGAACGGGAGAACGATCGGGTGCGCGAGGTCCGGTGGGGTCCGCGGACCCTCGATGTTGACCTCATCGTCTGCGGCGTGGCGGGCCGCGACATCCGAATCGACGACCCGACACTCACCCTTCCCCACCCGCAGGCGCACCGGCGCGCCTTCGTGCTGATTCCCTGGCTGGCTGTGGACCCGGCGGCTGAACTGACCGTTCACGGGCGTCGACGCCCGGTCGCCGAACTGCTCGAGGAACTCGACCCGGCCGAACGGTCGTCCGTCCGTCCGACGAATCGCGTGCTGCGGACCTCCACCGGTGATGGGGGTCGTCGATGATGGGCGTGACCCGACCCCGGGACCTCGCCGCGGCAGCGCTGGCCGCCGCAGTGGTCAGCTACTTTTTCGTCCGGCTGTCCTATCGCCATTTCCCGCCCATCACGGTGTGGACCGGCCTGTCGCTGCTCGGGGTGGCGGTCGCCGAGGCCGCGTGGGCGGTATCGGTGCGCCGGCGGATCCGGGATGGTCAGGTCGGTGTCGGCGGTGGCCGGCTGCACCCTCTGGCGGTCGCCCGCACCGTTGCGGTCGCCAAGGCGTCCGCCTGGGCGGGAACCTTGGCGCTCGGTTGGTGGGTGGGCGTGCTGGCCCATGTGCTGCCCCACCGGTCAGAACTGAGGGTCGCCGCCGCCGACACCCCGGGCGCGGTCGTGGCCGCCGGATGCGCGCTGGCCCTCGTTTCAGCGGCGCAGTGGTTGCAGCATTGCTGCCGTTCGCCGGAAGACCCCGCCGGCGATGGCACGCCTGCCGCGGAATAGCGCTCGCCGGTGCCGACTTTCGGGCGAATCGCAGCAGCTTGTCGCTCCGGGCAACCGTCTGGGTTAGCGGTACAGTCAGGCCCATGACCGTTCTGCCCCGCGGCGCCAAAAATCGGCGCGGCGGCCGCAGGCCGGGCTGGCTGCTGCTCACGGCGTTGCTGGTACTGGCCATCCTGGCCAGCACCACACTGGTATTCACCAACCGGGTGGAACTGCTGCGCCTGGCGGTCATCCTGTCGCTGTGGGCGGCCGTTCTGGCCGCGTTCGCGTCGGTGATCTACCGCCGCCAGAGTCAGCTTGACGCCGCGAAGGCCCGGGACATGAAGTTCGTCTACGACCTCCAACTCGATCGCGAAATCTCCGCGCGCCGCGAGTACGAGCTCGCGGTGGAAGCGCACCTGCGCCGGCAGTTGGCGGTCGAAGTACGGGCGCAGGCCGCCGACGAGATGGGGGCGCTGCGGGCGGAGTTGGCGACACTGCGCGCCAACTTGCAGGCCCTGCTGGGAGCCGACCTCGGTGAGCGTCCCGCGCTGGAGTCCGAACGGGTGGCGGACGCCGCACTCTCCGAACCGCTTGCAATGCCGCCGGCCCCCGGCCGGGTGCACAGCAGTCGGGTGACCGCGGACACCGAGGAGTTCGCCGCTCATGTGGGTACGACGCAGGTCGAGGTCACGCGGGTAGAGGTTGTCGCCGAGGTGGATCTGGGGGGTGAGAGCCCGATCATCGATGTTCCTGAGGAGCCGCTCGTTACCGCCGCGCCCCTGCCACCCGCGTCTGAGCCCCCCGTGTCGCAGCCCCCCGTGTCTCAGCCCCCCGTGTCGCAGCCCCCGGTGTCCCCGCCGCCCGTGCCGCCTCGGACCCGCAGGCGGCAGCAGACCCCGCCCGTCGACCAGCAGCCGCCGTCGATCGAGAACGGCTCCCACCGACGCCAGGAGACGGACGGGGCCTGGCAGCGGCCTGCCCCGGCACCACGGACTGCCCCGACACCACGACCGGCCCTGGCGCCACGATCAGCCCCGCCGCCACGGCGCACCGCACCTCAGCAACCACCTGCCGCGTCGCCGTCCGGCCCCGGCTGGGCACCGCAGCCGCCCCGGCCGCCGATTCCCCCGCCCGGCCCGACTACCCCGTGGCGTCCGCCTGAGACGCGAACCCGCCCGGGTCGGCACCGGGGCTTCGAGGAGCAGGCCGCTGACACCGGGTCGGGCCCGGCACCACAGCACCGCGCGCCCGGCGGTCGGCACGCGAACGAGGCGCCGGACGACCACGCCGCCGACGTGGCGGGCCGGCATCGCAACGCAGCGCAGAACGGGCCCGTCGAACAGGCCGTAGCCGAGGCTCCCCACGGCCAGCATGCAGGGGGCGCGCCGGTGGCCGACCTCGTCGCCCGTCTGCGGGGTGGCAACCCGTCGAGCGACCGCTCTGGTGGCGGCGGACGCCGTCGCCGGGAGGACTGACCGGCGGCTACACTCAGGCCCACATCCGGTCCCCGCGACTCGGGACGGGAAAGCCGATTAGTCAGCGAGGTCGTCGAGGTGGGGACCCCCAACGGCCTGCGTCCGGCCCGCCTGAAAGTCGGGATCGTCTCCGGCGGTCGGGTGGGGACGGCGCTGGGCGCGGCGCTGGAACGCGCCGAGCATGTGGTCGTGGCGTGCAGTGCGATCTCGGCCACCTCGCGGCGGTTGGTGGAGCGCCGCTTACCGGACACCCCGGTGCTGCCGGTGCCCGAGGTCGCCGACTCCGCCGAACTGCTGCTGCTCACCGTCCCGGATTCCGAACTCCCCGGACTGATCGGCGGACTTGCCGCCACCGGCGCCGTGCGGCCGGGCACGATCGTGGCCCACACCTCCGGGGCCAACGGTGTCGGTATCCTCGCGCCGCTCGCCACGCAGGGATGCATCCCCCTGGCCGTGCATCCCGCGATGACGTTCACCGGAGGTGAGGAGGATGTGGCCCGACTTACCGACGCCTGCTTCGCGGTGACCGCGGCCGACGAGACCGGATACGCGGTGGCCCAATCCCTGGTGCTCGAGATGGGCGGTGAGCCCTTCCGCGTCCGCGAGGAGTCCCGCACGCTCTACCACGCAGCCCTCGCGCACGGCAGCAATCATGTCGTCACTCTCCTCGCCGATTCTCTCGCGGCGCTGCGGCGCGCGCTGGCCGGCGACGAACTTCTCGGCCAGCAGATCGTCAGCGACGCACCGGGTGGCCTTGCGGAGCGGATCATCGCGCCGCTGGCCCGGGCTGCTCTGGAGAACACCCTGCATAGGGGGCAGGCGGCCCTGACCGGTCCGGTGGCGCGCGGCGACGCCGCTGCCGTCTCGGCGCATCTGACCGCCCTCGATGCGGTGGATCCCGATCTGGCACAGGCGTATTGCGCCAACTCGTTGCGCACCGCGCAGCGCGCTCACGCCCCCCGGGAAGTGTTCGACGTTCTGACCACCTGGTCGAGCTCGAGAGGGTCACCGAAATGACATCCAGGACAACGCAATTCACCGCGGGTGAGCTGAACGTTTATCCCACCCCAAGGTCGGTGTCCGGTGTCACCGCGGCGTTGCGCCACACCGGTCGCCGGGTGATGCTGGTCCCGACCATGGGCGCACTGCACGACGGTCACTTGGCGCTGGTCCGGGCGGCGAGACGGGTTCCGGGCGCGGTGGTTGTGGTATCCATCTTCGTCAATCCGCTGCAGTTCGGAGCGGGGGAGGACCTCGACGCCTATCCCCGGACTCTCGATGCGGATCTGGAGTTGCTCGCCGATGAGGGTGTGGAGGTGGTGTTCACTCCGACGCCGGACACCATGTACCCGGACGGACCGCGGACCACGGTGCAACCCGGCCCGTTGGGTGCCGAACTCGAGGGGGCGGTGCGCCCCACCCATTTCGGCGGCATGCTCACCGTCGTCCTCAAACTGCTGCAGATCGTCCGACCGGACCGCGCCTTCTTCGGGGAGAAGGACTATCAGCAGTTGACCCTGATCCGGCAGATGGTCGCCGACCTCGATGTCGGTGTGCGCATCGTCGGCGTGCCCACCGTGCGGGAGCCCGACGGGTTGGCGATGTCCTCGCGCAATCGCTACCTCAGTCCCGAACAGCGAGAGCAGGCCGGTGCGCTGTCCGCCGCATTGCTCGCCGGCGTGTACGCTGCCTCGGCGGGGCCCGCGGCCGTTCTGGACGCCGCCCGTGCGGTCCTCGACGAGGTGCCCGCCATCGCGGTCGACTATCTGGAACTCCGTGGACCGGGCCTGGAGCCCACGCCTGATTACGGCCCGGCGCGGCTGCTCGTGGCGGGTCGCCTCGGCGCCACCCGTCTTCTGGACAACATCGCCATCGAGCTGCCCGGCGGGCACCTCGGCGTCGAGCCGGGTGACTCCGAAATGACCTGGAGAAATTGATGTTTCGGACCATGCTGAAGTCCAAGATCCACCGCGCGACGGTGACGCACGCCGACCTGCACTATGTGGGTTCGGTGACCATCGACGCCGATCTGATGGATGCCGCGGACCTTCTCGACGGCGAGCAGGTGACCATCGTGGACATCGACAACGGCGCCCGTCTGGTGACGTACGCGATCACCGGCGAGCGCGGCAGCGGTGTGATCGGAATCAACGGTGCCGCAGCGCATCTCGTGCACCCCGGTGATCTGGTGATACTCATCGCATACGCCTCGATGGACGATGCCGAAGCCCGCCGGTACCGTCCGCGGGTGGTGTTCGTCGACTCCGCCAACAGGCAGGTCCACCTCGGCGACGATCCCGCCCACGTTCCCGGCGACGCCGCCGGTCTGAGCGCCCTGAAAGTGCTGCGGTAGTCGTGCTGCTGGCTATCGACGTCCGCAACACCCACACCGTTGTAGGTCTGATCTCGGGGTCCGGTGACCACGCCGAGGTCGTCCAGCATTGGCGGATCCGCACCGAACCGGAGGTGACCGCCGACGAACTCGCCTTGACCATCGAGGGTCTGATCGACGACGACTCCGAACGACTCACCGGCGTCACCGGACTGTCGACCGTGCCGTCGGTGCTCTACGAGGTCAGGATCATGCTCGATCAGTACTGGGTGGACGTCCCGCATGTGCTGATCGAACCCGGTGTGCGCACCGGGATACCGTTGCTGGTCGACAATCCCAAGGAGGTCGGCGCCGATCGCATCGTGAACTGCCTGGCCGCCCACGCAAAGTTCAAGGGCGCGGCTATCGTGGTCGATTTCGGCTCGTCGATCTGCGTCGATGTCGTCTCCGCCAAAGGCGAGTTCCTCGGTGGCGCAATCGCTCCCGGTGTCCAGGTCTCCTCCGATGCGGCGGCCGCCCGATCGGCCGCGCTGCGCCGGGTGGAACTCGCCCGGCCGCGTTCGGTGGTGGGCAAGAACACCGTGGAGTGTATGCAGTCCGGAGCGGTGTTCGGCTTCGCCGGCTTGGTCGATGGTCTGGTCAGCAGAATCCGCCAGGACGTCGACGGGTTCGCCGGTGCCGGGGTTGCGGTGGTGGCAACCGGGCACACCGCGCCGCTCATGCTCCCCGACCTGCACACCGTCGATCACTATGACCAGCACCTCACGCTGGACGGTCTGCGGATGGTGTTCGAACGCAATCAGGACGGCCAGCGCGGACGTCTCAAGCCCGGCCGTTGAGTCCCGCCGTTTATGCTGGCTCGCCGTGAGTGATGCGGACGCACCGGAAGAGGCGGGCCTGGTCGTCGACCCTTCCGTCGATGAGGTTCCCGAACAGTTCCGGATCCGCCAGGCCAAGCGCCGGCGGATACTCGACTCGGGAGTCGAGGCCTATCCGGTAGCGGTGCCCCGAACCCATTCGCTGGCCGAGATCCGGGCCGCTTACCCCGATCTGGCGCCGGACACCGCGACTGGCGTCCGGGTTGGTGTCACGGGGCGGGTGGTGTTCTCCCGCAACTCCGGAAAGCTCTGCTTCGCCACCCTGCAGGAGGGCGACGGCACCCAACTGCAGGCGATGATCAGTCTCGCCGGGGTCGGGGACGACGCGCTCGAGAGGTGGAAATCCGATGTCGACCTCGGCGACATCGTGTTCGTGCACGGCGAGGTGATCAGTTCCCGGCGGGGAGAACTCTCGGTGTTGGCCGACTCCTGGCAGATGGCGGCGAAGTCGTTGCGCCCGTTGCCGGTGGCCCACAAGGAGATGAGCGAGGAATCGCGCGTCCGGCAACGCTACGTCGACCTCATCGTGCGTCCCCAGGCGCGAGAGGTCGCCCGGCAGCGCATCGCCGTGGTTCGCGCGGTCCGTAACGCCCTGGATCGTCGTGGCTTCCTCGAAGTCGAGACGCCGATGCTGCAGACCCTGGCAGGCGGTGCCGCGGCCAGGCCCTTCGTGACCCACTCCAATGCCCTGGACACCGATCTGTACCTGCGTATCGCACCGGAACTGTTCCTCAAGCGATGTGTGGTGGGCGGGTTCGAGAAGGTCTTCGAACTTAACCGGAACTTCCGCAACGAGGGTGCCGACTCCTCCCACTCGCCGGAGTTCGCCATGCTCGAGACGTACCAGGCCTGGGGCACCTATGACGATTCGGCGGTCGTCACCCGGGAACTGATTCAGGAGGTCGCCGATGAAGCCATCGGCACCCGGCAGGTCACACTGCCCGACGGATCCACCTATGACCTCGACGGCGAATGGCCGAGCATGGAGATGTATCCCTCGTTGTCGGAGGCCTTGGGGGAGGAGATTACCCCGGAGACTCCGGTTCGAAATCTATTCGGAATTGCCGACAGGCTGGCCCTGGAGATTCCCACCGACCGCGGATACGGGCACGGGAAACTGGTCGAGGAACTGTGGGAGCACACCGTCGGCGACACATTATGGTCTCCGGTTTTCGTGAAGAATTTCCCCGTCGAGACCACCCCGTTGACGCGCCAGCATAGGAGTATTCCGGGAGTCACCGAAAAATGGGATCTCTATGTTCGGGGCATCGAGTTGGCGACCGGATACTCGGAACTTGTCGATCCGGTGATCCAACGCGAACGTTTCGAGGCCCAGGCTCGGCTCGCGGCGGCCGGTGACGACGAGGCGATGGCCCTTGACGAGGACTTTCTCGCGGCCATGGAGTATGCAATGCCGCCGACAACGGGTACCGGGATGGGAATTGACCGCCTCCTCATGGCTCTGACGGGGTTGTCGATTAGGGAGACGGTTCTGTTCCCGATCGTTCGCCGGCACGGAAACTGAAAGTGTTTGAACAGCAATTGTTGTAAATCGGTATGTGGTTATGGCACATTAACGGGCAACTAATACCGAATCTGTCGGCTTCCCGGCAGAGAAAGGCCCAGTGCTGGCATGGCCAAGAAAGTGACCGTGACACTCGTCGATGATTTCGACGGCGCAGGACCGGCTGATGAGACGGTCGAATTCTCCATCGACGGAGTGAGCTACGAGATCGACCTCTCGGCTCAGAATGCGCAGAAACTCCGCGATTTATTCACACCGTGGATCGAAGCCGGCCGCCGGGTCGGGGGGCGGCGCCGCGGCCGTCCGACCGCCGTGCCGAACGGACGCGGACGTGCCGTGATCGATCGGGAGCAGAGCGCGGCGATCAGGGAGTGGGCCCGGAACAACGGACACAAGGTGTCGACCCGCGGCCGCATCCCCGCCGACATCATCGAGGCCTTTCACGCCGCGACATGATGCGCGCGTGCCGGGGCGGTTTCGCTGGCCGCGAAGGCGGAATTGTTCGAGGTCGGTAACAAACCGTCGGCGAGCGGCGTTGACATGCTGTGTTCAGGGCTCGGGGACGGTTCGTCCGCGGGCTCACGGGCGGTGACGTCAGCGGGCAGAACGCCCCGGGTGAACCGCCCCACTAGAGTGGTTCCTGAGGTGAGCGGTGCCGTCCGCCACCAGGTGACGAGAGCAGGTAACAGGCGATGTTCGAAAGATTTACCGACCGCGCCCGCAGGGTCGTCGTTCTGGCTCAAGAAGAAGCCCGGATGCTCAACCACAACTACATCGGCACCGAGCACATCCTGCTGGGGCTGATCCACGAGGGCGAGGGTGTTGCGGCGAAGTCGCTGGAATCCCTCGGCATCTCCCTGGAGGGCGTGCGCTCACAGGTCGAGGAGATCATCGGCCAGGGCCAGCAGGCGCCATCCGGTCACATCCCGTTCACCCCGCGCGCCAAGAAGGTCCTCGAACTCTCGCTGCGTGAGGCGCTGCAACTCGGCCACAACTACATCGGCACCGAGCACATCCTGCTGGGCCTCATTCGTGAGGGCGAGGGGGTCGCCGCCCAGGTGCTGGTCAAGCTCGGCGCCGAGCTGACCCGGGTGCGTCAGCAGGTGATCCAGCTGCTCAGCGGCTACCAGGGCAAGGAGGCGGCCGAGGCCGGCGCCGGCGGCCGGGGTGGCGAGTCGGGCAGCCCGTCGACATCGCTGGTTCTCGACCAGTTCGGCCGCAATCTCACCGCCGCCGCCATGGAGGGCAAGCTCGACCCCGTCATCGGTCGCGAGAAGGAAATCGAACGGGTCATGCAGGTCCTGTCCCGGCGCACCAAGAACAACCCGGTGCTGATCGGCGAGCCCGGTGTCGGCAAGACCGCCGTGGTCGAGGGCCTGGCCCAGGCGATCGTCAACGGCGAGGTGCCCGAGACACTCAAGGACAAGCAGCTGTACACCCTCGACCTCGGTTCGCTGGTCGCGGGCAGTCGTTACCGCGGTGACTTCGAGGAACGCCTGAAGAAGGTGCTCAAGGAGATCAACACCCGCGGGGACATCATCCTGTTCATCGACGAGTTGCACACGCTCGTCGGCGCGGGGGCTGCCGAGGGCGCCATCGACGCGGCGTCCATCCTCAAGCCCAAACTGGCCCGCGGTGAGCTGCAGACCATCGGTGCCACCACCCTCGACGAGTACCGCAAGTACATCGAAAAGGATGCCGCCCTGGAGCGCCGCTTCCAGCCGGTTCAGGTGGGCGAGCCGACGGTCGCGCACACCATCGAAATCCTCAAGGGTTTGCGCGATCGCTACGAGGCGCACCACCGGGTGTCGATCACCGATGCGGCGTTGGTCGCGGCGGCCACCCTCGCCGACCGCTACATCAACGACCGCTTCCTGCCGGACAAGGCGATCGACCTGATCGACGAGGCCGGCGCCCGGATGCGAATCCGCCGGATGACCGCTCCGCCGGACCTGCGCGAGTTCGACGAGAAGATCGCTGATGCCCGCCGGGAGAAGGAATCGGCCATCGACGCGCAGGATTTCGAGAAGGCCGCATCACTCCGCGATCGGGAGAAGCAACTCGTCGCACAACGCGCCGAGCGCGAGAAGCAATGGCGCTCAGGCGATCTCGACGTCGTCTCCGAGGTCGACGACGAGCAGATCGCCGAGGTGCTGGGGAACTGGACCGGTATCCCGGTGTTCAAGCTGACCGAGGAGGAGACCACTCGGCTGCTGCGCATGGAGGACGAACTGCACAAGCGGATCATCGGTCAGGAGGACGCCGTCCGGGCAGTCTCCAAGGCGATCCGCCGCACCCGTGCCGGGCTCAAGGACCCCAAGCGCCCGTCCGGATCGTTCATCTTCGCCGGCCCGTCCGGTGTCGGGAAGACCGAGCTGTCCAAGGCGCTGGCGGAGTTCCTGTTCGGCGACGACGATGCGCTCATCCAGATCGACATGGGCGAGTTCCACGACCGCTTCACCGCCTCCCGACTGTTCGGCGCGCCCCCCGGGTACGTCGGCTACGAGGAGGGCGGCCAGCTCACCGAGAAGGTGCGGCGCAAGCCGTTCTCAGTGGTGCTGTTCGACGAGATCGAGAAGGCCCACCAGGAGATCTACAACACCCTGTTGCAGGTGCTCGAGGATGGCCGGCTCACCGACGGCCAGGGTCGGACGGTCGACTTCAAGAACACCGTGCTGATCTTCACGTCGAACCTGGGCACCTCCGACATCTCCAAGGCGGTGGGTCTGGGCTTTACCCAGGGCGGCGGTGAGAACAACTACGAGCGGATGAAGCAGAAGGTCAACGACGAGCTCAAGAAGCACTTCCGGCCGGAGTTCCTCAACCGCATCGACGACATCATCGTGTTCCACCAGCTCACCCAGAACGAGATCATCCAGATGGTCGACCTGATGGTGGGCCGGGTGTCCAAGCAGCTCAAGGCCAAGGACATGGACATGGAGCTGACCGAGACGGCGAAGGCTCTGCTGGCCAAGCGCGGGTTCGACCCGGTGCTGGGAGCCCGGCCGCTCCGGCGCACCATCCAGCGCGAGATCGAGGACGCCCTCTCGGAGAAGATCCTCTTCGAGGAGGTCGGCCCCGGACAGCTGGTCACCGTCGACGTCGAGGGCTGGGATGGCGAAGGCGCCGGGGAGAACGCTCGGTTCACCTTTGCCGGCGGGCCCAAGCGCGAGACCGCCGAGCCGGATCTGGCGGAGGCCGCGACAGCGTCGACCGACTAGCGGGTAAGACACAGGCCGAGCGGTCACCCCATCGGGGTGGCCGCTCGGCCTGTGTCTCAGCGGTATCGGTCTCAGCGGTAGCGCGGAAGCAGCCCGAAAACCTGCTTGATGATGGTCATCACCCAGGCCCCGGCATTGGTGCTGTGGAAACGGGGCCAGTTGAGTTGGAAGCTGACCACCCACGCCTGGCCGGTCCGGTCGACGGCGTACCAACTGAAGGTCAAGTCGCCGGGGAGGTTTCCGGCCTTGGCGCCGATATACGGCCACTCCTGCCGATCCAGGTCGATCCCGGCCACCTCGGACATGATGTCTCGTACCGGAGCGGCGGCGCCGACAGCCTCGTGCTGCAGCGCTGCGTGCACCCGACAGATGTCCTCTGCGGTGCCGTACCACTCGGCGCCGTAGGCGGACCCGGGTGAGTGGGTGCGCTTTGGATCCGGTTCGTAGGGGCGGGAATTCGCTTCCCGCAGGAGCACCGCCCGGTCGGCGGGCCCGGCTTGTTTCCACTGTTCGCGTACGTCCGGGTTGCCCCACCCGACCGCGAAGATCTCCCGCATGGTGGGGAAGGGCGTCATGCTGGCCGGATCGTGGTGGCCCGCATGGGCCAGCGCCTGCTCGACGGCACGGGTGCCGAGCCGTTCGATGAGTAGGTCGGTGGCCATGTTGTCGCTGGTCGCGATCATCTTCCCGGCAGCCTGACGCACCGTGATCTGGGACCCGGCGGGCAGTGTGTCGAACCCCGAGGAACCGAGTTTCTTGGCCTCGCTGGTGATGGTCAGGGTGTCGTCCCACCGGATCTTCCCGGCCAGTACCGCCTCCTCGACCGCGAACAACACGTAGGTCTTGAAGATCGAGGCCAGCGGAAGCGAGGTGGAAGTGTTTGCGCCGGCGACCTTTTCGCAGCGGCCCTCATCGACCTTGGAGACCATCCAGGAGTATCTGGCGCCGGTCTGGTTCAGTGCCGCGTCGACGTCCTTCCAGGCGTTGATCGTCGGCTTCTCGGTGGTGACGGTCATCCGGCTGACCATCGTCTGATCATTGATGTGCAGTTTGATCTCTTCGCGTGCGCCGAACGAACTGGTGACGTTCAGCGTCGCCCTGCCGGCGCGGATATCGAATGAGTTCAGCGTGTAGGGGCGGTCCCACCACAGCGAGTCCATGATGGTCGTGACCGGCTTCACCATGTCCGGTGCCGCCAACGTCGAGACGCTGTGCGTTCCGATCGGCCAGTCGGAGTTGAGCATGTCCATGACCTGCTGGGCGCGGACACCCTGGGGGCTGTTCAGGCCGATGCGCAGACCGTCGGCCACCGGTGTCGCCGGGGCCTCGGCGCAACTGGTCGCCGCGGCGGCCGTGGTGACGATCGCGACGGCGATCGCCAGCGCGCGGCGACTAACTCTTGTCGCTGGACCGCGCAACGTCCAACACAACCTCGAACTCGAGGAGCTGGGCACCCGTCGACACCGGATTGGCCCGCTCGCCGGCATGTGCGGCGATGGCTGGGCCGCTGGCCCAGGATTGGAAGGCCTCCTCGGACTCCCACTGGGTGACGACGAAGTACCGGGTCTCACCCTTGATCGGCCGCAGCAACTGGAATCCGAGGAATCCGGGCTGGTTGTCGACGGCGTGCGCCCGATTGGCGAACCGCTTCTCCAGCTCCGGGCCGGCGCCGGGAGGAACCTCGATTGCATTGATCTTGACCACGGCCATGGCGCCAAGGTTACCGGCAGGATGGGGTGGTGAACTCAGTACCACTGACCTTCCGTGGTGGCGGCGGGCACCCGATCGTGCTTGTGCACGGGCTCATGGGCAAGGGCAGCACCTGGGGACGCCAGCTGCCCTGGTTGGTCGGACTCGGTGCGGTGTACACCTATGACGCTCCGGGACACCGGGGCTGCGAAGCCGATGTGGCCCCACCGCTCGGTACCGAACGGTTCGTCGCCGACCTGGCGGCTGCGGTGGAGTCGCTCGGTACGCCGGTGGTACTCGTAGGGCATTCGATGGGCGGTTTGCACTCCTGGTGCCTGGCGGGCGATCGACCCGAGTTGGTTCGCGGCCTCGTGGTCGAAGACATGGCACCGGATTTCGTGGGCCGCACGACGGGTCCATGGGAGCCGTGGCTGCACGCACTACCGCGGGAGTTCCCCTCGGCTGAAGCGGTTTTCGAGGAGTTCGGCCAGGTGGCCGGGCAGTACTTCCTGGAGGCTTTCGACCGGACCCCGACCGGATGGCGGTTACACGGACAGCCATCGACCTGGATCGCCATCGCGGCGGAATGGGGAACGCGGGACTACTGGCAACAGTGGTCGGCGGTGCGCGCCCCGACCCTGCTGATCGAGGCGGGGAATTCGGTGGCGCCGCCGGGTCAGATGCTGCGGATGCGGGACGTCGCGGCCTGCCCAGCCCGATACGTCCGCATTCCGGAGGCGGGCCATCTGGTGCATGACGACGCACCGCAGCGGTATCGCGAGGTGGTCGAGGAGTTCCTGGACTCGCTTCCGGACTGAGCGACGGCGGCTTCTCAGCGGGCCTGGGGGCCCGCATCGTCGCCTTCGGTGTGCATGACTCGGCGTCTCAGCGGGCCTGGCGGCCCGCATCGTCGCCTTCGGTGTGCATGACTCGGCTTCTCAGCGGGCCTGGCGGCCCGCATCGTCGCCTTCGCCCGCCAGGGCGAATCGGCCGTCGCGGGTCTGTTCCACCAGGCCGTCCACCAGCAGTGAGTCCAGGGCCCGGTCCCGTTGCGCGGTGTCCGACAGCCACACCACGTCCAGTTCGGCCCGTTCGACCGGAGCGGAACTGGCCCGCAGTACGTCGAGTAACCGACCGCGCACCTGACGGTCGGTGCCGGCGTAGCGCTGCGCCGTTCTGGCAGGGCTCTGCCCGGGTGGGAACCCGGCGGCCCGCCAGGCACACCGGTCCAGTGGGCAGTCGCCGCACCGTGGTGACCGTGCCGTGCACACCGTCGCCCCGAGTTCCATCAGCGCCGCCGAGAACACCGCCGCCTCCGGCCCGTCCGGCAGCAGTGCCGCCACGGCGGTGTGATCGCGAACCGTCGAGGCGGGCCCGGCGTCGGCCCGACCGTCGACGGCCCGGGCGACCACCCGGCGGACGTTGGTGTCCACCACCGGCACCCGCATCCCGTAGGCGAAACAGGCCACCGCACGTGCCGTGTAGGCGCCCACTCCCGGCAGCGTCAGCAGCGTCTCGACGTCATCGGGCACCACATCGCCGTACTCGTCGGCGATCACCGTCGCGCATTCGTGCAGCCGTTTGGCCCGGCGCGGGTACCCCAGCTTCCCCCAGGCGCGCAGCACATCCGCCGCGCCGGCCGCGGCCGTCGCCGAGGGCGTCGGCCAGCGCCGCACCCAATCCACCCAGATCGGCGCGACCCGGGCCACCGGGGTCTGCTGCAGCATGAACTCGCTGACCAGAATCTGCCAGGCGGTGGTGCCCGGCGCCCGCCAGGGCAGGTCGCGGCGAGCCTTCTCGTACCAGCCCAGGAGATCGGCGGCAGGGATGCTCATCGACTGCCCGCGAACCGGGCAGGGCACAATGACCCGCATGGCCAAGACCAGTCCGGCGTCCGCGTGGAAGGCACTGAAGGAGGGTAACGAGCGCTTCGTGGCCGGTCGTCCCGAGCATCCGAGCCAGAGCATCGAACACCGCGCGGGTCTCGCGGTGGCGCAACGACCGACCGCGGTGGTGTTCGGCTGCGCCGATAGCAGGGTGGCCGCAGAGATCATTTTCGACCAGGGTCTGGGCGACGTGTTCGTGGTCCGCACCGCCGGTCACGTGATCGACTCCGCCGTGCTCGGCTCCATCGAATACGCCGTCACTGTTCTCGACGTCCCGTTGATCGTGGTGTTGGGCCACGACAGTTGCGGGGCCGTTCAGGCGACCATCGCGGCGCTGGACGAGGGAAAGGTGCCCGGTGGGTTCGTCCGCGATGTCGTCGAGCGGGTGACACCGTCGATCATGCTGGGCCGCCGTGACGGATTGACCAGGGTCGACGAGTTCGAGACACGGCACGTCATCGAGACGGGCTCGCAACTGCTGGCGCGCTCCACGGCGATCGCCGACCGGGTCGCCCAGGGCGCCGCGGCCATCGTCGGCGTCACCTACCAACTGGCCGACGGCCGCATCGTTCTGCGCGAGCATCTCGGCGACATCGGGGAGTAGCGGCAGGCGATCAGTCCCGCATAAGGCAAGACGACACGCCGGGCGAGGTCGGACGGCTCGCGGTGACCTCGCCTTACGGTGGAAACGTGCTGGATCTTGAACCGCATGGCCCGCTGCCGCCGCAGATCTACTGGCGGCGTCGCGGACTGGCGCTCGGCATCGCCGCAGTGGTCATCGCGATCGTCGTCGGCGTGTTGATTGCCGTGTTCGGTAAGTCCGAGCCCGCCAACACCGCCACCACCTCCGCCACCGTGAAATCCGAGGCGACCCAGAGCCCGGGACAGATTCCGCAGCCGGAGAACAAGACTCCCGTCGTTCCGCCGGCGCAGGCCGGCCCGCCGCCGACGCCCACCGAGACGGCGGCGGTGGCGCCACCGCCGGTTCTGCAGGCCGGCGACGACTGCCCGGACTCCAACCTCGCGGTCAAAGGCGTCACCAATGCGCCCCAGTACGTGATCGGTGATCAGCCCAAGTTCACCATGGTCGTCACCAACATCGGACTGGTCGCGTGCAAGCGTGATGTAGGCGCAGCCGTGTTGGCCGCCTATGTGTATTCGCTGGACAACAGCCGACTGTGGTCCAACCTCGACTGCGCCCCGTCCAACGAGACCCTGGTCAAGACCTTCAACCCCGGCGAGCAGGTGACCACCGAGGTGACCTGGACCGGGATGGGTTCGGCACCGCAGTGCCCGCTGCCCCGGGAGCCGATCGGTCCGGGTACCTACAACCTGGTCGTGCAGTTGGGCAATCTCCGCTCGGCGGCCGTGCCCTTCATCCTCACCGACGCCCCTCCGCCGCCACCGGTCGAGCCCGCGCCGGGCGGTGAACCCGCTCCGGCGCCGGTGGAGGGACAGCCGGCCCCTGCCCCGGCGGGCTGACTCGGTTGCTACAGCATCCGGTCGGTGATCGTCGACTCGGCCAGCTGTGCGAGTCCCTCGCGGACGTGGCGGGCCCACATCTCCCCAATCCCGTCCACGGACTGCAGGTCACTGGCGCTCGCCGCCAACAGGCCCTGGAGCGAGCCGAACCGGCGAACCAGTAGGTCGACATGGCCGAACTGCAACCGGGGGATACCCGACATCGCTCGGTAACCGCGGGCGCTGAGCGCGGAATCCTGCGCCTCGGAGGTGGACGGATACCCGAAAACCCTTGCCAGTGCGGTGAAGTCGAGCAATTCGGTGTCCGACAGCGAATCGAGTTCGGCCAGCGTTGAAGCGACTTGAGAATTCGATGGCGCCTGGGGGCTGGCATGGTAGTCCCTGGCGATGAGTTCCCGGGCGTTGTCGTTTCCGCCGAGAAGCTCCTCGAGTTGCAGCCGCAACTGCCGGCCGTCGGTGCCGAGTTCTACCGCGTCATTGTCGATTTCGAGCCCGATGCGGCGAACCATCTCCAGGCGTTGCACCACGGTCATGACATCCCTCAGCGTGACGAAATCTTCGATCTCGGCGGTGGAGAGTTGCCGGGACACCTCGTCGAGCCTGGCCTTGTAACGCTCCAGAGTCGCAACGGCCTGATTCGCCCGGGACAGGATGGTCGCGGAATCGGCGACCACGTGACGATCGCCCCCCACGTAGACGGTCACCAGATTCATCGAGTGGCTGACCGAGATCACCGGAAAACCGGTCTGGATGGCGGTGCGTTCGGCCGAGCGGTGCCGGGTGCCGGACTCATCTGTGGGGATCGTCGGATCCGGAACCAACTGGACGTTGGCGCGCAGGATCCGGTCTCCGGTGGTGGAGAGAACGACCGCGCCGTCCATCTTCGACAGTTCGCGGAGTCGGGTGGCCGCGAAGCTGACATCGAGCGAGAAACCGCCGTCGCAGATCGACTCGACTCGCTCGTTGTAGCCCAGCACGATCAGGGCACCCGTGCGGCCGCGCAGGATGCGTTCCAGTCCGTCGCGCAGCGCGGTACCCGGTGCCAGCCGGCCGATCGTCTCCCGCAACGTGGTGGCCGTCGGCGGTGCGCTGCTGGGACGGTTGGCGTTGTTCACAGCCGGTTATTGTCCACCGCGGGACCCCGGTCGCCCGAACGCCGGCCGGATTCCGGCCCGAACGGGCGGCTCCTCAGGGAAAGCAGGCGCCAGACTGATCTCGCCGAGCGTCCGCAATGCATCGACGATGGTGGCGGATTCCAGGGTGCGCAGGCCCGGTGGGGGCGCCCCGCAGCCGACCGGCACGACGGCGACGCCGAAACCCAGGCGGGCGGCCTCGGCGAGCCGTCGGTCCATGCCCGTGACCCGGCGCAGATCCCCGGCCAGACCGATCTCGCCGAACACCACGGTGTCGGCGGGTAGCGGGCAGCCGGTTGCGGCAGAGGCCATCGCGGCGGCGACCGCGAGGTCTGACGACGGATCGGTCAGCCGCATCCCGCCGACAGTCGAGAGGTAGATGTCGAGCAGGCCCAGGGGAACCTTTGCGCGCTCGTGGATCACCGCGGTGATCATCGCAACCCGGGACTGATCGACTCCGCTCACCACCGTCCGCCGTGGGGAGTTCTCGCTGGGCGGTGAGGTCAGCAGGGCCTGGATCTCGCCGATCAACGCTCGCTTGCCGTCGAGAGTGACGGTTACCGCGGTGCCGGGCACCGGCTGGGCCCGCTGTTCGAGGAACAGCCCGGACGGATCAGCGATACCCTCGATTCCGTTGTCGTGCAGCAGGAAACATCCGACTTCGTCCGCAGCGCCGAACCGGTTCTTGACGCCCCGGACCATTCGGATCGGGGTGTTGCGGTCGCCCTCGAAATGCAGAACAACATCGACGAGGTGCTCCAGGGCCCGGGGGCCCGCGATCGCGCCGTCCTTGGTCACGTGGCCGACGAGGATCATCGCCACCCCGGTGGACTTTGCGGCCGAGGTGAGCGCGGCCGTGACCGCGCGCACCTGGGTGACGCCACCGGACACGCCATCGGTGTCGGAGGCGGACATGGTCTGCACGGAATCGACGATCACCAGCGACGGGTCGACGGCCTCGATATGTCCGAGCACGGTGTTCACATCGGATTCGGCGGCCAGGTACATCTCGTCGTGGGTACAGCCGGTTCGGCCGGCCCGCATCCGGATCTGGCCCGCCGACTCCTCACCGGAGATGTACAGGGCGCGCCGGCCGGACTGTGCCCACCGGTGAGCCACCTCGAGGAGCAGCGTCGACTTTCCGACACCGGGATCGCCGGCGAGCAGGCTCACCGACCCCGGCACCACACCACCACCCAGGACCCGGTCCAGTTCGGCAACCCCGGTGGGGAAGTGGCGAGTGCGGTCGGGGTCCACCGACGTGATGGGAACGGCCGGGGTCGAGGGAGTGAGGGGACGGTGCGATCTGCCGGCCGCCGCCGTCGTGAAGACGGCGACCTCCTCCACGGTGCCCCACGTTCCGCAGCCGGGACAGCGGCCGAGCCATTTCCCGGTGACGTGATGGCAGTCCGTACAGCGGTACTGCGCCCGAGGTTTCGCCACGCCGCCGAGGCTAACGACTGGCCCTGACAAACTCAGTCAGCGCCGGGTCCTCATTGCGCCGACTGGTCAGGCGTCGCCAGCGGAGATCGGTACCGCCACGGTGGCCTTGCCGGCCTTCTCGAACGTGAAGGTGAAGTTGTAGTTCAGCCCGTTGGTGATCGGTTCGGTCAGGGTCACCAGCACGCCCGCGGGAGCATCCGATGCGGCCTGGCCCGCCGGCTGCGCGCCGTTCATCTGCTGGGCACCGGTCGGCTCGGCGGGAGCGTTGAGAACCAACGCTCCGGCGGCCGGGATCGCGCCGCTGCCGGTGAGGGATACCTCGCCGACCTCGGAGGTGATGCTCAGCAGCTTGTCGTCGTTGTCCGGCGAGTTGTTCGCGGCGACGAGAACCAGCGGAACGACCGTACCGGGCTGGAGGAAGTCGCTGGACTGCTCGGCCTGCAGGTGGACATTGCGGAGGGCGATGTCCTTGATGTTGGCCGAGGTGCCGTTGACGGCGGACTCCTGGGTCGCGGTCTGAGCGATCTGCCCGGAACTGCAGCCGGTGACGACCAGACCGCAGGCAGCCAGGCCCGCGGTGGCGGCGGTGAGGCGGGTAGTCAAGCGGTTCACAGCGGCCTCCTGCGTGGCAGATCGGCCGGCATCGTGGCAGCCGACCGTGGTTTGACTGCGCACCATAGTCGACTGCGCAGCCGTCGACTATGCACAGTAGTAGGTGGTGCGGCTGGACGGTAGCCAAGCCGTGATCTGGGTGCCGACCTTTTTCGCCGGGCCGGTGGCGCGCCACTGTGCGCGGTTTCGATACACGAATCACTGGGCCTGTCAACCCCCCGATTCGGTGGCGGTGCCCCTGACCTGCAACGTTGGGCTACCGGGGAGGATGCCCCGTGCTAACATAGCGGGGTGAAAGGGGCTCGCATCTGATGATTTTCAAGGTCGGAGACACCGTTGTTTACCCACATCACGGTGCTGCATTGATCGAAGCGATCGAAACCCGAACCATTAAGGGCGTTCAGAAGGAGTACCTCGTCCTCAAGGTTGCCCAGGGTGATCTGACCGTTCGGGTTCCCGCTGAGAACGCCGAATATGTGGGTGTGCGCGACGTGGTCGGTCAAGAGGGACTGGACAAGGTCTTCCAGGTGTTGCGGGCTCCGCACACCGAAGAACCCACCAACTGGTCCCGCCGCTACAAGGCCAACTTGGAGAAGCTCGCCTCGGGTGATGTCAACAAGGTGGCCGAGGTCGTCCGTGACCTCTGGCGTCGCGACCAGGAGCGCGGGCTGTCGGCCGGCGAGAAGCGCATGCTGGCCAAGGCCCGTCAGATTCTGGTGGGCGAACTTGCTCTTGCTGAGAACACCGACGACGTGAAAGCCGCGACGATTCTCGACGAGGTCCTGGCCGCCGCCTCTTGACTGTCGGCCGGATCGGTGGAGCTGCCGGAGGCAGTGAGCACATCGACGTCCGAGGCCTGATGTGCCGGAGACAGTCGCAGTAGTCCCGGCTGCCGGTAGCGGCGAACGTCTTGGTGCCGGAATCGCCAAGGCCTTCGTCGAACTCGGTGGCCGCACCCTTCTGGAACTCGCCGTCGATGGGCTCCATGCCTCGGGGGTCGTCCAACGGATCGTTGTCGCCGTACCGGTGAACCGGGTGGACGAGACGGCGGATCTGCTGGGGGACCGTGCCGCCGTGGTGGCCGGCGGGCCGGAGCGACTCGACAGCGTCCGCCTGGCACTCGCTGCGGTGGGCGACCCCGAGTTCGTTCTCGTCCATGACGCCGCCAGGCCGCTGACCCCGGCCGACCAGATCCGTCGGGTAGTCGAGGCACTGCGCGACGGGCAACGAGCGGTCATCCCGGTCCTGCCCGTCGTCGACACCATCAAGGCCGTCGACGCCAATGGTGTCGTCCTGGGCACCCCCGAACGGTCCGGATTGCGCGCCGTCCAAACCCCGCAGGGCTTCGAAACCGCACTTCTGCGCCGCGCCTACGACCGGGCCGGTGCGGCGACCGACGACGCCGCACTGGTCGAGAACCTGGGGGTGCCGGTGCATACCGTCGCCGGTGACCCCCTGGCGTTCAAGATCACCACCCCTTTGGATTTGCGGTTGGCCTCGGCAGTGGTTGATTCCCGGTGATGGACTCGTGACCCTGCCCCGGGTCGGCGTCGGTACCGACGTCCACCCCATCGAGAACGGCCGGCCGTGCTGGCTGCTCGGCCTGCTGTTCGACGACGCTGATGGCTGCTCCGGGCACTCCGACGGGGACGTGGCCGTGCATGCACTCTGTGACGCGCTGCTCTCGGCATCCGGTCTCGGCGACCTCGGCAGCGTGTTCGGGGTCGATCAGCCGCGGTGGCGCGGGGTTACCGGAGCGCAGATGCTGACCCACGTCAGAGATCTGCTGGCCGCCAACGGATTCACCGTCGGCAACGCCGCGGTACAGGTCATCGCCAATCGCCCCAAGGTCGGGCCGCGTCGCGAAGAAGCCCAACGGGTGCTCGCCGCCCTGCTCGGCGCGCCGGTGTCGGTGTCGGCGACCACCACGGACGGGCTGGGACTCACCGGCCGCGGGGAGGGAATGGCCGCGGTCGCCACCGCCCTCGTCGTCGAGACGGCCCGGTAAGCTGCGACGTCGTGGCCGGACTGCGTTTGCATGACACCTTCACCGGTGGCGTGCGCGGCTTTCACCCCCTGCGTCCCGGCGAGGTGTCGATCTATCTGTGCGGTGCCACGGTGCAAGGGCTACCGCACATCGGACATGTGCGCAGCGGTGTCGCATTCGACGTCCTGCGCCGCTGGTTGCTGGCCAAGGGCTACGACGTCGCGTTCATCCGCAACGTCACCGACATCGACGACAAGATCCTGACCAAAGCCGCTGAAGCCGGCCGGCCCTGGTGGGAGTGGGCCGCCACGCACGAACGCGCTTTCGCCGCGGCCTACGATGCGCTCGGCGTGCTGCCGCCGTCCGCTGAACCGCGCGCCACCGGGCACATCACCCAGATCGTCGAACTCATCGAACGTCTCATCGACACCGGTCATGCGTACCCCGGTGCCGGGGACGTCTACTTCGACGTACTGAGCTTCCCGGACTACGGAAAGCTCTCCGGCCACCGGATCGACGACGTTCACCAGGGTGAGGGGGCCGGCGCCGGTAAGCGCGATCCCCGGGACTTCACCCTCTGGAAGGCGGCGAAGCCGGGCGAGCCGTCCTGGCCCACCCCGTGGGGCCGGGGCCGACCCGGCTGGCACTCGGAGTGCGTCGCGATGGCCCACGAGTATCTCGGATCCGAGTTCGACATCCATTGTGGTGGAATGGATCTGGTCTTTCCGCATCACGAGAACGAGATCGCCCAAGCGCAGGCCGCCGGTGACGGATTCGCGCGGTTCTGGCTGCACAACGGCTGGGTCACGATGGGCGGCGAGAAGATGAGCAAGTCGCTGGGCAATGTGCTGTCGATTCCGGCCGTGCTGCAACGGGTCCGGCCAGCGGAGTTGCGGTACTACCTGGGTAGCGCGCACTACCGCTCGATGCTGGAATTCACCGAGACCGCCCTGCAGGACGCCGCGAAGGCCTACAGCGGTATCGAGGATTTCCTGCACCGGGTGCGAACCAGGGTCGGCGCGGTCATGCCGACCGGCTGGACGGACACGTTCGCCGCAGCCCTCGACGACGACCTTGCCGCCCCCGCCGCGCTCGCCGAGGTGCACGCGGCCCGGGCCGACGGGAATCGGGCCCTGGAGTCCGGCGACCACGAAACGGCGCTGGCGAAGGCCGGCCAGATCCGCACGATGATGGGCATTCTCGGCTGTGACCCGCTCGATGTGCGCTGGGAGACCCGCGACGAGACGGCCGCCGCGCTGGGCGCCGTCGACGTGCTGGTCCGGGCGGAGGTGCAGCGCCGAGAGGATGCCCGCCGCCGGCGCGACTGGGCGCAGGCCGACGAGATCCGGGATCGGCTCAAGCAAGCCGGTATCGAGGTGACCGATACCGCCGACGGGCCGCAGTGGTCACTGCTGGAGGGGTCGCTGTTGGAGGGGTCGATGCGGGACGGGACGGGTGCCTAGATGGCCGGAAACTCGAGACGGCGCGGCGCAGTCCGCAAGGCCGGCACCAAGAAGGGGCCGACGGTGGGTTCCGGGGGTGTCCGGCGGCGCGGTCTGGAAGGTCGCGGCGCCACCCCGCCCGCTCATATGCGGCCCGGGCATCCGGCCGCCAGGCGAGCCGCCAAACAGAACCGCCCCCCCACGGCGAAGCCCGCGGACGAAACCGAGACCGTTCTCGGCCGAAATCCGGTGCTGGAGTGTCTGCGTGCCCACGCGCCGGCGTCGGCGCTCTACGTCGCACTCGGGGCGGAGGCCGACGAGCGGTTCACCGAATCGGTGACACTGGCAGCCGACCGGGGCATTCCGATCCTCGAGGTGCCGCGTACCGATCTCGACCGACTCAGTGCCAACGGGCTGCACCAAGGTATCGCGCTGCAGGTACCGCCGTACTCCTACGTCCACCCCGATGACCTGCTGGCGTCGGCCCGCAACGATGTTCGGCCGGCGCTGCTGGTGGCCCTTGACAACATTTCCGATCCGCGGAACCTCGGCGCGATCATCCGTTCGGTTGCCGCCTTTGCCGGCCACGGTGTTCTGATCCCGCAGCGTCGGTCCGCGTCGGTGACCGCGGTGGCGTGGCGCACGAGTGCCGGTGCGGCCGCCCGGGTTCCGGTGTCGCGGGCCACGAATCTCAATCGCACGCTGAAGGATTGGGTTTCGGCGGGATTGCAGGTCGTCGGCCTGGACGCCGGGGGTGACACCACCCTCGACGAGTTGGACGGTTCCGGCCCGATGGTCGTGGTGGTGGGTTCCGAGGGTAAGGGTCTGTCCCGGCTGGTTCGGGAGAACTGCGATGCCATCGTCTCCATTCCGATGGCGGGGCCGACCGAGTCCCTCAACGCTGCTGTGGCAGCCGGTGTCGTGCTGGCCGAGATCGCACGGCAGCGGCGGTCCTGACCGCCCCCCGCCCACCCCGATCACCTGGATCCGGGCACCGTTCACCGGTTTACGCCCAGGGGTCTGCGTGCTGCCACAGTGTGGGTAGATGGACGGCCACACCATCGCGTGCGGCCAGTCGGTCGAACTCCGCCATTGTCGCATCCAGATCGTCCGTGACGTAGGGCAGCGCCCGCATCGGTGCGGTCAGCGGCCGGAAGAAGTCGTCCCAATGGATCAGGACGACCTGCCGCGCACCGACGGTGCGGACGGTCTCCTCCCAGTACCGCTCGATGTAGCCGACCGGCTGCACTCCGAGCTGGCCGACGCCGAGGTAGGCGATCTCGGCCTGCCGCCCCGCCAGGGCGCCCGGTACGAAGCCGGCGCTGCCCTGGATCAGCAGGCGCCGACCGCTGGGCCGGTGTCGGACCACGGCCGACCAGGCCTCCCCGCACCGGTAGGCCGAGGCCCGGGCGGTGGGCGCGACCGGTGTGGTGATCGGACCCGGGAACCGGTCCGGAGGGCAGTGCGCTGACTCGATCAGCGTCACGTCGAAGGAGCCGAACTCCAACTCGGATCCGGGAGTGGCCACCAGGATGCGATCTTCGGGAAGACCATGTCCCCGGGCGATATTGGCCGCCGACTCCCCGCCCACGACGACGGCGCCGGTGCGAAGTGCGACCTCGGCCGAGTCCAGAGCGTGGTCGTAATGGGTGTGCACCGGCAGGAGCGCGTCCACCCGGGTGATACCGGCGTTGGCCAGCGCCTCATCGATCCGCGACGGGGAGCAGCGCAACGGCAGCAGTCCGACGCTCAGCATGCCGGGCCGCGAGAAGAACCCGTCGGTCAACAACACGGACGTGCCGTCGTCCACGAGCAGGGTCGACACACCCAACCAGGTCACCGCCAGCGGGGCGGAGGGGTCCGCGGCCGTCAGGGTGAAGCGGTCGGCGTAACGACCGATATCGGGGCGGCCCGGTTTCAGGCGCATCAGGCGAACGCCGTCAGGTCGACACCGTCATTCAGCAGACGTTCCCGCACCGCGGCGGCGATACTTACCGCCCCGGGCGAATCACCGTGTACGCACACCGATTCCACCTCTATCTTGATCGTTGAACCGTCCACCGCCGGCACCGTCCCCGTCGACACCATCGTCGCCACCCGGTGGGCGATCTCGGCCGGATCATGCAGCACCGCACCTGCCGTACCGCGCGGTGCGAGTCGCCCGTCGGGCAGATACGCGCGGTCGGCGAACGCCTCGGCCACCGTCCGCAGCCCCATCCGGCGGGCCTCGGCGAAGAACACCGAACCGGCCTGCCCCAGCACCGGGAGTCCGGGGTCGACCGCGCGGACGGCCTCGGCGACCGCGCGGGCCTGATCGCGGTCCACCGCGATCGTGTTGTACAGCGCGCCGTGGGGTTTGACATAGCCCAGCGTCGATCCCGCGGTGCGGGCCAGTGCCTGCAGAGCGCCGATCTGGTAGACGACGTCGGCGGCCAACTCGTCCGGGTCGACCTCGATACGGCGACGGCCGAAACCCGCCAGGTCGAAGTAGCCGACCTGCGCGCCGATCCGGACTCCCCGCCGCGCGGCGGCGGCGCAGGCCCGGGCCAGACCGACGGGGTTACCGGCGTGGAACCCGCAGGCCAGGTTCGCGCTGGTGACGATGTCGAGCATCGCGTCATCATCGCCGAGTTCCCACACCCCGTACCCCTCGGCCAGGTCGGCGTTGAGGTCGACGGACGGCATCACGCGAGCTTACGCAGCGGCCGGGTCGTGCCGGCGACGGCTGAGCGCCCAGCACACCAGATAGATCACGAACGAGATGACGGTGACGAACACCGACACCGGCACCCCGGGTGCCAGCGACAGCAGGATGCCGCCCACCGCCGATACCTCGGCGAAGATCACCGACGCCGCGATGGTGGCGAACGGTGAACTGAACACCCGCGCTGCCGCGGCGGCAGGGGTGATCAGCAGCGACATCACCAGCAGCGCGCCGACGATCTGCACCCCCTGCGCGGCGACGACACCGACCAGCGCCGCGAACACGATGCCCAGGGCGCGCACCGGCACACCACGGGCGGCGGCCACCTCCGGGTCGGCGGTGGCGAACAGCAGTGGTCGGTAGCTCGCCACCAGCACGCCGGTCACCGCCACGGTGACCCCTGCCAGCAGTGCCAGTCCGGAGTAGCCGACGCCGACGATCTGACCCGTCAGCAGCGCGAAGCTGGTACCGGTGCGGCCGGGATAGAGGTGGATGAACAGCACCGCCAGGCCGAGCCCGAACGCCAGCACCACCCCGATCGCCGAGTCTCGCTCCCGGGCGCGCTGACCCAGGAGACCGAACAGCACCGCGGCGAGGGCACTGCCGACCAGAGCCCCCAGCCCGACGTTCAGTCCGGTGAGCAGTGCGAACGCCGCCCCGGTCAGCGACAGCTCGCTGGAGCCGTGCACGGCGAAGGACATCTGTCGCATCACGATGAACGGGCCGATCAGCCCCGCCACCAGCGCCAGCAGTGCGGCGGCGATCAGGGCGTGCTGGACGAACTCCCGCCCCAGCAGGTCCGCGGTGACCCCGAAGGAGAACATGTCGTGCAGCAGGACGGTCAACCGGTCATTCATGGCTGTGTCCGTGGGTGTGGCCGGAATGATCGAGGTGCTCGCCCACGACGACGTACCGGCCACCGACCTGCACCACCTGGATGTCGGCCTGGTAGAGCTCCGAGAGCGTTTCCGATGTCATGACCTCAGACACCGTCCCGATCATGAACCGCCCCGCCACCAGGTAGAGGATGCGGTCCACGAAGGGCAGGACCGGGTTGACCTCGTGGGTCACGAACAGCACCGCGGTTCCCGACTTTCGGCGGCGGTCGATGAGACCCGCGACCAACCGCGCGTTGGCCGGGTCGAGGTTGAGAAGCGGTTCGTCGCACAGCAGCAACGCGGGGTCGCTGGCCAGGGCCTGGGCGATCCGCACCCGCTGCAACTCGCCGCCGGACATGACGCCGACCGGGACAGCGGCCAGCTTTGCGGCGTTGACCTGAGCCAGCGCCCGACTGACCGCCTCGCGGCGGTGTCTGCGCGCGGCGGGCCGCATCGGTGTGAGACCCCAGCGGTGTCCGTCGACGCCGAGCCGCACCATATCCGCCCCGCACAGGCTCAGACCGCGATCGACGGCGCGGTGCTGCGGAACGTAACCGATCCGATCGCTTCCGGTACGCACCGGCTGTCCTTCGATCAGCGCGGTGCCGGTGCTCAGCGGGAGCTGGCCGAGAAGCACCTTGATCAGTGACGTCTTGCCGGTTCCGTTGGGGCCGAGGACGGCGATGAACTCCCCGGCGGACACCGTCAGGTCGAGGTGGTCCCACAGCACCCGATCACCGAAGGCCAGGCGGGCTCCGGTGATCGAGACGACCTCGTTGGACATCACCGGGCCGTGCGGAGCGCGGCGGCCAACCGCTCAGTCAGCCCGGCCTGCCAGGGCAGGTACTCGGTCCCGTCCGGGAGCGTTTCGGTGACGGCGACGACCGGTACCCCCGCCTGATCGGCCGCTTCCCGAACCCGGCGGGTGGCGCCGGTGACGGTCTGGTCGTTGAACACCAGGGCCGCGACCTCCCGGCCGGTGATCAGGTCGAGCATTGCCGCGATATCGACCGGCGCCGGGTCGGTGTCCTGCTCGATGGCGTTGGTGAACCCGATCGGGGTGCGATCGCGCAGGCCGGCCGCCTGGAGCAGGTAGTGCGCCACCGGTTCGGTGGCAACCACCGCCCTACCGGGAAACTCCGTCCGCAGCGCGCGCTGCCGTTCGAGGATGGCGTCGGCCTGGCGACCGAAGTCCGCGGCGCGTGATCGGTAGCCGTCGGCGTGGGCGGGGTCCGCCCCGGCCAGCGCGTCAGCGATCCGGCCGGCCACCGCCTTGGCGGTATTCAACTCATAGAAGACATGCGCGTTGGCAGGCTCGGGCTCGCCGACGGCTCCCGGATCCAGCAGGGTGAAGGCGTCGACGGATACGACGTCGGGATGTTCCTCGAGGATGTCGGCGGCCCAGGCGTCGTAGCCGCCGCCGTTGAATACTACGAGGGCCGCATCGGCCATCTCGGCGACCGCTGCCGGACCGGGTTCGAAGGAATGCGGATCGGCCGTACCGGTGATGATCGACGACACCCGGGCGTCGGGGCCGGCCACCGACCTGGCGACGCTGCCCCACACGTCGGACGACGCGACCACCGCCGGTGGACCGGTCGGCGTGTCGGGGCCGCTCCCGGAACACGCGCTCAGCGTGCCCACGGCTACCAGGGCGGCCACGGCGTACATACCGAATCTGAGCACGAATCCTCCGTAGCGAAAATGAAAATCGTTTCCAAAAACTGTAGCGGAGGCCTCGCGGTCGCTAGCGGCCCGGCTGTCCTGACCCGTCGTCCGCGGAGCCCAGGAGAAGCCGCACCGTCAGATCCAGTCTTTTGCTGACATCGCTAGCAGAAGCCCGCCTGGTCAGCCAGGCCAGCAGATTCGACAGCCAGACATCGGAGATCACCCGGGCGATGTGGTACTGGTCCTCAGTCGGCTCGCCGTCGCTCATCGCCCGGGCGAACATGCCGTCGACGATCTTCTCGACATGGTCCACCTCGCCCGCGGCGGAGGCGTCGGCGAACACGTAGGCGCGGGTCATGGCCTCGGTCAGCAACGGGTTGCGCTGCATGGCTCGGGTGAGCTTGCTGACCATGAAGTTCAACCGCTGGAACGGGGTTCCGCCGGCGACGGCGGAGCGATCGGTCTTGGCGTCGATCCGCTCGAACTCCCGGCCCAGTGCGGACACCAGCAGGTGGACCTTGGACGGGAAATATCGGTACAGCGTGCCGACCGCGACATCCGCACGGTCAGCCACGGCCCGCATCTGCACCGCCTCGTAGCCGCCCTTGGAGGCGATCGCCAGGGTGGCGTCGAGGATTCGTTTGCGCCTCTCGCGCTGTGCTTCCGAGCCCAGTTCCGATTCCGTCAGGACCGAGACCGGTGTCACCTCGCGTGGCTGAGAGCCGGGTTCTCCCGCCGAGGGCTGCTGCGCTGTCGAGGACATCGCTGGGGCGGCTCCTTCCCGGACTTCTCGGACGTGACCCTCGCTTCGGCGTGAGCGTCGACTTGACGCCTCGTCGCTGGCACTATTAGAACACGTTCTAGTGGTCGGTGCCGGTAGCCGCCCATGTCGCACCGACCCGAGGAGACGACGGTGTCCGCCACCATCACCGACGAGCAGTTCGCTGCCCGCGAGCTGGTTCGCGCATGGGCGTCCGGCGCGGCCGCGGCGGCCGCCGTCCGCGAGCTCGAGCAGGGTCGGTCCGGCCCGGGGTCGGATGCCTGGCGGGCCGTCTTCGACGGTCTGGCGGAACTGGGGATCTTCGGGGTCGCGGTCGCCGAGGAGGCCGGCGGCGCCGCCGGATCGGTCGCGGATCTGTGCGCGATGATCGACGAGGCCGCGTACGCCCTGATCCCGGGCCCGGTGGCCACCACCGCGCTGGCGACCCTGGTGGTCGACGACCCCGACCTGCTGGTCCGGCTGTGCACCGGTCGACTGACGGCGGGCGCGGCGTTCACCGCCGATCTGCATGAGCAGGCCGGCCGGGTGTCCGGGACGGCCGAGCATGTCCTCGGCGGGCTGTCGACCGGCGTGCTGCTGCTCCCGGTGGGTGACGGGGTCGTCGTCGTCGATGCGGACGGCCCGGGTGTCACGGTCGAACCGCTGCCCGCCACCGACTTCTCCAGGCCACTGGCCAGGGTGACGTTGCGGGACGTACCGGCTGTCCGACTCGCGGTGTCCGGGCGCCGGTTCCTCGACCTCGCCGCCACCGTGCTGGCCGCCGAGGCTGCCGGGGTCGCGCGCTGGACGTTGCACACCGCGGCCGAGTACGCCAAGGTGCGCGAACAGTTCGGAAAGCCCATCGGCAGCTTCCAGGCCGTCAAGCACATGTGTGCCGAGATGTTGCTGCGCTCGCAACAGGCCGCGGCCGCGTCGGCCGATGCCGCTGCGGCAGCCGACGCCGCCGTGGCGGCGGGAGCAGCCGAGCAGGACCAGTCGGTCGCCGACGAGCAGTTCGCCCTCGCCGCCGCGGTCGCCGCGGCCGTCGGCATCAGCGCGGCCACCGGCAACGCCAAGGACTGCATCCAGGTGCTGGGCGGGATCGGTTTCACCTGGGAGCACGACGCGCACCTCTATCTGCGACGGGCGTATGCCCTGGGGCAGCTGCTCGGTGGACGTTCCCGGTGGTTGCGCCGGGTGGGGGAACTGACCCGGAGCGGGGTCCGCCGGGAACTGCGGATCGACCTCGACTCCGTCGAGCACCTCCGCCCGGAGATCGCCGACGCGGTGGCCCGGGTGGCCGCGCTGCCGGAGGCCGAACGTCAGGTGGCCCTGGCCGACACCGGGTTGCTGGCCCCGCACTGGCCACGGCCCTACGGGCGCGGCGCCTCCCCGGCCGAACAGCTGCTCATCGACGCGGAGCTGACGGCCGCCGGGGTCACCCGCCCCGATCTCGTCATCGGCTGGTGGGCGGCGCCCACCCTTCTCGAGGGCGGCACACCCGAACAGATCGAACGGTTCGTGCCGGCCACGCTGCGCGGTGAACTGCGCTGGTGCCAGTTGTTCAGCGAACCCGGCGCGGGCTCGGATCTGGCGGCCCTGCGCACCCGGGCGGTCCGCGACGAGCGCGGATGGAGGCTCACCGGCCAGAAGGTCTGGACCTCAGCGGCGCACAAGGCCGACTGGGGCGTCTGCCTGGCTCGAACGGACCCGAGCGCTCCGAAACACAAGGGCATCACCTACTTCCTGGTCGATATGCGCTCGCCGGGCATCGTGATCCGGCCGCTGCGTGAGATCACCGGCGACGAACTGTTCAACGAGGTCTTCTTCGACGATGTCTTCGTGCCCGACGAGATGGTGGTCGGTGCGGTCAACGACGGCTGGCGGCTGGCCAGAACCACGCTGGCCAGTGAGCGGGTGGCGATGGCCCACGGCACCGCGCTGGGAAACCAGATGGAGCAGATGCTGCGCGATATCGCCGGCGCCGACCTTGATGCCGCTACCGCCGACCGTCTCGGCGAACTGTTACTGGCCGCGCAGGTCGGTTCGCTGCTCGATCATCGGATCGCCCAGTTGGCCGTCGGGGGTCGGGACACCGGGGCGGAAGCCAGTGCCCGAAAGCTGATCGGGGTGCGTTACCGCCAAGCCCTCGAGGAGTTCCGGATGGACCTCTCGCCGGGCGGGGGACTGGTGGTCAACGGGGCCGTGCAGAGCTTCCTCAACACCCGGTGCCTGTCCATCGCCGGCGGCACCGAGCAGATTCTGCTCAGCATGGCCGGTGAACGACTGCTCGGCCTTCCCCGTTGAGCGGGGTCCTAGACGTCGTAGCTGACTTCGACGGAATCGGTGACGGGGCGTGACTGGCAGGCCAGGATCAGGCCGTCGGCGAGGTCGTCGGGCTCCAGCGCGTCGTTGACCTCCATCACGACCTCACCGGCGAGTTTGGTCGTCGCACAGGCGCCGCAGTGGCCCTCGCGGCAGGAGTAGGGCGCCTCCAGGCCCTTGTCGAGCAGGACGTCGAGCAACTTCTCGCCGCGCGGCCAGGACACGGTGTGCGTCTGGCCGTCGAGGTGCACCACGGCGGTGGCCGGAACGTCGGGGCTCGTCACTGGCGATGACTCCTTTCGGTGCGGACTTTTCCCGCGAACTAGAACACGTTACAAAAATGGCAATTCGATGAACTAGCAGGTACAAGCTCAGGCTTCTCGACACGAATCGTAACGTGTTCTAGTCTGAGGCGCAGGCACCCACTCCCGGGAGGAAGCAGTGACGTCCATTCAACAGCGCGACGCGCAGACGGTGCTGGCAGCCATCGACGATCTGCTTCCGCGACTCCGCGAGCGGGCCCCCCGCACCGAGGAATTGCGCCGGCTGGACCCGGAGTCGGTCGACGATCTGGACGAGGCCGGATTCTTCAAGATGCTGCAGCCCGAACAATGGGGCGGTCTGCAATGCGATCCCACACTGTTCTTCGAGGCGGTGCGCCGGATCGCCAGCGCCTGCGGTTCCACGGGCTGGGCGGGCGGCATCCTCGGCGTGCACAACTGGCACCTGGCCCAGTTCGACCAGCAGGCCCAGGAGGACGTCTGGGCCGATGATCCGACGGTGCGGGTCTCATCCTCCTACGCACCGATGGGCGCGGGACTGGTGGTCGACGGCGGCTACCTGGTCAACGGCACCTGGCTGTGGTCCTCGGGATGCGACCACGCGACCTGGACCTTCGTCGGCGGCCCGGTGATCAAGGACGGGCGGCCGGTGGACTTCGGCAGCTTCCTGATGCCGTTGGGCGACTACCAGATTCGCGATGACTGGCATGTCGTCGGACTCAAGGGCACCGGGAGCAACACCCTCGTCGTCAAGGATGTCTTCGTGCCCCGACACAGGTTCCTGTCCTACGGGGCCATGAACGACGGATCCGCCGGCGGTCTGAAGACCAACACCGCGCCGGTGTACCGGATGCCGTGGGGCACCATGCACCCGACCACCATCTCCACTCCGATCGTCGGTATGGCCTACGGCGCCTACGCCGCGCACGTCGAACATCAGGGCAAGCGGGTCCGTGCGGCGTTCGCCGGAGAGAAGGCCAAGGACGACCCGTTCGCCAAGGTGCGCATCGCGGAAGCCGCCAGCGATATCGACGCCGCCTGGTGTCAGCTGAGTGGAAACCTCGCCGAGGAGTACGCCCTGCTGTGCGACGGCAAGGAGGTCCCGATGTCGCTGCGCGCCCGGGCCCGCCGCGACCAGGTGCGGGCCACCGGCCGGGCGATCGCCTCCATCGACCGGCTGTTCGAGGCCGCGGGTGCCACCGCGCTCAACAACGACCAACCGCTGCAACGGTTCTGGCGCGACGCCCACGCCGGCCGGGTGCACGCCGCGAATGACGCCGAACGGGCCTATGTCATGTACGGCAACCACGAGTTCGGGTTGCCCATCGGCGACACGATGGTCTAGGGGACCATGACCTCGTTCATCCGGGAAGCGCAGGCTCAACAAGACGCCGCCCAGCAGGACATCACCTTCGAGTCGACGTCGCGCTACGCCGACGTCCACGCCGGCGGCCGGGATATGCGATTGCACTATCACCAGGCCGGCGAGGGCAACGAGCAGGCCGTCGTGCTGTTGCACGGCGGCGGGCCGGGCGCCTCGAGTTGGTCGAACTTCGGGCGCAACATCGCGGTGCTGGCGCGTCACTTCCACGTGATCGCCGTCGACCAACCCGGTTACGGCCACTCCGACAAGCACACCGAGCACGAGCAGTACAACCGCTACAGCGCCACTGCGGTGCTCGCACTGCTCGATCATCTCGGCATCGAACGCCCAGCGCTGGTCGGCAACTCGCTGGGCGGCGGTACCGCGGTGCGCCTCGCGCTGGACCATCCCGACCGGGCCGGACGGCTGGTGCTGATGGGTCCCGGCGGGCTCTCGGTCAACCTGTTCTCGCCCGATCCCACCGAGGGGGTGAAACTGCTGGGGCGGTTCACCGCCGATCCGACCCGCGAGAACCTGGAACGCTTTTTGCGGATCATGGTCTACAACCAGAAGCTCATCACCCCCGAACTGGTCGACGAGCGGTTCGCCATCGCCAGCACCCCGGAGTCCCTGGCCGCTGCGCGCGCCATGGGCAAGTCGTTCGCCGGACCGGACTACGAACTCGGCATGATGTGGCGCGAGGTGTACAAGCTGCGGCAACGGGTGCTGCTGATCTGGGGCCGGGAGGACCGGGTCAACCCCCTCGACGGTGCGCTGGTCGCGCTCAAGCAGATTCCGCGGGTGCAGTTGCACGTGTTCGGACAGTGCGGCCACTGGGCTCAGGTCGAGAAGTTCGACGAGTTCAACCGGCTGACGATCGACTTCCTGGGGGGTGCGGCATGAGTTCGCCGATCAGGTCCCTGGGTTATCTGCGCATCACGGCCACCGACGTCTCGGCGTGGCGCGAGTACGGGTTGAAGGTGCTCGGCATGGTCGAGGGCAAGGGCTCGATCGAGGGGGCCCTCTATCTGCGGATGGACGACTTCCCGGCCCGGCTGGTGATCGAACCCGGCGAGCACGACCGGCTGTCGGCGTCAGGGTGGGAATGCGCCAACGCCGAAGGGTTGCAGAACATTCGCAGCGCCCTCGCCGCCGAGGGGGTGCCGTACCGGGAGGGCGGCCCCGCCGAACTGGCCGACCGTCGCGTCGACGAGATGATCACGTTCGCCGACCCGTCGGGCAACCGGCTGGAGGTGTTTCACGGTGCGGCCCTGGAGCATCGCCGGGTGGTCAGCCCCTACGGGCACCGCTTCGTCACCGGGGATCAGGGTCTGGGACATGTGGTGTTGTCCACCAAGGATGACGCCGAGTCGCTGCACTTCTACCGTGACGTCCTCGGCTTCCAGCTTCGGGACTCGATGCGACTGCCACCCCAACTGGTGGGTCGGCCTGCCGACGGCCCGCCGGCATGGTTGAGATTCTTCGGCTGCAATCCTCGCCACCACAGCCTGGCCTTCCTGCCCATGCCCACTCCGAGTGGCATCGTGCACCTCATGGTTGAGGTGGAGGGGAGCGACGACGTCGGGCTGTGCCTGGACCGGGCGCTGCGGCGCAAGGTCCCACTGTCGGCGACCCTCGGCCGCCACGTCAACGACAAGATGCTGTCCTTCTACATGAAGACGCCCGGCGGTTTCGACGTGGAGTTCGGCTGCGAGGGACTCCAGGTCGAGGAGGATGACTGGATCGCGCGGGAGAGCACCGCGGTGAGTCTGTGGGGACACGACTTCACCGTCGGCTCCCGCACCGTCACCTAGCCGCCGATGTCGGACGGCGCCATCGATCCGCGGGTCTTCCGCCAGGTACTCGGACAGTTCTGCACCGGCATCACCATCATCACCACCACTCACGCCGAGGTGCCCAGCGGCTTCGCCTGCCAGTCCTTCGCCGCGTTGTCGCTGGACCCGCCACTGGTGCTGTTCTGTCCCACCAAGATGTCGCGGTCCTGGCAGGCGATCGAGGCCAGCGGGAAGTTCTGCGTCAACATCCTCACCGAGGGCCAACGCGACACCTGTGTCCGGTTCGGGTCGAGGGAACCGGACAAGTTCGCCGGCGTCGACTGGCACCCGTCCCCGTTGGGTTCGCCGGTCCTGGACCATTCGCTGGCCCATATCGACTGCACGGTGCACTCGGTGCACGACGGTGGAGATCACTTCGTGGTGTTCGGTCGGGTGCATTCGCTGTCCGAACTGCCGACCGTGCCGCCGCGGCCGCTGCTCTTCTACCGCGGCGAATACACCGGGATCGAACCGGAGAAGAACACCCCGGCGCAGTGGCGCGACGATCTGGAGGCCTTCCTCACCACCACCACTCCCGACACCTGGCTGTGATCGGCTGCCGCGATCGGACATGCGTTCGTACGCATCAGCGTTCGGTGACGCTACTGCCCGTCTGATCGTCGATGAAGGCGACGATCGTCGCCGCGACCTGGCGGTGGGCGATGTCGTTGAGTACGTCATGGCGGCACCCGGCAAACTCGACGTAACGCAGCGCCGGAATCTGCCCGGCGTAGGCGCGCACCGCCCCCGGATCGGCGATCGGGTCGACCTCACCATGCACGGCCAGGGTCGGCACGGTCAGCGCGGGAAGCTCCGCCCCGAGACGATCCCAGGCCCAGTCCAGTTCGCGGGTGAGCGTGCGGCCGTCGGCAGTGGTGAATGCCAGCGGATCGTTCTCGATGCAGTCGAGATAGAACGGGTCACCGGAGAGCCCGCGGACGTCGAGATTCATGGTGGTGTTGAGATCGAGCATCTCGGCGATCGGCACCAGCGGCGCTCCGGAGATCACCGCGGCCCGATACCGGCCGGGGGCCGCCAGCAGGCGGAACAACGTCACCACCGCACCCCACGAATGTCCCTGCGCGACAAGTGGTATCCCAGGTGACTCGCGCTCGGCGAGGTCGGTGAGAGCCTCCGCGAGGGCCGCGCATTCCGCAATGGTCCCCAACTGTCCCCGCTCTCCCGGGGACAGGCCGTGGCCGAACTGATCCACCGCCCACAGGTCGATCCCGGCGGCGTTGAGCGCGAAACCGTACCGGTGATAGAGGCCGGCGTGTTCCCCGAAGCCGTGCAGAAACACCACGGCTGCTCGGGGTTCGTCGCATGCCCAATGTTGGTAGTACACCGGGCCACGGTCATGGGAGAGGAAAGGCACACCCCAACTGCACCAGGTTGACGTCCCGGTGACAAGCGGATCTGCGGTGCCGCCGACGGCGTTCAGGACCGCAGCCAGGACCCCAACCGACGCAGGGCCTCCTCGATATCCGTGGTCGGCCCGGCGAAGGACAGTCGGACGAACGATCCACCCCGAACCGGGTCGAAGTCGACGCCCGGGGCTATCGCCAACCCGGTGGCGGCCAGCAGGTCCTCGCACCATTGCAGCGAATCGGCGGTGAAGTCGGAGACGTCGGCGTAGGCGTAGAACGCCCCGTCGGCCGGCGCCAGCCGGTTGAGGCCGAGATCGCGCAGACCTGAGGTCAGAAGCTCACGGTTACGGGCGTAGTGCCGCAGGTGCCCGTCGGCCTCGGCGATGGCATCCGGCGTGAACGCCGCGACGGCGGCGAACTGCGGCAGAACCGGCGGACAGATGGTGAAGTTGCCGGTCAGACGGTCCACCGCGCGGCGCAGTGCCGACGGCACCAGCATCCAGCCGAGCCGCCACCCCGTCATCGCAAAGTACTTCGAGAAGCTGTTCACCACCACCGCGTCGCGGGAGGTCTCCCAGGCGCACGCCGTCGGCGGAGCGCCCGGATACACCAGGCCGTGGTAGACCTCATCGCTGATCAGGCGCACCCCCCGGGCATCGCACCAGCGGGCGATCGCAGCCATCTCCTGCGGATCAATGATCGTCCCGGTGGGGTTGGCCGGGCTGGCGACGATCACCCCCTGCACCGGCGGGTCGATCTCGGCGAGCATGTCCACCGTCGGCTGGAACCGCGTCTGCGGCCCGCATTCGATCTCGACGACCTCACAGCCCAGCGCGGACAGGATGTTCCGGTAGCAGGGATAGCCGGGGCTGGCCAGCGCGACCCGGTCCCCGGCGTCGAAAGAGGCCAGGAAGGCCAGCAGGAAGCCGCCGGAAGACCCCGTCGTCAGCACGACGTCATCGACCCCGACCTCGATCCGGTAGCGGTCGGCGTAGGAAGCCGCGATCGCCGAGCGCAGCTCAGGGATTCCCAGGGCGACGGTGTAGCCGAGGTTGTCGCGTTCGAGTGCCGCCGCGGCAGCGGCCCGGACGGCCGCGGGGGCACCGGCGCCCGGTTGCCCCGCGGACAGGTTGACCAGATCACCGTGGGTGCGCTGGCGCTCGGCAGCCGCCAGCCAGACGTCCATGACGTAGAAGGGTGGGATACCCGCCCGCAGCGCGACGCGATCGTTCACCACTGTGACGCTAGCCTCCCCGCGAACTCCGTTACAGCGCCTGGCTTTCTAGGCTTCGCAGGACGTCGGTGGGCGCGGCCAGCAGCCGGGCGCTGGAATGGGCCCTCTTGAAGTAGAGCTGGATATCGTGCTCCCAGGTGATCGCGATCCCGCCGTGCATCTGGATCGCCTCGCCCGCCACGGCGCAGAACGCCTCGGTGGCGGCGAGCCGGGCCAGTGCGGCGGTGGTCGGGCCGGGGGCGTCAACCGCGTCCCCGACTGCCGCGCGGGCGGTCTGCACCGACACGTACAGATCGGCCAGGCGGTGTTTGAGCGCCTGGAAACTGCCGATGGGCCGGCCGAACTGCACCCGCTGCTTGGTGTAGTCCACGGTCAGCTGGAGGCAGCGTGCCGCCGCCCCGATCTGTTCGGCCGCGAGCAGGATGGCGGCGGTATCGGCCAGGCCGGGATCGCGGCCGATCACCTCGGTCTGCCCGGGCCGCAGCCGGGCCAGCCGCCGGGTGGGGTCCAGTGGCACCAGTGGTTCGGCCTCCACCTGCGTCCAGCGTTCGATCCGGCCGTCCCGAACCGCGATGACGACGTCGGCGGCGTCGCCGTGGATGACGTGGTCGGGATCGAAAACCACGGCCCCGATGGAGGTTCCACCGGCCAGGGCGGCCAGCGCGTCGGCATCCGGTTGATCGGCGGCCAGCAGCGCCAACTCCGCCAGGGTGCTGCCCCACAGCGGAGTGGGTGCCAGGGCGCGGCCCAACTCCTCGAAAACGACTGCGGCGTCACCCAGTTGACCCCCGGCACCGCCGAGTTCCTCGGGAACGACGAGCGCCGTCGCACCCACCTGATCGCAGAGCAGCGCCCACAGGGATTCGTCGTAGCCGCAATCGGAAGCCATCGCGCGGCGCACCGCCTGGGACGACGCGTACCGGTCGACAAGCGAGGCGACGGTCTGACGCAGCATCTCGCGTTCCGCGCTCACCGGTGCGCCCCCTCACCGGTCAGCGACGCCAGCACCCGCCGTCGGTGCGTGGCGGGAGAGCCCCACGCCGAGTGCAGCGCCTGAACGCGTAAAAGCCAGTGGCTCAGATCATGTTCGGCGGTGTAGCCGATCGCCCCATGGGTCTGCAGGGCGACGCGCGCCGCGAGAAGCCCGGCCTCGGCGGCGGCCGCCTGGGCGGCACTGACGTTTCGCGGTGCGTCCGGGGAGCCATCGGCCAGGGACAACGCCGCCCCGTAGACCAGCGGGCGGGCCAAATCCACGGCGATGTGCACGTCGGCCAGCGCGTGCTTGATCGCCTGGTACGAGCCGATCGGCCGACCGAACTGACTGCGCTGCCGGGCGTAGTGCACCGCCATGTCCAGCATCGCCTGACCCGCCCCGATGAGCTGCGCGGCGGTGGCGAGCACCCCGACGTCGAAGGCAAGGCCGACGGCGGCCGGGCGGGGCGCACCCTCCGCGGTGACCTCGAAGAGTCGGCGGGTCGGATCCACCGACGAGTGCCCGGCACCAGCCTCAGCGTCACAGACCGCCCCGTCGGCGGCCACCAGCACCAGATCCGCGACGTCTGCGCCGACCGCCCGTGGCACGTCGGGCGGCATTGCCACCGTCGCGATCAGGTTCCCGGAAGCCAGCGCAGCCACCCGGTCGTCCCCCGCGAGCAGTACCGGCGCGACGGCGATGGACTCGGTCACCGGACCCGGCACGCACCAGCGGCCGAGCCGCTCGCAGGCCACCACCAGGTCCACCGGGTGTGCCCCCAGACCGCCGAACTCCTCCGGAACGGACAGTGCGGTGACCCCGAGGTCGGCCAACCGGGACCACACCGCCAGGCCGGGACGGGTGTCACCCTGTGCCCACATCCGAAGCGCCGCAGGGATATCCGCGGTGCCCATCGCGGCGTCGATGCTGGCGGCGAAGTCCCGCTGTTCGGCGGCGAGGGTGAACTTCATCGGGGTTCCCTCGGCAGGCCGAGCAGACGTTCGGCGATGATGTTTCGCTGCACCTCGTTGGTGCCGGCGTAGATCGGGCCGCCGAGCGCGAACAGCAGGCCGTCGGTCCACGGGTCGATCAGTTCCGCCGCGGCCCCGCGTAATTCGCAGGCCGTTTGGTGCAGTGCGACGTCGAGATCCGACCAGAACACCTTGGTCACCGAGGATTCGGCACCCAGTTCGCCGCCGTCGGCCAGCCTGGTGACCGTGCCGAAGGTGTGGAGCCGATAGGCCTGCGCCTTGATCCAGGCGTCGGCCACCCGGTCGGTGTAGGCGGGGTCCGAGCCCGTCTCGTGCCACAGCCGCACCAGGCGCTCGGCCGGAGCGACGAACCGCGCCGGGCTGCGCAGCGACATACCGCGCTCATTGCTCGCCGTGCTCATGGCCGCCCGCCAGCCCTCGCCCGGGACGCCGATGACATCGGCGTCGGGGACGAAGACGTTGTCGCAGAAGATCTCCCCGAAACCGGCCGCCCCGCCGAGTTGGGTGATCGGCCGCACCGTCACACCCTCGGCATCGAGGTCGAACATCAGATACGTCAGACCCCGGTGCCGTTGCGCCGACGGATCCGAACGGAACAAGCCGAACGCCCGGTCGCCGAATGGCGCTCGGCTGCTCCAGATCTTCTGTCCGTTGAGCAGCCAGCCACCATCGGTTCGGGTGGCCGTCGAGCGCAGCGACGCCAGGTCGCTGCCGGCTTCCGGCTCCGACCATGCCTGGGCCCAGATCTGTTCGCCGGAGGCCATTTTCGGCAGGATGCGCTCCCGTTGCTCCTCGGTGCCGTGGGCGAACAGGGTGGGGGCGAGCATCGAGGTCCCGTTGGCGCTGGCCCGCCCAGGGGCGCCGGCCCGGAAGTACTCCTCCTCGAACACCACCCACTGCAGCAGCGTGGCGTCCCGGCCGCCGTACTTCCCCGGCCAGGCGATCACCGACAGACGGGCGTCGAACAGCACCCGGTCCCAGTGCCGGTGCTGTTCGAAACCCTCCGCGGTGTCATAGGACTTGGTCGGGAAGTGCCGTGTGTTGGCGGCGAGGAAGTCGCGCACCTCGTCCCGGAATGCGCAGGTCGCCTCGTCGTAGTCGAGATTCACCCGGCCGTCTCCCGCAACACGGGTTTGACGACCTTGCCGGCGGCATTGCGGGGGAGTTCGGCGAGGAACACCACCGTCCGCGGAATCTTGAAGTTGGCCAGGTGTTTCCGGGTGTGGGAGATGACGGTCGTGTCATCGAGGTCGGCACCTGGGCGAGCCACCACGAACGCCCGACCCACTTCGCCGAGTCGTTCGTCGGGCACGCCGATCACCGCCGCATCGGCCACCCCGGGCAGTCGGGCGAGTACCTGTTCCACCTCGGCGGGGTAGACGTTGAATCCGCCGCAGATGTACATGTCCTTCAGGCGGTCGGTGATCGTCAGGTTCCCGGCCGCGTCCACGGTGCCGATATCGCCGGTGTGCAGCCAGCCGTCTGCATCGATCGCAGCGGCGGTGGCGGCCGGGTCGTCGAGATAGCCGAGCATGACGTTCTCCCCGCGCAGCAGCACCTCGCCCGCTTCTCCGTCGTCGGGTGAGTCGATCCGCAGTTCGAACCCGGCGATCGGCCGGCCGCACGTGGTGGCCACCGTGACCGGGTCGTCGTCGGTGCGGCACATGGTGCCGAACCCGCTGGCCTCGGTGAGCCCGTAGGCGGTCAGGACGATGTCGAAGTCGAGTTCGCTCTGCATGCGTTCGATCAGGACCACCGGCACCGTGGCCGCACCCGTGACCGCGAACCGCAACGACGTGAGATTGAAATCCCGGCGGGACGGGTGGTCGAGGATCGTCTGGTAGATCGTCGGGGGGCCGGGCAGCACGGTGATCCGGTGCTCCTGCACGGCGCGCATCGCCCGCTCCGGGTCGAAGGTCAGCTGCGGGACGAGGGTGGCTCCGGTCTGCAGGCAGGCCAGAATCCCGGCCTTGTAGCCGAAATTGTGGAAGAACGGATTGATGCACAGATAGCGGTCGGAACTGGTCAGCTCGCCGCACTCGGCCCAGGACGCGGACGCCGACAGGGACTGCCGGTGCGCGCACAGCACCCCCTTGCTACGACCGGTCGTGCCGGAGGTGAACAGGATGTCGGCGACGTCGTCGGGTTGTACTGCCGCCGCTCGGGCGTCGATGTCCCCCGGCGGAATCTGCGGCCCGCCGAGGAACGCGTCCCAGGTGCCGTCCGCGGCGTCGACCGGGATCCGCACGATGTGACGCAACGCCGGCAGTGCACGCCGGTCCAGTTCGGCGACGCGATCGGCGCCCAGGAATCGGCCCGCACCGAACAGCAGTGGCGCCCTGGTGCGGGCCAGGATGTCGGTCGCCTCCTCGGCGGTGTAGCGGGTGTTCAACGGCACCAGCACCGCGCCGGCGTAGTGCGTCGCCAGGCATGCGACCACCCAGTGCCAGGTATTGGGCGACCAGATCGCCACCCGATCCCCTGGGGCGACACCCGCGCCGGCGATCGCGGCGGCGGCCCGGCGGACCTCGGCGCGCAGTTCGGCGAAGCTCAAGGAGCGGTCCGGGGTGACCAGTGCGGGATGATCGGCGAGGTCGAGTGCCATCCGGTCGAGTACCGCCGGGGTGGTGAGCCGGCCGCGCGCAGTCATCGCCGCTCCCTGTGCACGATGCCCGATCCGAACGCCGTGATGCGTGTGGCGAGTCCTCGAGCGAGTCAACAAAGCAAGTGCTTGGTAGGTTAGCCTACGACGGTGATCACGGTCGAGGAGTTCCGGGCGGAGGTCCGGGATTGGCTGGCCGGAAACCTGGTCGGCGAATTCGCCCGTCTCAAAGGCCTCGGCGGTCCGGGTCGGGAGCACGAGGCGTTTCCCGAGCGGTTGGCGTGGAACCGTCATCTGGCCGCCGCAGGGCTGACCTGCCTGGGCTGGCCGGTCGAGCACGGCGGTCGGGGGCTTTCGGTCGCTCACCGGGTGGCGTTCTACGAGGAGTACGCCCGCGCAGACGCGCCGGACAAGGTGAACCACCTCGGCGAGGAACTCGTCGGCCCGACGCTCATCGCCTTCGGAACCCCCGAACAACAGCAGCGGTTCCTGCCGTCCATCCGCGGCGTCACCGAGCTGTGGTGTCAGGGCTACTCCGAGCCGGGGGCGGGTAGCGACCTGGCCAACGTCGCCACATCGGCGGTTCTCACCGATGGCCAGTGGATCCTCAACGGACAGAAGGTCTGGACGTCGCTGGCGCATTGGGCGCAGTGGTGCTTCGTGCTGGCCCGCTCGGAACCCGGATCCAGACGGCACGCGGGCCTGTCCTACCTGCTGGTCCCCCTCGACCAGCCCGGGGTCGAGATCCGCCCCATCGTCCAGCTCACTGGCGACTCGGAGTTCAACGAGGTCTTCTTCACCGACGCCCAGACCGATGCCGACATGGTGGTGGGCGAGCCGGGCGACGGGTGGCGGGTGGCGATGGGCACCCTGGAGTTCGAGCGGGGCGTGTCCACGCTGGGCCAGCAGATCCGTTATGCCCGTGAGCTTTCCGGGCTGGTGGCGTTGGCGCGGCGTACCGGGGCCATTGACGATCCCGCCATTCGGGAACGGCTCACCCGGGCCTGGGTGGGACTGCAGGCCATGCGTTCCTATGCGCTGGCAACCATGGACGGTGACGGCCCGATGGACACGGACCGGACGGCCCGCCATTGGACCGGCGACCTCGGCGCCGGCCGGGACAGTGTGTCCAAACTGCTGTGGGCGACCTGGCACCGCGATCTGGGCGAACTCGCCATGGCCATCAGGGGGGTCGACGGACTGGTCCTGCCAGACGGTGAGTTCGACGAATGGCAGCGGCTGTTCCTGTTCTCCCGCGCCGACACGATCTACGGCGGGTCCAACGAGATTCAGCGCAACATCATCGCCGAGCGGGTACTCGGCCTGCCCCGGGAGGTTCGAGGTTCGTGACGGCACTGAGTACCCCAACAGCCGAGATCGGCGGCCACGGACTGCTGGCCGGCAAGGTCGTCGTGGTGACCGCCGCGGCCGGAACCGGCATCGGCTCGGCGACCGCCCGCCGCGCTCTGCTCGAGGGCGCCGACGTGATGATCTCCGACCACCACGAGCGCCGGTTGGCCGAGACCCGCGACGCGCTGACCGCACTGGGCCTCGGCCGGGTGGAGAGCGTGGTCTGCGATGTGACCTCGACCGCCCAGATCGACGCCCTGGTGGATTCGACGACCGCCCGTCTCGACCGACTCGATGTGCTGGTCAACAACGCCGGACTGGGCGGGCAGACCGCGGTGGTGGATATGACGGATGAGGAGTGGGACCGCGTCCTGAACGTGACGCTTACCTCCGTGATGCGGGCGACCCGCGCCGCGCTCACCTACTTCCGCGATGCCGGCCACGGCGGGTCGATCGTCAACAACGCCAGCGTCCTGGGCTGGCGCGCCCAGCACTCCCAATCGCACTACGCGGCCGCCAAGGCCGGTGTGATGGCACTGACCCGATGCAGCGCCGTCGAGGCCGTCGAGTACGGCGTGCGGATCAACGCCGTCTCGCCCAGCATCGCCCGACATCGGTTCCTGGAGAAGACGAGTTCCGCCGAACTTCTGGACCGGTTGTCGTCGAACGAGGCGTTCGGCCGGGCGGCCGAACCGTGGGAGGTGGCGGCGACCATCGCGTTCCTCGCCAGCGACTACGCCAGCTATCTCACCGGCGAGGTGATCTCGGTGTCGAGCCAGCACCCATGACCGGACCGACCTGGCAGCCGGCCACGCCCCCGCCGGCGACCCGGCGGACGGAACTCCTCGAACTGGCCGCGTCGATGTTCGCCCAACGCGGACTGCGGGCCACCACCGTCCGCGATATCGCCGACGCCGCCGGAATCCTGTCCGGCAGTCTGTATCACCACTTCTCGTCCAAGGAGGAGATGGTCGACGAGGTGCTGCGCGGTTTCCTGGACTGGCTGTTCGCCCGCTACCAGCACATCATCGACACCGAACCCAATCCGCTGGCCAGACTCGAGGGCCTGTTCATGGCGTCCTTCGACGCCATCGAGCACCACCACGCCGAGGTGGTGATCTACCAGGACGAGGCCAAGCGACTCGCCGGCCAACCGAGGTTCGCCTATATCGACGAGTTGAACCGGCGCCAGCGCACGATGTGGGTGGACGTGCTCAACGAAGGCATCGCCCAGGGGTACTTCCGGGCGGGTATCGACGTCGACCTGGTGTACCGGTTCATCCGGGACACCACCTGGGTCTCCGTGCGCTGGTACCAGCCGGGCGGCCCGCTGACCGCGGAGCAGGTGGGCCGGCAGTACCTGGCCGTCGTGCTCGGGGGCATCACCGAACAACCGGGTATCACCGAACGGGCCGGCATCACCGAACAACCGGGTATCACCGAACAACCCTGAGAGAGAAGGATTTCGGCGTGGCTGAAGCCTATGTGATCGACGCGGTGCGCACACCCGTCGGCAAACGCAACGGATCGCTGGCGAGCGTGCACCCCATCGACCTCGGGGCGCACGCGTTCCGCGGAATCCTTGGGCGAAACGATGTCGACCCGGCGGCCGTCGAGGACGCGATCGTCGGATGCGTCGATGCCATCGGTGGCCAGGCCGGAAACATCGGCCGGCTGGCCTGGCTCGCGGCCGGATACCCCGAGGAGGTGCCGGGCGTCACCGTCGACCGGCAATGCGGGTCAAGCCAGCAGGCGATTTCCTTTGGTGCGCAGGCGATTATGTCCGGTACCGCCGATATCATCCTGGCCGGCGGTATGCAGAACATGAGTCAGATCCCGATCTCGTCGGCCATGATCGTGGGCCGGGAGTTCGGTTTCTCCACCCCCACCGCGGAGTCCGAGGGCTGGCTGCAACGCTATGGAGACCAGGAGATCTCCCAGTTCCGTGGCGCGGAGATGATCGCCGAACGGTGGGACATCTCCCGTGAGGATATGGAGCGGTTCGCGCTGTCCAGCCATGAGCGGGCATTCGCCGCGATCCGCGCCGGGCATTTCGACCGCGAGATCGTGCCCGTCAGCATCGACGGTGTCGTGTTCGCCGTCGACGAAACGCCACGTCAGACATCGTTGGAGAAGATGGCCGGACTGCCCACGCTGAGTGAGGGCGGCCGGATGACGGCGGCGGTCGCGAGCCAGATCTCCGATGGCGCCAGCGCTGTCCTGCTGGCCTCCGAACAGGCGGTGCGTGATCACGGGCTGACGCCGCGGGCGAGGATCCACCACATCAGTTGCCGCGGTGCCGACCCGGTGCTGATGCTGACCGGGCCCATTCCGGCGACCCGCTACGCCCTGGACAAGACCGGACTGTCGATCGACGATATCGACGTCGTCGAGATCAACGAAGCCTTCGCGCCGGTCGTCCTGGCCTGGATCAAGGAGACCGGGGCCGATCCGGCGAAGGTCAATCCCAACGGCGGCGCCATCGCACTGGGGCACCCACTGGGCGCGACGGGGGCGAAGTTGTTCGCCACCATGCTCTGCGAACTGGAGCGCACCGGCGGCCGCTACGGCCTGCAGACCATGTGCGAAGGCGGCGGTACGGCGAACGTCACGATCATCGAGCGGCTTTAGTCCGCGATGGCCATCCGCAGAAAGTGGGTGATGCCGGCCCGTTCGAAGGTGCGCCGCCGGTCCCGCGGCAACATCGGCAACGCCTGGGTGGCGTCGATCAATTCGGGGGATGCGAGACGGTAGCTCTGGCCCTTGCTGACGATGGTGGCCGAGCCTGCCCGCATGACGTTGCGCACCCAGTCCGCCTGGGTTCCGTAGGGGAGCGGAACGATCATCTCGTCGCCCACCCGGTCGGCGACGACCGGCGTCGCGTAGTCCTTCCCGGAGCGTCGTCCGGTGTGGTGGATCACTGAGGCGTACCAGTACCGCTTACCGGCAAGTCGCAACATGACCGGATTGAGCAGGTACTTGTTCGAGGTCCGGATCAGCGTGCGAAACGGTGCGGGCCAACTTTCCGGTGCCATCCCCATTACTCGACCGTACGCCTCTATTCGATGAGCGCGACAGCAGACCGGAGGTGGTCGACGGCCTCGGCGACGATGCTCTCGATCAACTCGGCGCAGGACGGCAGGTCCTCGATGATCCCGGCGACCTGACCGGAGGCCAGCACGCCCGCGTCGGTGTTTCCGTCGACCAGGCCGGCCTTGAGCAACATCGGGGTGTTGGCCGCCATGACGACCTGCGACCAGGTGAGTTCCTTGCCGTGGCGCATCGCCAGTCCGTCACGCACCATGGACGCCCACGTCATTCCGGACATCTTCTTGAACGTGGCGGCGTTGCGGATGGCGGCGCTGAAACCCTTGATACGCGAACCGCTTTCCAGTCTTTCCACCAGTCCGGTGCGCAATACCCGGTGCGGCATTCCGTCGACCCGGGTGGAGACCACCGTCCCGTCCAGACCGGCGTCTAGGTATTGCCGCTTGACGGCGTCCGGGACCGTCGAGTCCGAGGTCAGCAGGAAACGGGTGCCCATCGCGACCCCGGCCGCCCCATAGGAGAGGGCTGCCGCCAGGCCCCGGCCGTCGAAGAAGCCCCCGGCCGCGACCACCGGAATCGCCGTCCCCGCCAGGGCGTCGAGCACCGAGGGCAGCAGCAACGTGGTGGCGACCGGCCCGGTGTGGCCGCCGCCCTCCCCGCCCTGCACGATCACCGCGTCTGCTCCCCAGGCCGCCACCTTGCGGGCGTGTTTCGCGGCGCCCACCGACGGCACCACCACCGCACCGGCGTCCTTGAGCCGGGCGATGAGTTCCGGTTTCGGCGCCAGCGCGAACGACGCGACCTTCACGCCCTCTCGGATCATCAACTCCACCCGATCGCCCGCATCGGCGGCATCGGCCCGGATGTTGACACCGAAGGGCCGATCGGTGGCCGACTTCACCTTCGCGATCGCCGTCGCCAACTCGTCGATGGTCATCGTCGCCGAAGCCAGGATTCCCAGGCCGCCGGCATTGGCGGTCGCCGAGACCAGTCGCGCCCCGGCCACCCAGCCCATACCGGTCTGGACCACCGGGTGCTCGACGCCGACCAACCGGGTCAGCGCGGTCCGGATTCGTGGAGGATCCGCGGTCACGGCTTGATTTCCCTGTCGCGCAGTGACTTCGGATCGAGGCGCCGGATGAGTTCGAGCTCCTCCCCGCTGGGCAGTCGGGTCGGTGGGGCATCGCCGACGCCGTGGATCTCGAAGGAGGTGTTCTCGCGCACATCCTGCGCCGTGATGCCCGGATGCAGTGACACCGCCCGCATCGTGTGTCCCGGGCCGTTGAAGTCGAACACGCCGAGGTTGCTGATCACCCGATGAACGTCGACGAAGCGGTAGGCGGGGTTGTCGGGATCAACCTTGTCCCAGCCGATTCCGCACACCACGTCGACGGTATCGCAGAAGACCCGGGGGGAGTGGTTCCCCACCCAGTAACTCGTGGTGTGGTTGATGGTGTTTCCGGGTGCTCCCCGGACGCCGAACATCTGCCGGGTCGGGTGTTGCAGTGGGCCGAAGGCCGAGAGGTTCTGATTGCCGTACCGATCGATCTGGTTGGCGCCCATGACCACATGCCGACGGCCCCAGGCCAGCGTCTCGAAGACCCGCCCGAACGGCATCCATCCCTCCACCGCCCCGGTGGCTCCGATGGCCGGGGTGTCGGCCAGCAGTTGTGCCTCGCCGTCGGTCAGCAGGATGTCGGGGGCGAATGTCAGTCGGGCCAGTCGTGCACCGAGGGACACCATGGTGGCCATCGGGCTCACCATGATCTCCCCGGCGTCGCGGAACAACTCGGCGCAGGCGACGACGCACACCTCGGCGCGGCTGACCTGGATCACGTTCCGGCCTCCCCGGCTGCAGTGAACCGGCGCACGGCGGCCTGGTAGTCGGCCTCGCTGCCGGTGAGGTAGGTGGCGACGAACTCCGCCCAGCTGTCGTGCTGCGCGGCGGCCTGGGCGTAGTGGCGCTGGAAGCGTTCGTCCCGGCCGTAATCGGGTGCCGCCGTGGTGAAATGGGCTCCGCCGGGGGCTTCGACCACCTGATCGACCATCATCCGGTTCACCAGCAGTGCCTGCGGCGGCACCGCCGTCACCAGTTCCTCGGTCGCGACGACCCGTTCCACCGACAGGTAGCGCCGGTCGGCGGCCATCAGGAACAGGTCATCGAAGTACGGGTCGATACCGGTGTAGGCCGCGTTTCCGTACCGGTCGCCCAGGTTGAGGTGGACGAATGCCGCGTCCAGGCGCAGCGCGGGCATGGCGATGAGTTCCTCGGTCCCGTAGGGCGAGCGAACCGTCGCGAGCTCACCGTCCCAGAAGTCCGGTACCGAACTGCCCAGACCGGCTCGTGTCGGCAGGAACGGCAACCGCTGCGCCGCGGCTTGCAACCCGCAGCGCAGCATTCCCTCGTCCATCTCCCTGGCGACGATCGAACCCGTGGTGCGGGCCTTGGCGAACCACGGGTCGTAGAACGGCGGGGAGTCCAGTGAGACGAATCCGTAGTAGACCTTGCTGACTTTGCCGGCCGAGCACAGCAGACCGAGGTCGGGGCCGCCGTAGGTCACCACGGTGAGGTCGGTGACGTCGGTGCGAAGCAGAGCCCGGACGAACGCCATCGGCTTGCGCCGGGATCCCCAGCCGCCGATCCCGATCGTCATCCCGCTTTCGATGCCGCTGACCGCCGCGTCGAGGGTGGTGCGTTTGTCCCTCACGATTGGGCTTTCCCGCCGGACTTGTCCGTACCGGCGAAATCGTCGCGGAGTTCATCGGAGACACCGGAGAGGTTCAGTTCGAAGGTGAAGCCCTGCTCCATCCGGTAGCTGGCGTTGACCCGCTGGGTGTCGATGAGGTTCAGCGCCTCTTTGGCCGCCCGGATCACCCGGGTGTCCTTCCGGGCGACATCGCGGGCGACTCGGAGGGCGGCCTCGTCCAACTCGGCCCGTGGCACCACTTCGTGCACCGATCCGAAATGGTGCAGGGTCGCCGCATCGACGGTGGCGGCGGTGAAGAACAACCGGCGCATCAGGTGCTGGGGCACCAGGCGCGACAGGTGGGTGGCCGCCCCCAGCGCCCCGCGCTCCACCTCCGGCAGCCCGAATGTCGCATCGTCGGAGGCGACGATCACATCGGCATTGCCCACCAGGCCTATCCCGCCTCCGACGCAGAAGCCGTTCACCGCCGCGATGACCGGGACCGCGCATTCGTAGACCGCTTTGAACGCGGCGAAGCAGCCCCGATTGGCATCGATGAGGGCGGTGAAACCGGGGGTGCGCTGCATCTCCTTGATGTCGACACCGGCGTTGAAGCCGCGTCCTTCGGCGCGCAGGACCACGGCATGGGTTGCGGTGTCCCGGCCGGCCTCGGTGACCGCGTCGGCAAGGTCGAACCAGCCCCGGGAGGGGATCGCATTGACCGGCGGATAGTCGACCGTCACGGCGACGATGCCGGGTTCGACGGTCCGCGACGTGATGGTCATGGCACTCCTGGGGCCGGTCACCTGAACCGGAGCAAGCACTTGCTTGGTACGCTAACACAATGCCTGGCCCGATCAGCCTCGGCCTGGACGGCCGGGTCGTCCTGGTCACCGGTGGTGTACGCGGTGTCGGAGCCGGGATCAGCGAGGTGTTCGCAGGCCAGGGCGCTGTGGTGATCACCTGCGCGCGCCGGCCGGTGGACGGGCTGCCCTACGAGTTCCACCCGTGCGATGTCCGCGACCCCGATGCGGTGGCCGCCCTGATCGCCGTGATCGTGGAGCGGCACGGTCGCCTGGACGCGGTGGTCAACAACGCGGGCGGCTCACCCTTTGCGTTCGCCGCCGACGCCTCGCCCCGGTTCCACCAGAGGGTCGTCGAACTCAATCTGCTCGGCATGCTGCACGTCTCGCAGGCCGCCAACGTCATCATGCAGAACCAGCCGCGTGGGGGGTCGATCGTGTCGATCTCCAGTGTCAGCGGCGCCCGGCCGTCGCCGGGAACCGCGGCCTACGCCGCAGCCAAGGCCGGAGTGGACAGTCTGACCGCTTCGCTGGCGGTCGAGTGGGCGCCGAAGGTGCGGGTGAACGCCGTGGTGGCCGGAATGGTGCGCACCGAGCAGGCCGAACTGTTCTACGGCGACGAGCGCTCGCAGGCCGCGGTGGCGGCCACCATCCCGATGGGCCGGCTGGCACTGCCTACCGACATCGGCTGGGCGGCAGCGTTTCTCGCCTCCGACGCGGCCTCCTACATCAGCGGGGCCGCCCTGGCCGTGCACGGCGGCGGGGAGCCGCCGGCGTACCTCGGTGCGTCGAATGCCAACCAGCGGTAGGGCCGACAGCTAAGGAGATGTCATGGGATTGGTCGACGGCCGTGTGGTCATCGTCACCGGGGCCGGCGGCGGTATCGGCCGTGCCCACGCGCTGGCCTTCGCCGCGGAGGGCGCCCGGGTGGTGGTGAACGACATCGGGGTGGGCCTCGACGGATCCCCGGCTGGGGGCGGTAGCGCCGCGCAGGCCGTCGTCGACGAAATCCTTTCGGCGGGAGGTGAAGCGGTGCCCAGCGGTGCCGACGTCTCGGACTGGGAGCAGGCCGCCGGGCTGATCGGGACCGCCGTCGAGGAGTTCGGCCGACTCGACGTGCTGGTGAACAACGCGGGGATCGTCCGGGACCGGATGATCGCCAACACCAGCGAGCAGGAGTTCGACGCCGTCATCGCCGTTCATCTGAAGGGACATTTCGCCACCATGCGGCATGCCGCGGCCTACTGGCGCGGGCTGGTGAAGGATGGCGCGGTGTCCGCGGGGGACCTGCACGCCCGGATCATCAACACCAGTTCCGGTGCCGGGCTTCAGGGCAGCGTCGGCCAGGGGAACTACAGCGCCGCCAAGGCGGGCATCGCCGCATTGACCCTGGTGGCGGCCGCCGAGATGGGCCGCTACGGGGTGACGGTCAACGCCATTGCGCCGGCGGCGCGGACCCGGATGACCGAGACCGTCTTCGCCGACATGATGGCCGCACCGGAGTCCGGCTTCGACGCCATGGCGCCGGAGAACGTCTCACCGCTGGTGGTCTGGCTGGGCAGCGCCGAGTCCGACGACGTCACCGGCCGGGTGTTCGAGGTCGAGGGCGGCATCGTGCGGGCCGCCGAAGGCTGGCAGCACGGGGCCCAGGTCGACAAGGGCGCCCGATGGGAGCCCGCCGAACTGGGTCCCGTGGTGCGCAGTCTGCTGGCGCAGGCGCGGCCCCCCGTCCCGGTCTACGGGGCGTGATCACGGGTCGCAGATCACCACCGGGATCACCCGGTCGGTCCAGGACTGGTAGTCGTCGAAGCTGGTGTACATCGCGGCCATCTTGGGCCAGTAGTGCGCCCGTTCCTCCTCGGTGGCGTCGCGGGCGGTCAGATGCAGCACCTCGTCCCGGATCTGGATCGACACCGCCGGGTCGGCCTTGAGGTTGAGGTACCACATGGGGTTGGTGGCCGACCCGCCCTTGGACGCGACCAACACCACCCGGTCGCCCTCCCGCAGATAGAGCAGCGGGCTGACCCGTGGTTCACCGGTCTTGCGGCCGATCGTGGTCAGCAGCGCGACCGGTGCGCCCTGAAGGAACTTCCCGCCGATCTTCCCGTCGGTCTTCTTGTACACCCAGGTGTTGGCCCGCGACATCCACTTGATGAGGGTGTTGGTCTGCGGCGAGTTCAGGCCCCGCGGCGCCGGTTTGGCGGACATCGCACTGCTCCTAACGACGGTCGGGTGAAATCTAACCCTGATCTTGTGGATCAGCCCGTCGGAGGCGGGGATGACGAAGGTCTCGTCCACCTCCGCGGCCGCTCGGCGGCCGGCCGCCGACAGTCTGGTGAGGACCGTGTACCGGGCCCGCACCCGATCGCCGTCGACGACGTAGTGCGGTGGGGTGACGCTATCGATGATCCGGTACTGCGGTCCGCGGTTCAGGCTGCGGCGCAGGTGGTTACCCGAGAATCCGTTCTTGACGCCCTGCTCGACCCTGGTGCAGTCCGGCGCGAAGGGAACCGTGTCACCCTCGTGGCTGACCAGCGCGTCGATATAGCTCTGCGCGGCGGCGATCCGCGCCGCATCGTCGATCGCGGGCCGAATGTCCGACTCCTCCGCGTCGCTGCGCTCCGCATCGTCGATCGCGGGTCGATTGTCCGACTCCTCCGCGTCGCTGCGCTCCGCATCGTCGATCGGACTAGATCCGCTCGATGATGGTGCCGGTGGACAACGCCCCGCCCGCACACATGGTGATCAGCGCGGTGCTCTGGCCGGTCCGCTCGAGCTCGTGCAGTGCGGTGGTGATCAGCCGACTGCCGGTGCTGCCCACCGGATGGCCCAGCGCGATGGCGCCGCCGTTGACGTTGACCCGGTCCATATCGGCGTGGTGCACCTGCCCCCAGGACAGGACGACCGAGGCGAAGGCCTCGTTGATCTCCACCAGGTCGATATCGGCCATCGTCATCCCGGCTTTGGCGAGAACCCTTTCGGTGGACTGCACCGGCCCGTCGAGGTGGTAGTACGGTTCCGCGCCGACCAGTGCCTGGGCGACGATGCGGGCCCGGGGTGTGAGACCGAGGGCCTTGGCTTTGTCTTCGTCCATCCACAGCACCGCCGCGGCGCCGTCGGAGATCTGCGAGGAGGTGCCGGCGGTGTGCAGCCCGCCCTCGAGCACCGGCTTCAGCGAAGCCAGGCCCTCCATCGTGGTCTCGCGCAGGCCCTGGTCACGACTGACCATGTGCCGCTCGGCGGTCGGCATCTTGTCCGCACCGATGACAGGAGCCTCCAGCGGGGAGATCTCCCGATCGAACCGGTGCTCATCCCACGCCTGCTTCGCCTTCTGCTGGGACAGCAACCCCCAGTGGTCGAGATCGGCCCGAGTGATGCCGCGGCGCTGGGCGATCCGCTCGGCTGCGGTGAACTGATCGGGCATATCGATGTCCCAGGACGCGGACCGGATCTTTGACCGGTCCGGCCCGGCGTTGGCGCCGAGACCCACCCGGCTCATCGCCTCCACGCCGCAGGCGATTCCGACGTCGATGGCGCCGGCGGCGATCAGGCCGGCGATCAGGTGGTTGGCCTGTTGGGCGCTGCCGCACTGGCAGTCGACGGTCGTGGCGCCCACCTGCTCGGGCAGGCCCGCGGTCAGCCAGGCCACCCGGGTGACATTGTTGGACTGCTCGCCGTACTGCGTCACGCACCCGCCGATGACCTGTTCGACCGCGTCCGCGTCCACCCCGGCCCGGTCGACGACGGCCTTCTGGACCGCGCCCAGGAGTTCGGTGGCATGCAGGCCGGACAGCCAACCGTTGCGCTTCCCGATCGGGCTGCGGGTGGCTTCGACGATGACGGGATTGCCCATGCGGGTCAGGCTAGAACACGTTTCAGTACCCTGACAAGCGAGGATGCCGCGATGCCTTTTGTCCACGTTAGGGCCGTGTTTTACTGGGACTAGATCACGTCATATTGAGGAGTTCGTCACAGATGTCCGCTACCGGCGCCGGCCCCCACGTGCCCCCAGGGTTCGACTTCCTGGACCCCGACCGCAACGTCGTCCGGCTGCCGGTCGAGGAGTTGGCCGAGTTGCGCCGGGTCGCCCCGGTCTGGTGGTGCGAACAGCAGATCGGCAAGGGCGGCTTCAACGACGGGGGCTACTGGGTCGTCACCAGGCATAAGGACGTCAAAGAGGTGTCGCGCCGCAACGACGTCTACCACTCCGGGCCGAACACCGCGCTGCCGCAGTTCGCCGACGAGATGGCCCGGGAAGATATCGACATGCAGCGGGTCATCCTGCTCAACATGGACGGCGAGCACCACGATCGGCTGCGCCGGATCATCTCCCGCGGGTTCACCCCGCGCGCCATTGAGCGGTTACGGCCGGACCTCACCCAGCGGGCGCTGTCCATCGTCAAGGCCGCCGCGGGGGAGGGCTCGGGGGACTTCGTCGAGCAGGTCGCCTGCGAGTTGCCACTGCAGGTGATCGCCGGCCTGCTCGGGGTACCGCAGGAGGACCGGGCGAAGCTGTTCCGCTGGACCAATGAGATGACGGGAAACGAGGATCCCGAGTTCGCCCACATCGACGCGCGCGCCTCCTCGATCGAGGTTCTCGCCTACGCCATGCAGATGGCCGCGATCAAGGCCAAGGATCCCGGCGACGATATCGTCACCGCGCTGATCAACGCCGACGTCGACGGCGAGAAGCTGACCGACGACGAGTTCGGGTTCTTTGTTCTCATGCTGGCCGTGGCCGGCAGTGAGACGACCCGCAACTCGATCACCCATGGGATGAAGGCGTTCATCGACAACCCCGACCAGTGGGAGCTGTACAAGCGGGAACGCCCCGCGACCGCCGCCGATGAGATCGTCCGGTGGGCCACCCCGGTTACCGCGTTCCAGCGCACCGCAGTCCGGGACACCGAACTGGCCGGGGTTTCGATCAAGGCCGGGCAGCGGGTGGTGATGTTCTACCGCTCGGCCAATTTCGACGAGGAGGTTTTCGACACACCTCACACGTTCAATATCCTTCGCGACCCGAATCCCCATGTCGGGTTCGGCGGCACCGGAGTGCACTACTGCATCGGCGCCAACCTGGCCCGGATGACCATCGACCTGATGTTCAACGCGATCGCCGACAACATGCCCGATATCTCCTCGCTGGGGACACCCGAGCGGCTCCGGTCGGGATGGCTCAACGGCATCAAGCACTGGCAGGTGGACTACACGGGTGCGACCTCCTGATAACCCGTCCTGATAGCGACGTCCTGACTCGATCCGGTTAAGCGCAAGGAGGATTCCGGGTGGATTTCACTCCCGAACCGTCACAGCAGGCCGTCGCCGATGTCGTCAACTCCATTCTGGAGCGCGAGAACAGCTGGGAGGCTTTGGTTTCCGGGGGCGTGACGGCGCTGGGGCTCCCGGAGCGGCTGGGCGGTGACGGTGTCGGCCTCGCCGAGATCGCGACCGCGCTGACCGAGATCGGCCGGCACGCCACGCTCTCACCGGCGCTGGCCACACTGGGTCTGGGACTGCTGCCGCTGCTGGACCTGGCCACCGAGCGGCAGCAGGATCGCTTCCTCGACGGGGTCGGGAAGGGGCTGATCCTGACCGCCGCCCTCAACGAACCCGGTGCCAGCCTGTCGGACCGTCCCGCCGTCACCCTCGATGGGGGTCGCCTCACCGGGACGAAAGTCGCGGTGCCCTACGCGCGGCAGGCGAACTGGATGGTGGTCAGCACCGACGGGGGTGTGGTGGTGGTGTCGCCGGATGCCGACGGAGTGCGGCTGATCGCCACGCCGACCTCCACGGGCACCGAGGAATACGCCGTCGAATTCTCGGATGTCGTAGTCGAACCCGGTGCGATCCTGGAGGGGGCGACGGCCCGGCGGGTCAACCAATTGGCGACCGCGGCGATCGGCGCGTACGCGGCCGGACTGATGGCCGGGGCGGTCCGGTTGACCGCCGACTACGTCACCCAGCGGCATCAGTTCGGCCGGCCGCTGGCGACGTTTCAGACCGTGGCGGCCCAGCTCGCCGAGGTCTACATCGCCTCGCGCACACTGGGTTTGGCGTCATCATCGACGATCTGGCGGCTCTCGGCGGGTCTGGACGCGGACGAGGATCTCGACATCCTCGGCTACTGGCTCACCTCCCAGGTGCCGCCGGCCATGCAGACCTGCCATCATCTGCACGGCGGGATGGGGATGGACGTCACTTATCCGATGCACCGCTACTACTCGTCGATCAAAGACCTGACCAGACTGCTCGGCGGGCCGGCCCACCGTCTCGATCTCGTGGCGGTCCGCCGGCATGACTCATCCGGTGCCGAATCGCGGGGAGCGCAATGTACATCGAACTGACCCCCGAGCAGCGGCAGCTTCAAGCGGAGTTGCGGCAGTACTTCTCGACGCTCATCTCGGCCGAGGAGGCCAAGGAGATGGAGGTCGACCGGCACGGTAAGGCCTACCGCGCGGTGATCAAGCGGATGGGCTCCGACGGCAAGCTGGGCGTGGGCTGGCCGAAGGAGTACGGCGGGCTGGGCTTCGGGCCGATCGAACAGCAGATCTTCGTCAACGAGGCTGCGCGCGCGGATGTTCCGCTGCCCGCGGTCACGCTGCAGACCGTCGGCCCGACCCTGATGGTGTACGGCAACGAGGCGCAGAAGCGAAAGTTCCTGCCCGCCATCCTCGCCGGGGAGGTGCATTTCGCCATCGGATACTCCGAGCCCGAAGCCGGCACCGACCTGGCGTCGCTGCGCACTGCGGCCGTTCGGTGCGGGGACGAATACATCGTCAACGGACAGAAGATCTGGACCACCGGCGGGCATGACGCCGACTACGTCTGGTTGGCCTGCCGCACCGATCCGGAAGCCGCCAAACACAAGGGCATCTCGATCCTCATCGTCGACACAGGAGACCCGGGCTACTCGTGGACGCCGATCATCCTCGCCGACGGCGCCCACCACACCAACGCCACGTATTACAACGACGTCCGGGTGCCGGCGGACATGCTTGTGGGCGAGGAGAACGCCGGCTGGCGGCTGATCACCACCCAGCTCAACCATGAGCGGGTGATGCTGGGACCGGCGGGAAAGATCGCCGGTCTCTACGACCGGGTGCACTCCTGGGCCGCCACGCCGGGCGGTGACGGCGTCACTCCGATCGACCACGGGGACGTCCGGCGGGCGCTCGGCGAGATTCGCGCCGTCTGGCGGATCAACGAACTGCTCAACTGGCAGGTCGCGGCCGCGGGGGAGACCGTCGACATCGCTGATGCCGCCGCCACCAAGGTGTTCTCCACCGAACGGATCCAGCGGATCGGCCGGCTCGCGGAGGAGATCGTCGGGAAGTACGGCAATCCGGCCGAGGAGGCGACGGCCGAACTGCTGCGCTGGCTGGACTCGCACACCAAACGCAACCTGGTCATCACCTTCGGGGGCGGGGTCAACGAGGTGATGCGCGAGCAGGTCGCCGCGGCGGGCCTGAACGTGCCGAGGGTTCCGCGATGAGCGCTTGCGCGAAGAGCAGAGGGCACCGATGAGCGCTTGCGCGAAGAGCAGAGGGCACCGATGAGTATCGACGAGATCAAGCAGGCCGCGGAACGGATCAAGGCAGCCGGAAAGAGCAAGCCCCGCAAGGGCCGCCACCCGGTGAACCAGCCGATGGTCGACCACTGGCTCGACGCGATCGGTGATCGCAACCCGATCTACGTCGACGATGCCGCCGCCCGGGCGGCGGGCCACCCCGGGATCGTGGCCCCACCGGCGATGATTCAGGTCTGGACGATGATGGGCCTGGGTGGCAGCCGGCCCGACGACGATCCGCTGGGAAAGATTCTGGAGATTTTCGACGCCGCCGGGTACGTCGGCGTCGTCGCCACCAACTGCGAGCAGACCTACCACCGTTACCTGCGCCCCGGCGAAGAGGTCAGTGTGACAGCCGAACTCACCGATGTCGTCGGCCCGAAGAACACCGCACTGGGTGAGGGATTTTTCATCAACCAGAGGATCACCTGGTCGGTCGGTGCCGAGGACGTCGCGGAGATGATGTGGCGCATCCTGAAGTTCAGACCGGCCGACCGGTCGTCCGCGACCCCGGGGGTGCCCGCCGATCTCGACGCCGAACAGTTGATGCGCCCCGCAGTCTCCCGAGACACCCAGTTCTTCTGGGACGGGGTGAATGCGCACGAGTTGCGCATCCAGCGACTGCCCGACGGAACCCTGCAGCATCCGCCGATGCCCGCGCTCTGGCAGTCGAAGGATCTTCCCGTCGACTACCTGGTTGCCGGCGGCAGTGGAACGGTGTTCAGCTTCGTCGTGCATCATGCGCCGCGGGTGCCCGGCCGGACCCTACCCTTCGTCATCGCGCTGGTCGAACTGGAGGAAGGGGTGCGGATGCTCGGCGAACTGCGTGGCATCGACCCGGCGGCGGTGACGATCGGAATGCCTGTGCGCGCAACGTATATCGACATTCCCGAGGGCGACGGCGGTCCCGCCTGGACTCTCTACGCGTGGGAGCCGGCGTCATGAGTCGGCCGACGGCCACGGTCGGCGCCGCCCTGCCCGAACTCTCGCTCTACGGCGACCCGACGTTCATCGTGTCGACCGCCATCGCCACCCGCGACTATCAGGACGTGCACCACGACCGGGACAAGGCTCAGGCCAAGGGTTCCAAGGACATCTTCGTCAACATCCTCACCGACACCGGTCTGGTGCAGCGCTACGTCACCGACTGGGCCGGGCCGACCGCCGTGATCAAGTCGATCGCACTGCGTCTCGGGGTGCCGTGGTACGCCTACGACACCGTCACGTTCCGCGGCGAGGTGACTGCCGTCGAGAACGACCTGGTCACGGTGAAGGTGGTCGGCACGAACAGCCTCGGTGACCACGTCATCGCCACGGTCACATTCACTTTCGGAGGTTCCTGATGCCCGGCGGACTGTCCGGAAAGGCGGCGATCGCGGGGATCGGCGCCACCGACTTCTCCAAGGACTCCGGCCGCAGTGAACTGCGACTGGCCGCCGAGGCCGTCAACGATGCCCTCGACGACGCCGGGCTCTCACCCGCCGACGTCGACGGCATGGTGACCTTCACGATGGACTCCAACACCGAGGTCGCCGTTGCCCGCGCCACCGGTATCGGGGAGCTGAAGTTCTTCTCCAAGATCCACCACGGCGGCGGTGCCGCCTGCGCGACCGTCCAGCAGGCCGCCATGGCGGTGGCCACCGGTGTCGCGGATTGCGTTGTGGCATATCGCGCGTTCAACGAGCGCTCCGGGATGCGCTTCGGGCAGGTGCAGTTGCGGTTGATCCAGGGCGCCGATTCCACCAGCGTCGACAACTCCTACAGCTACCCGCACGGACTGTCCACGCCGGCCGCCCAGGTCGCGATGATCGCCCGGCGGTACATGCACCTGTCCGGGGCGACCAGCCGCGACTTCGGGGCGGTGTCGGTGGCCGACCGCCGGCACGCGGCCAACAACCCCAGGGCGTACTTCTACGGCAAGCCGATCACGATCGACGATCACCAGAACTCCCGTTGGATCGCCGAGCCGTTGCGGTTGCTGGACTGCTGCCAGGAGACCGACGGCGGGGTGGCGATCGTCGTCACCTCCGTCGAACGGGCCCGCGACCTCAAGCACCGGCCGGTGATCATCGAGGCGGCGGCGCAGGGTTCCAGCCCGGACCAGTACTCGATGACCAGCTACTACCGTCCCGAACTCGGGCTGCCGGAGATGGGATTGGTGGGCCGGCAGTTGTGGGGGCAATCCGGGCTGACGCCCGACGACATCCAGACCGCGGTCCTCTACGACCACTTCACCCCGTTCACCCTCATCCAACTCGAGGAACTCGGCTTCTGCGGCCGTGGCGAGGCCAAGGACTTCGTCGCCGACGGCGCGATCGAGATCGGCGGGCGGTTGCCGATCAACACCCACGGCGGCCAACTCGGCGAGGCCTACATCCACGGGATGAACGGGATCGCCGAAGGGGTGCGCCAGTTGCGCGGAACCTCGGTCAACCAGGTCGACGGCGTCGAGCACGTCCTGGTGACGGCGGGCACCGGGGTGCCGACCTCCGGCTTGATCCTCGGCTGACGGCCGCGCCGAGAGTAACGGTATGGCGTTGCGGGAGTCGGATTTCCGCCCTGACGTTCCGCTCGGTGATCTGTCGGTCGCCGTGAGCACACTCGTGCCATGGACGAGCCCTTCCTCGGCAGTGCGGCCCTGGCATCGGGCCGACTTACCCGCCACCAGTTACGCACCCGGTATGTCGCCGTTCACCAGGACGTCTACGTCTCAGCCACGACCGAGTTGACGCCGCTGCTCAAGGCGCGGGCGTCTTGGCTGCGTTCCCGCGGGCGCGGTGTCCTGGTCGGCCTCTCCGCAGCGGCAGTCCATGGCACGAAGTGGGTTGACTCGCGCCGGCCGGCTGAGATCGCGGACACCAACAGGCGGGCCGCCGCGGGGGTCATCGCGAGGGGCTGTGAACTTACCGCCGCGGAGATCTGCGAGCGCAAAGGAATGTGGGTGACGACGCCCGCGCGCACCGCGGTGGATCTGCTGTGCTGGTATTCGGTCGACAAGGCCGTTCCGATGGTCGACGCACTCGCGCGGGCAACCCGGCTGAACGTCGCCGACATCGCCGATGCGGCGGAGGGCCACGGTGGCCGGCGCGGGATTCGCCGGGCGCGAGCGGCACTCGCGATGGTCGATCCCGGTGCCGAGTCGCCGCGGGAGACCTGGTTGCGTCTGCTGATCATCCGGGCCGGGCTGCCGCGGCCGCAGACCCAGATCGCGGTGCGTAACGGGTACGGAATCGTGATCGCCGAGGCTGACCTCGGCTGGGAAGAACTCAGGATCGCCGTCGAGTACGAGGGGGATCACCATCGGCTCGACCGCCGTCAGTTCAATCGGGATATCCACCGCATGGACGAGATGCTCGAACTCGGCTGGATCGTCATCAGGGTCACCGTCGAGGACACCCCCGGGAGCATCGTCCACCGGATCTCCACCGCCATAGCGCGCCGGGCGTAACCACACGGCGATCGTGTAGGGGGTATTCCGCCGTGGGGTTACGTTCGGGGATGAGCAGGGTTGGCAACCAACTCCACGCCGGACAGCACGGTGGCATCCTCGCGGCTCGGCGCGGTGACGACGGCGAGGAGCCGATCGCCCTCCCGCCAGATCGAGGCCCGCAGCGTCTCCCCGGGGAACACCACGCCGGCGAACCGCCCGCCGAACGAGCCGACCCGGGTGGCGTCACCGTCGAGCACCGAGTCGGCCAGGGCTTTGCAGGTCATGCCGTAGGTGCACAGCCCGTGCAGGATGGGCCGGGGGAACCCCGCCGCGGCGGCGAAGCCGGGATCGGAGTGCAGGGGATTGCGGTCCCCGCACATCCGGTACAACAGTGCCTGCTGGGGCAGGGTCGGGATGTCGACGACCAGATCGGGTTCACGACCCGGCGGGTCCACGGATGCCGACGGACCGCGATCGCCGCCGAAGCCACCCTCGCCGCGGGCGAAGATCGACCGTTTCGTGGTCCACAGCGGGGTGCCGTCGAGCGCTGTCACGGAGGTCTCGTTGTCGATCACCGCGGCTTTGCCCTTGTCCCAGACCCCGGTGATGCGGGTCACAGCCCTGGCCGATCCGCTCGCCGGCAGCGGCCGCGGGACCGTCACGGACTCGCTGGCGTGCAGCACGCGGCTCAGTTCGATCTCGACGCCGGGGAAGCGGACCGCCGGCGGTTCGGTCATGTGAAAGCTTGCGGCGACGCTGGAGAACGTCGGCAGCACCTGCGGTGTGCCATCGGCGAGATAGCGGAGTTCCCCGGCGTCCATCGGGTCAGCCCCGGCGCCCAGTGCCAAGTGATAGAGCTGCACATCGCTGCTATCCCAGGAGAACTCGACCGGTTCAAGCTCCGCGCCCAGGGCGATGTCGGGGTTGATCGGCATCTCAGTCCTTCCGGGTGTTCGCCAGGTGCAGCGCCGCCAGGTAGCCGAAGGTCATCGCCGGGCCGATGGTGCCGCCCGGGCCGGGATAGGTGTGCCCCATCACCGGCGCGCTGACATTCCCGGCGGCGTACAGCCCTTCGATCACCGACCCGTCGTCACACAGGGCGCGGCCGTGAACGTCGGTCCGAATGCCACCCTTGGTGCCCAGGTCGCCGGGAACCAACCTGGCGGCGTAGTAGGGCGGATGCGTGATCTCGCCCAGGTTGGGGTTCGGCTTGTTGGTGGGGTCGCCGTAGTAACGGTCATACGCACTCTCGCCGCGGTGGAAGTCCTCATCGATCCCGGAGCGGGCGAAACCGTTGAACCGGTCCACCGTCGAGCGCAGCTCGGCGGCCGGCAACCCGGTCGAAGCGGCGAGTTCGTCGAGGGTATCCGCCTTGACGATGACGCCGGAGTCCAGCCACTTCTGTGGAATGCGTTGCCCCGGTTGCAGACCGGCGAAGATATAGCGGTCGCGGTACTGCTGGTCGAAGATCAGCCAGGCCGGGATGTTCTCCCCCGGACCGTCGCCCTGGCCGAACTCGCCGCCGTACATCCGGTGACAGGCCTCGACATAGGGCATCGACTCGTTCATGAACCGTTGCCCCGACATGTTGACGATCATCGAACCCGGGGAGTTGCGTTCCGAGAGCGCGAACCAGGGCGCGCCCTCCAGCGGCACCGTCGGGCCCCACCAGGCATCCTCCATGAGATCCAAAGCCGCACCAAGCTTCTCGGCGA
>JAKOYE010000108.1 GCA_029780675.1 Actinomycetes bacterium
CTCGGCGGCCAGACGACCGAGTGCGCCACACCCGGCAACGCGCAGATCGACGCCACCCCGGAGTACATCCCCGGCAACTTCTACGGCGGGTTCTACGGCTTCCCCGGCTTCTTCTGAGGCGCACGGTGGCCGGTAAGGAGATCGACCCGCAACGCGCCCGCGCCGCCCGTGATGTGCTGCGGCAGCACCCGGCGATGACCCTCGTCGTCGTGTCACCGGCGCTGATCATGGCCGGTCTGGTGTGGTGGCTCGTGAGCCCCACCCTGGCGATCGTGCTGCTGCTGGCCGTCGGCGCCGTCGCCGCGATGAAGGTGCTTCGCGGCTGATCGCGGTTACTCGGGGGCAACCCGTCGCGCCCGGAACAACTTCGTGGCATCGCGGATGCCGCGCAGGTGCCGCGATCCGGCCGCCGACCAGCTGAACCGGGGATCCTCCCCGACGCTCTCCCGCGCCGCCTCCGACACCAGCACCGATCCCGGCCGCGCGACCGACGTCACCCGGCTGGCGGTGTTGACCGGACTGCCGAACCAGTCGCCGGCCCGGCTCACCGCCGGACCGAACGCCACCCCGGCCCGCAACTGCGGCAGCAACTCGTCGGCCTCGGCGGCGTCGATCAGGCGCAGGACCGCGTCCAGCAGGGCACCGGTGTCGGCCGAGACGAACATCACCGCATCCCCGATGGTCTTGATGAACCGCACCGGCGCGACCGCGACCTCGCGCGCCAGCTCCCCCAGCCGATTCGCCAGCTTCTCGAGTTCCTCCGGTGGCACCTCCTCACCCAGCCGGGTGAAGCCCACCAGGTCGGCGAACGCGGCGGCCACCACCCGTGCACCGGGCAGCGGCGCACCGACAGCGCGCTCGTTGGCGTTGACCGCCTCGGTCTCGACGGCGTGCCGCAGCTGCAACAGCAACAGGTCCTCGATCATCGGGCCCAGCAGCGGCGCGGCCGCCCCCGCGACCGCCTTCGAGCCCTGCGCGATCTCCAACTCGGTGACCCCGGGCCGCAGCACCTTCCCGAGGACTGCGCCGCGCATCACCTCGGCGGCGTTCGCCAGTCCGTCGGCCAGAACCCGCACCACCGCCAGCATCTGGTCGGGATCGATGCCCAGATCCAAGAACCGCTTGATGTGCACCGCCGTGTCGCCGTCGGGCCGCATGAACACCGGAGCATCCGGGTCGTCGACCTGAGGCAGCCCCGCCGCACGCTGGAACCGCATCAGCGGTTCGAGGTCCAGCCCGGTTCGCTCGCTGATCTGCCGGGCCGAAACATAGGTGCCGTCATCGCCGAGGGCACGGCGCGCCGGCAGCAGCATCGGGGCGAACGAGTTGCGGATCTCCTCGACGCCGATGCCCTGCCCGAGCAGCCAATCGACCAGTTCGGCGCGCTCAGCACGGGCATCGCCACTGAGCCCGTCGAGCAGGTGGTCGTAGGCCTCAGCGGATGGCGGGACGTCCCGGCCCGCGGTGTCCTGGTCCGGGGCGGCGTCCTCCGGGGCGCTCACGACACCGGCGGGCGGCGGTCGGCCCACGGTCGGGCGGCCTCGATCTGGGCGCTGAGCGCCAGCAGGGTCGCCTCGTCGGACTGCCGCCCGACCAACTGCGCCGACACCGGCAGGTTCTCGCCGTCGAGGAACCACGGCACCGAGGCCGCCGGCTGGCCGGTGGCGTTGAAAATCGCGAAATACGGCGCCCGGGCGGCAACCAACTGCAGCGTCGTCACCCCGCCGCGGTGCTGGTACTGCCCGATCCGCGACGGCCCGGTCGCCGCGCCCGGGGTGACCAGCACGTCGAAGTCGTCGAAAATCGAACCGACCCGCGAGATCAACGTCGGTTCGGCCGCGCGGACCTTGTCCATCCAGCGCTCGGAGATCATCGAACCCAGCCGGGCGACCGCCTTCGTCCGCGGCTCCAGTCGCTCCGGGTAGGGCAGCTTGCGCACCTCCTCGTAGACGCCCCGCCACATCCGGGGCAGCACATGGCCGTACATCGCCCACGCCGGATAGTCCGGGTCATGCCAGAGCACCTCGTGGCCAAGGTCGCGGAGCAGCGCCTCCAACCCGTCCAGCGCGCGCTGCTGTGGCCGGCCCAGCCGCGCGACCATCATGGGCGGCAGTTTGGTGCTGAAGGCGATCCGTAACCGGCCCGGCTCGCGGGCGGCCGCCTTCACGAACCCACCGCTCGGGGCCGGGCCGTCATGCGTCGCGTCGAGGAACAGCGCGGCGTCTTCGACCGTCCGAGCCAGCGGTCCGTTGACGCTCAGCCCGGTCCACGGATCCTCACCGGATCCGATCGGCACCCGGCCGCGCTGGGGTTTGAGCCCGAATAGCCCGCACCAGCTGGCCGGGATCCGGATCGACCCGGCACCGTCGGAACCGAGCGCCAGCGGAACCAGTCCGGCGGCCACCGCGGCACCGCTGCCGCCGCTGCTGCCGCCGGGGGTGTAGGTGACGTCCCAGGGATTGTGGGTGGCGCCGAAGCTGACGGTTTCGGTGAACGGCCAGAGCATCATCTCCGGCACCGAGGTCTTGCCGAGGATCACCGCGCCGGCCTGCCGCAGCCGGCGCACCACCTCGGAATCCTCCGTGGCCTCGAGGTCGTACGCGCTGCTGCCATAGCAGGTGAACTCCCCGGCGACGTCGCTGTCATCCTTGATGGCGACCGGCACACCCAGCAGCGGCAAGCGCTCACCGGCGTCGAGTCGCTGCTGGGCCGCGGCCGCCTCCCGGCGGGCGTTCTCGGTCATGACGATCCGGAACGAGCGCAGTTCCCGGTCCACGCGGGCGATGCGGTCGAGGTACAGCTCCAGCAGTCCCGGGGCGGAGATGGCCCCGGAGGCCAGCAGGCGGGCCTGTTCGGCGGCCCCGGCGAAGGCGAGATCGGTGGCGTCCACTCGCCGCAGCGTAGCGGCTCGCGGCTGGGTCCGGTGCAGCCGCTCACGGCTGGGACGGCACAGCCGCTACGGTGGCCGGATGGCATGTGTGTTCTGCGACATCGTCGCCGGGACCGCTCCGGCGATACGGGTCTACGAGGACGACGACTACCTCGGGTTCCTCGATATCCGCCCCTTCACCCCCGGGCACACCCTGGTGATCCCCAAGGCCCACACCGTGGACACCACCGACACCCCGGCCGGAACGCTGGCGGGCATGCTCGCGATCGGCAGGCGGGTCGCCCTGGCCGCGCGGAGCGGACTCGGCGCCACCGGCACCAACCTGGCGATCAACGACGGCAAGTCGGCGTTCCAGACGGTGTTTCACATCCATTTGCACGTGGTGCCGCGCCGCGACGGCGACAGGATGTCCTTCGTCAAGGGCATGCTGCTGCGCCGCGATCCCGACCGGGAAACCAGTGGACGGCGGCTGCGGGAAGCGCTGGCGGCGCTACCGTGAGTCGGTGGCCGGGCCCACTCCGGCACGCTCGGCGGCCCGGGTGAACACGTCATCGAGCATGTCCGGGGTCAGCCGCCCGGTGAACATGTTCTGCTGGCTGGGGTGGTAGCAGCCCAGCAGCACCACCCCTGAGGGCAGCACCACCGCGACGCCGTGCCCGAACTTCGGGCGCGCACCGGCGGGCCCCAGCAGTCGGAGCGCGGACTGCCAGGCGAACCCGCCGAGAGCCACCACCACCCGCACCGACGGGGCCACCAGGCGCCACTCGGCCACCAGCCACGGCTCGCAGGTGACCCGCTCGGCGGGCGTCGGCGCGTTACCGGGCGGGGCGCACCGCACCGCGGCCACCACCCGAATGTCGTTGGTGGACAAACCATCGGCGGCGTCAGTGCTCAACGGGGAGTTGACCAGACCGCAGCGGTGCAGGGCGGCGAAGAGTTGATCCCCGGATCGGTCGCCGGTGAACACCCGGCCGGTCCGGTTGCCACCGTGCGCCGCCGGAGCCAGGCCCAGCACCAGGATCCGCGGCCGCGCCGAACCCCACCCCGTCACCGGCCGCCCCCAGTACGGCTCATGGGCGTAGGCCCGTCGCTTCACCGCGGCCACCTCGGAGCGCCACGCCGTCAGCCGGGGACAGGCCCGACAGACACTCACCTCGGCATCGAGGGTCGCGATATCGGCCGCCGCCGCGGCCAGCCTCCCGACTTCCCCGGCGTCCCGGGCGACCGGGGTGTCGGCGGTGGCCGGGTCACCGGGCCAGCCACTCCCCGGCGGGACCGGGGAATCGCACTCCACCCCGGTGCGCGGGTGCGGACAGCGGTGTGGACGGGGCGTCACCGAACCTATGCTGCCTGCAATGACCACTTCCCGCGGTCCGGTGCTGCTGATTCTCGTGTCGGCATTCCTGTCCGCGGCGGCCAACGGCATCTCGATGGTGGCCTTCCCCTGGCTGGTGCTGCAGCGCACCGGGAGCGCCACCGACGCCTCGGTGGTGGCCGCCGCGGCGACGCTGCCACTGCTGTTCGCCACGCTGGTAGCGGGCACCGCCGTGGACTTCCTGGGCCGACGACGGGTGGCCATGCTCGCCGATCTGATGTCGGCGGCCTCGGTGGCGGCCATCCCGGTACTGGCCGCCACCCAGGGGATCGGGGCCCTGAACACCCTGGTGCTGGCCGGACTCGCCGCGGCGGGGGCGTTCTTCGACCCGGGCGGGATGACGGCGCGGCAATCCATGCTGCCGGAGGCTGCCGGCCGGGCCGGCTGGACATTGGACAAGACCAACAGCGTGTACGAAGCGGTGTTCAACCTCGCCTACATCACCGGACCGGGGATCGGCGGCCTGCTGATCGCCACCGTCGGCGGGGTCAACACCATGTGGGTGACCGCTGCCGCATTCGGCTGTTCGATCCTGACGATGGCCGTGCTCCGACTGCCCGGCGCCGGCCGTCCGGACCGCGCCACACTCCCGGAGGGGGTGCTGTCCGGAGTGGTCGAAGGTCTGACGTTCGTGTGGCACAACAAGGTTCTGCGGACGCTGGGCCTCATCGATCTCTCGGTGACGGCGCTCTACCTGCCGATGGAAAGCGTGCTGTTCCCCAAGTACTTCGCCGACCGTGACGAGCCCGCCCAGCTGGGCTGGGTGTTGATGGCGCTGTCCATCGGCGGCCTGGTCGGCGCGCTGAGTTGGACGGTGCTGTCGACGTTCGCCAGCCGGCGCGGCACCGTGCTGACCGCCGTGCTCACCTTCGGCATCGCCAGTGTGGTGATCTCGCTGTTGCCGCCGCTGCCGCTGATCCTCGCCCTGGCCGCCCTCGTCGGTCTGGTGTACGGGCCGATCGGCCCGATCTACAACTCCGTCATGCAGACCCTCGCACCGGCACATCTGCGCGGTCGGGTCGTCGGAGTGATGACCTCGATGGCGTATGCGGCCGGACCGGTGGGCTTCATGCTGGCCGGGCCGCTGGTGGACAACTTCGGCCTGCGGGCGGCATTTCTCGGTCTGGCGCTGCCGATCGTGACGATCGGGCTGCTGTGCCCGTGGATACCGGCGCTGCGGGAACTCGACCGCAAACCATCGACCTGATCGAGGTGGCCATGCACTCCTTCGACATCTCCACGCGCCTGTCCGCCCCGGCGGATCGGGTCTGGCAGCACGTCACCGCCATGTCCGGCGTCAACGGCGAGCTTCGGCCGCTGCTGCGAATGACCGTGCCGGCCGGCCTTTCCGGTGCCAGCATCGCCGAACTGCCGTTGAACCGCCGGGTGGGACGAAGCTGGCTGTTGCTCTTCGGTGTGCTGCCGGTGGACTTCGACGATCTGACCATCGCCGAACGCGGACCCGGCTTCCGCTTCTTGGAGCGATCGGTGATGCTGACGCAATCCTGCTGGGAGCACGAGCGGGTGGTGACGCCCCTCGACGGCGGCTGCACCGTCACCGACCGACTGTGCTGGCGAGGTCGAATCCCACCGTTCGGGGCGCTGTATCGGCTGGCCGTGCAGATCCTGTTCCGCCACCGGCACCGACAGTTGCGCCGACGGTTCGGCACCTACGATTGAGCGCGTGTCCCCCGCCCTCGACGCGCTGATCGCCGAATTGCCCGACGGTGTCGTCGTCACCGACCCCGACATCCTGGGCTCCTACCGCCACGACCGGGCGGCGGATCCCGCGGCCGGCACCCCGCTGGCGGTGGTCCGGCCGACCACGACCGAGCAGGTGCAGGCGGTACTGCGCTGGGCCAGTGCGCACCGCGTCCCGGTGGTGCCGCGCGGCGCGGGAAGCGGGCTGTCCGGCGGGGCGACCGCGGTGAACGGCGGGATCGTGGTGTCGACGGAGAAGATGCGCGCGATCTCCGTCGACCCGGTCACCCGCACGGCGGTGGTGCAACCCGGACTGCTCAACGCGGAGGTGAAGAAGGCGGTCGCCGAACACGGGCTGTGGTATCCGCCGGATCCGTCGTCCTATGAGATCTGCAGCATCGGCGGCAACGTCGCCACCAATGCCGGCGGGCTGTGCTGCGTGAAGTACGGCGTCACCACCGATTACGTGCTGGGACTGCAGGTGGTGCTGGCCGACGGGACCGCGGTGCGCCTCGGCGGACCACGACTCAAGGACGTCGCGGGACTGTCACTGACGAAGTTGTTCGTCGGCAGTGAGGGCACCCTCGGGGTGGTCACCGAGGTGACCCTGCGACTGCTGCCCCCGCAGCGCACCACCGCCACCGTCGTGGCGACCTTCGATTCGGTCGAGGCCGCGGCGAACTCGGTGGTGGAGATCACCGGCACGATCCGGCCGTCAATGCTGGAGTTCATGGACGCCGTGGCGATCAATGCCGTAGAGGACCAACTGCGGATGGGCCTGGACCGCAGCGCCGCGGCGATGATGGTGGCCGCCTCCGACGACCGCGGGCCGGCCGGCGCCGAGGATGCCGAGTTCATGGCCCGGGTATTCACCGAAGCCGGTGCGACGGAATGTTTCTCGACCGCGGACCCGGATGAGGGCGAGGCGTTCGTCGCCGCCCGCCGATTCGCGATCCCGGCGGTCGAGGCCAAGGGCGCGCTGCTGCTCGAGGACGTCGGGGTGCCGCTGCCCAGACTGGCCGACCTGGTCGGCGGGGTGGCCAAGCTCGCCGCGGATGCGGGCCTGACCATCTCGGTGATCGCCCACGCCGGGGACGGCAACACCCACCCGCTGATCGTCTACAACCCCGCCGATCCGGAGATGACGGCCCGCGCCGAGAAGGCGTTCGGCGACATCATGGACCTGGCGGTCAGCCTCGGCGGCACCATCACCGGCGAGCACGGGGTGGGACGGCTCAAGAAGCCCTGGCTGGCCGGGCAACTGGGGCCCGAGGCCATGGAACTCAACCGACGCATCAAGGCCGCGCTGGACCCGGACGGGATCCTCAACCCGGGCGCCCTGATCTAGCGAGCAACGTGGTTGACACCACGATCCCCGCAACCGCACCATGAGACATGAGCACCGATTTGTCTCATGCCTCGTTCGAACTGCGCAGTGGCCCCACCTGGGCCGACCCCTGGCCGATGTACGCCGCACTCCGCGACCACGACCCGGTGCACCATGTCATGCCGGCGAACCCCGACGCCGACCACTGGGGGGACTACTGGGTGCTGTCCCGACACGCCGACGTCTGGGCGGCCGCCCGGGATCACCAGACCTTCTCCTCCGCCCAGGGCCTGACCGTCAACTACGGCGAACTGGAACTCATCGGCCTCAAGGACAACCCGCCGATGGTGATGCAGGATCCGCCGGCGCACACCGAGTTCCGCAAACTGGTGTCGCGCGGGTTCACCCCGCGCCAGGTCGAGGCCGTCGAACCGAAGGTCCGCGAGTTCGTCGTCGAGCGCATCGAGAGGCTGCGGGCCGCCGGCGGCGGGGACATCGTCGCGGAGCTGTTCAAGCCCCTCCCGTCGATGGTGGTGGCGCACTATCTCGGTGTCCCGGATGCCGACCGGGACCGGTTCGACGCCTGGACCGAGGCGATCGTCGCGGCCAGCACCGCACCGGGCGGACTGCTCGGCGCCACCGAGGCGCTCACCTCGATGGTGGCGTACTTCACCGAACTGATCGAACGCCGTCGCCGCGAACCCGGCGATGACACGGTGTCGCATCTGGTGGCCGCCGGAGTCGGAGCCGACGGCGACGTGGCGGGAATGCTGTCGATCCTCGCCTTCACCTTCACCATGGTCACCGGCGGGAATGACACCACGACCGGATTGCTCGGCGGCGCCGTGCAATTGCTCGACCGGGATCCCGCCCAGCGCCGGATGCTCGGGCAGCAACCGGAGCTGATTCCCGACGCCGTCGAGGAGTTTCTGCGGCTCACCTCGCCGGTGCAGGGCCTGGCACGCACCACCACCCGGGACGTGACGATCGAGGGTCGCGACATCCCGGCGGGCCGCAAGGTGCTGCTGCTGTACGGCTCGGCCAACCGCGATGAACGGCAGTACGGACCGGACGCCGCAGACCTCGACGTGCGGCGGCGGCCGCGCAACATCCTGACCTTCAGCCATGGTGCGCACCACTGCCTGGGCGCCGCCGCCGCCCGGATGCAGTCCCGGGTGGCGTTGACCGAGTTGCTCACCCGGTGCCCCGAGTTCGACGTCGACGAGTCCGGGATCGTCTGGGCCCCGGGCAATTACGTGCGCCGACCGCTGACGGTGCCGGTCCGGATGGGCTGAGGTGGATGCCGAGCGCGTTCTGGACGCCGCCGCCGCGCTGTTCGCCGAACGCGGGGTGGACGCGGTCGAGATGCAGGACATCGCCCGGGCGGCGGGGTGTTCCCGCGCGACGCTGTATCGCTGCTTCGAGAACCGGGCCGCCCTGCATGGCGCCTTCGTACAGCGCGAGGCCCGCGCGGTGGCAGCCCGGCTGACCGATCACACCTCCGGGATCGAGGATCCTCGGCAACGACTGCTCACCGGCCTCAGCGAGGCGCTGCGCGCGGTACGCGAAAGGCCCGCCCTGGCAGCCTGGTTCAGCAAGACCTCGGCCGGAGCCGAGGCCGCCGGGTCGTCGAAAGCGGTGCAGGTATTGACCGCTGCGTTCGTTCGGTCGTTGGGTTCCGGCTCCACCGAGAAGGCCGACCGGCAGGCCCGCTGGCTGGTCCGGGTGGTGGCCTCATTTCTCGTCTCCCCCGGCCGAGACGTCGACGACGAGCGGGCCATGCTCGAGGAGTTCGTGCTTCCCCTGTTTTTCCCGGCCGGACAGTCCGTCCGGCGGTAGCGTCGGATTGGTGCCGGACGAGGAACTGCACGAGGAGGCACTGCACGAGGAGACGTGGTCGTGGACCCTTTACCGGACCGCGGAAGGGCTCCTGCTCATCGTGGTGTGCGGTTCGGTGGGTATCTACGAGCGTTCGCTGCTGCTGACCGATGATGAAGCCGCCCGCTGGGAACGCTGCGGGCCCGCGGGGCTGGAACCGATGGTCGAGGCCGTCCGCAATGACGTCACCGGAGCCCGCTACGGAGAGCGCTACATCCGGTGAGCGATCCGGTTCTGGACGATCTCCTGGCGCGGGTGTCGCGATCGTCGAATCGGTTGCGGGTGGCGATGGGCATCACCGCCACACTCTGTGTCCTGCTGGTGGCGGGTATCGCCGCGGACCCTTCGATGTGGACGGGGGCGTGGGGGTGGCGCGTCGGCGGCGCCGTCGGCATGGCGTTCTTCGGAGCGGTCGCCCTGGCGCTCACCTACACCGCCTTCTGGCGCCAAACGCGGCACATCGCCCGGCTGCGCCGCACCCTTACCGACCAACCACATGCCATCCGCTCGATCCGGCTGCTGGTCGCCCGGGCGGTACCGGTCGCCTCCTGGTCTCCCGACGACGGTTCCGCGCGCACCGGGTTGCACATCGCGGTCGAGGATGACGCGGGCCGCCACTGGCTGCTGCCGGTGTCGCGGGCCGATGCGGCGACCGTCGTCGGCGAACTGCGCAGACGCTGCCCGCGGGCGGCCGACGGCCCCTAGTTCCGAAAGTTCCGAACCCGCGTGAAGCGGTGCAGCACCCAGGCCGCCGGCACGCTCAGCGCCATCGTGACGACGAACAACGCCGGCATCGATCCGGTGTAGACCCGCCAGTGGAGGATCTCCACCATCGCGATCTCCATCAGGATCAGGTGAACCAGAAAGATCTCGTAGGAGATCTCACCGAGCCACACCATCGGCCGGCTTGCCAGCACCCGCGCATACCAACCGGCCTCGCCACCGGGCCGCGCCCCGCCCGGACCGACCAGCGCCAGCGGGGCGACGACAAGGGTCGCGATCACCGCGAAGAACACCGTCTTGGTGACGGCCTGGGCAAGCCCGGCCGGCGAGGTCGTCGGTTCCCCGGCGATCGGGGTGGCGGCGATGAAGAAACACAGCACCGCCAGCGGGACGGCGATGAACCCGTAGCAGCGCACTCCCATCGCGGCGAGCACCGTCAGCATCATGCCGCCGATGAACCACGCCAGATACCCGGGCAGCCACAGCCGGGCGCCGTCGGGCAACCCGTGCGTGGTGTGCACGAACGCCATCCACGCCGGACTGATGAGCGCGAGCACGGCCAGGCCCGCCAGCAATAGTCGGGGCTGCCACCGGCGCCGGCACAGCACCACCAACAGCAGGAACGCCAGCACCGGAAGTGCCGCGTAGAACGCCACCTCGACGGCCAGGCTCCACATCTGGGTGAGGCCCTGGTGCAAGTGGGAGAACATGTAGGCGTCGGTGTAGATCTGGGTCAACGACAGGTTGCGGAGCAGCCCGTACCAGCTGTGGCCGGGGTTCGGACCGGCCGTGCGGAAGTGGTAGATCAGATAGGCGACCAGGACGGTCACCACGTAGGCGGGCATGATGCGCCGAACCCGATGCCAGGCGTAGCGGCGCACCGACGGCGCGGCCGACCCGCATGCGGCGGCCTGCACCCACGGACCGAACAGCAGGTACCCGGACAGCACGAAGAAGATCGGCACGCCGATCTCCATCCGGGAGTACACCAGGCCGGCGTACCCGTGGGTGTACTTGCCGGTGGTGTAGGCGGCGTGGGTGGCCACCACCAAGAGGGCCGCCAGCGCACGCACCCCCGTCAGCGAGGCGACCCGGTCCACCGTCGAGACGGCCTCAAGGCCGCCCTGGTCGAGCTCCTCGGCAGCGGTCATTGCCTGGGGCGGCGCGGCTTCCCGCTGTCGGGCTTGGACCCATGAGCCCGGCGGCGTTCGGGCTTGAGGTCGATCAGCACGCCCTGGATGCGGGTGTTCTCCAGTTTCTTCCAGGCCTCCTTGGGAAGCCTGGCCGGCAACTCCACCAGCGAGTGGTCCACCTTGATGGTGATGTGCCCGAAGTCGCTGCGGTGCAGACCGCCCTCGTTGGCGATGGCCCCGACGATGGCGCCCGGGTTGACCTTGTGCCGCTTGCCGACCGCGATCCGGTAGGTGGCCAGGTCGTCGCGCACCTTCCGGGGCGCGCGGTCAGGGCGCTCGGCACGCTCAGGGCGCTCTCGGCGCTGCTCCGGCGGCAGTTCGGTCATCAGGAACTCCGCACCGTCGCGGCTCTGCAGCGCCAGCGCGGCGGCGATATCGGCCATCGGAACGTCGTTGTCGCGTTCGTAGTCCTCGATCAGCCGCCGGAACATATCGAAGCCGGGAGCGTTGAGCGCGTCGGTGATCGAGTCGCGGAACTTCTCCACCCGTTGGGCGTTGACGTCCTCGACCGACGGCAGCTGGCCCTCGACCAGCTTCTGGCGGGTGACCCGCTCAATGGAGTTCAGCAGATGCCGTTCGCGCGGGGTGACGAACAGCAGCGCGGTGCCCGACCGGCCGGCCCGACCGGTGCGCCCGATGCGGTGCACATAGGACTCCGGATCGTGCGGGATGTCGAAGTTCACCACGTGCGAGATGCGCTCGACGTCAAGGCCTCGAGCCGCGACGTCGGTCGCCACCAGGATGTCGATCGTGCCGTCCTTGAGCTGCGAAATGGTGCGCTCGCGCACGGCCTGCGGAATGTCCCCGTTGATGGCCGCCGCCGCGAACCCGCGGGCCCGCAGTTTCTCAGCGACCTCTTCGGTGGCCTGCTTGGTGCGGACGAACACGATCATCGCGTCGCCCTGCTCAACCTCGAGCAGCCGGGTCAGCGCGTCCATCTTGCGCGGGTAGGACACCTGGTAATAGCGCTGGGTGATGTTCTCGGCGGTCTGGGTCTTCGACTTGACCATGACCTCGACCGGGTCATGCAGGTACTTGGCGGTGATCTTCTTGATACCCGGCGGCATGGTGGCCGAGAACAAGGCGACCTGTTTGTACTCCGGGGTGTCGGCGAGGATGCGTTCGACGTCCTCGGCGAAACCCATCTGCAGCATCTCGTCGGCCTCGTCGAGCACCAGATAGTCCAGGTGCGACAGATCCAGGCTGCCCTTGTCCAGATGGTCGATCACGCGGCCGGGTGTTCCCACGACGACCTGCGCCCCACGCTTGAGACCGGCCAGCTGCGGGACGTAGGACGAGCCGCCGTAGATCGGCAACACGTTGATCTTCCGATGTGCGCCGTAGCGGCTGAACGCCTCGGCAACCTGCAGGGCCAGTTCCCGGGTCGGGGCCAGCACCAGCGCCTGGGTGTTCTTGCTCTCGACGTCGATACGGGAGAGCACCGGGATCGCGAAGGCGGCGGTCTTGCCGGTGCCGGTCTGGGCCAGACCGACGACGTCCGATCCAGCCAGCAGTGCCGGGATGGTCGCTGCCTGGATGGCCGACGGGGTCTCGTAGCCGACATCGGCCACCGCCTGCAGAACCGCGGGATGGATGTCTAAGTCTGCGAAGGTCTGCGGCGCTGTCATTGGGTCTGCAGTCTAGTCGGCCGGTACCGTGGCGCGATGTGTGGCAGGGACAACGGGCCCGCCCGATCGGGGGGCTGACGCGCGCGGTGCTCGCCGCCGCGTCCATCGGGGTGCTGCTGGCGGGCTGCGGTTCCGGCGATTCGACGGTGTCCAAGACGCCACTGCCGACCACCACGCCGGCGACCACCCCCCAGGGCGCGGCGACGGAGTCCCCTCCCCCGCCGTCCGAACCCCCTGCCCCGGACCCGTGCGCGGTCGACCTGGCTGCGCCGGCGATCGCGAAGGCCGTCTCCGAACTTCCCCGCGACCCGCGCAGCGGGCAGGGCTGGAATCCGGAACCGGTGGCGGGCAACTACAACGAGTGCGCCCCGCTGTCTGCGGTGATCATCAAGGCCAACACCAACGCCGAGAACCCCAACACCCGCGCGGTGTTGTTCCACCTCGGCAAGTTCATTCCCACCGGGGTTCCGGACACCTACGGGTTCAACGGAATCGACCTCAGCCAGAGCACCGGCGACACCGTCGCCCTGCGGTTCGACGGCGGGATGGGGTTGGCGAGCATCGTGCGTTTCCGGTGGAACGGCAACGGTGTCGAATTGATCGGAAGTACCGGCTGAGGGCACCGTCCCACTCAATCGGGCCCACGAAACCCGACACGAAACCCAAGGAGGAACAGCGGTGAGCGAACACGACGTCCGGATGGTGATCCTGTCCACCGACGACCTGGACGAGTCGATCAGGTTCTACAGCGAAACCCTGGGTATGCCGGTGAAGTTCCGCGACGGAACACATTTCGCCGCCCTCGACGGCGGGTCGATCACGCTGGCCCTGGCGACCGCGATCGATCATCCGATCCCCGGCCAGGTGGTGGTGGGCATCAAGACCGCCGACGTCGACGCCGCCGCCGCGGCGGCCGAGGCCAGCGGCGGGGGCATCGTGAAGGGCCCGTACGACGACGCCCACGAGCGCCGCGCCGTGGTCTACGACAACAAGGGCAACGGATTGGTGTTCTACAGCCCGCTCAAGCGCTGATCGGACATGCTCGACCGGCTGGCCGGGATCGTCGGTGCCGCCCATGTCAGCGCCGACCCGGATGTCCTGGCCGCCCGCAGTGTCGATTGGACCGGACGGTACCGGGGCCGGGCCACCCTGCTGGTTCGCCCGGGTGACGCCGGTGAGGTGGCCGCGGTGTTGCGGGCCTGCCGCGACGCCGGCATCCCGGTGACCGTGCAGGGCGGGCGCACCTCGCTGGTCGCTGGGACGGTGCCCGAACACGACGACGTCCTGCTGTCGACCGAACGCCTCACCGCGATGGGCGCGGTGGACCCCACGGCTCGGACACTGACCGTCGCGGCCGGAGTGACACTGGCGGCCGCCCAGCACGCCGCCGCCGAGGCCGGGCTGCGAGTCGGGGTCGACCTCGCCTCCCGGGACTCGGCAACCATCGGCGGCATGGCCTCGACCAATGCCGGCGGGCTGCGCACGGTGCGCTACGGGAACATGGCCGAACAGGTACTCGGACTGCAGGTCGCGCTGCCGGACGGATCTCTGCTGCGCCGCCATCCGAAAGTGCGCTGCGACAACACCGGCTATGACCTGACCCGACTGTTCGTCGGCGCCGAGGGCACGCTGGGGGTGATCACCGAGGTGGACTTGCGGCTGCACCACATACCTCCCCATCGGATCGTGGCGTTGTGCGGCTTCGCCGACCTCGAAGATCTGCTGGTGACAGCGCGGCGACTGGGCGACCTCGAGACCGTCGCCGCGCTCGAACTCATCGACGGCGGGGCCGCCGCACTGGCCGCCGACCACTTCGGCCTCCCGGTGCCGGTCACCGGGGCCTGGCTGCTGTTGGTCGAGTTGGCCGGCAACACCGATCAGGGCGACCTGCTGACCTCCGTTGTGAACACCGCACTCGACACGCTGACGGGCGAGCCCGCGGTGGGCGTCGACGCCGCCGGGATGCAGCGCCTCTGGCGGGTCCGCGAGGCACTGGCCGAGGTCGTCGGACTGTTCGGCCCACCGCTGAAATTCGATGTGGCTCTTCCGATTCCGGCCGTCGCGGCCTTCACCGCGCAGGCGGCCGCCATCACCACCCGGATCGCGCCGGGTGCCCGGGCGGTGTTGTTCGGGCATATCGGGGAGGGCAATCTGCACCTCAATCTGCTCGGGTGTTCGGCCGGGCAGGAGTCGGCGATCTACCCGGAGATGATGGCGCTCATCGCCGCCCACGGCGGCAACGTCAGTTCCGAACACGGGGTCGGCAGCCGCAAACGGGCCTACCTCTCGATGTCGCGCGAGCCGACCGATATCGCCGTGATGCGCTCGATCAGGGCGACCCTCGACCCGACCGGCTTCCTCAACCCGGCGGTGCTGTTCGACTGACTCTCTACTGACTCGAAGGCGACCACGGACGGCTTGTAGGGTCAGCAACGGGCCTTCGACGCCCCCATCGGTGAGGAGAGAAGCATGCATCCGGATCGTTTCCGCGGCCTGGTCGACGCGGTCGATACCGCCACAGGCCCGTTTGTGTCGGTCTACTTCGACGACTCCCATGACACCGCCGACGCCGCGGCCCAGCTCGATGCGCGCTTGCGCGACATTCGTAAGCACCTCGAGGACGAGTCCGTCGACACCGCGGTGATCGAGGCGATCGACGCCAGGGTGCGCAGCACCCACCCGCCGGTCGGCCGCAGCGGGCGCGGTGTGATCGCCTGCGGTACCCGGATAGTGCTCGATCAGCATCTGTCCGTCCCGCCGGTCACCACCGTGATCAGGGTCTCCGAGCTGCCTTACATCCTGCCGGTGGTCGAGCACGGCATCCCGCACGCCTCCTACCTCAAGGTGGCCGTCGACCACACCGGGGCCGACATCTCCCTGCATGACGGCGGCCGGTCCGGCGCCGAGACGGTCGAGGGCTCGGGGTACCCGGTGCACAACGCCCACAAGGCCGACACCGCCGGCTACGGCGGCCCCCAGGGTCATGTCGAGGAGGCGGTACGCAAGAACATCCGCGAGGTCGCCGACCGGGTCACCCACCTCGTTGACGAGCGCGGTGTCGACATCGTGTTCGTCACCGGCGAGGTCACCGCGCGCGCGGAACTGCTGACCGCGCTGCCGGAGCGGGTGGCCGAGCGGGCCGTGCAGATCCAGGGCGGCGGCCGCACCGCGGGCACCGACGAGGCCGAGGTGGCGGCTGAGATCGACCAGGAGTTCGCCCGGCTCCGCCAGTCGGTGCTGGACGAGACCGCCGAACGGTTCGCCGCCGGCCGTGGCACCGGCCTGGCCGTCGACGGACTGGCCAACGTGACCGCAGCCCTGCGGGACGGCTCGGTGGACACCCTGATCATCGGTGACCTCGGCGCCGCGACGGTCGTCGCCGACCGCGACCAGGTGATGCTGGTGGGCGCCGACACGGACACCGTGTCCGCGCTCGGCGGGTCGCCGGACCGGGTGCTGCCGGCCGACGAGGCGCTGCCCTGGCTGGCGGTGGCCATCGGGGCGTCGCTGGTGCGCACCGACGACCGCCTCGACCCGGCCGACGGTGTCGGAGCGGTGCTGCGCTACGCCGACCCGAACGTCGGCTGACCCGGGGCCGATCAGGCGCTGCACACGGGAACCGGCCGGGCACTCGACGGCAGGGGCGTTCGTTAGCCTGGCGTGACACCGATAGAAAGGCCGGTCATGAGGTTTCGCCGCAAGCAGAAGGCGGACAACACACCGGCGCGTATCGAGGGCGACCCCGGAGTTCCCGAAGCGGGCTTGTCGGCCAAGCTGCTCTCACATGTGTTGGAGTCCAGCGCCCGGGTACAGGCGCCCGCGGTCAAGGCCTACGTCGCCAGACTGCGGCGGACGCACCCCGAGGCGAGTCCGGACCAGATCGTCACCCGTTTGGAAAAGCACTACCTGGCAGCGGTGATGGCCAGCGGAGCGGCCGTCGGCTCGGCGGCCGCCTTCCCCGGGATCGGGACCCTGACGGCGCTGTCGGCGGTGGCCGGCGAGACCGTCCTGTTCCTCGAGGCGACAGCCGCCTTCGTCCTTGCCGTGGCCGAGGTGCACGGCATCCCGGTCGAGGACCGCGAGCGCCGCCGCACCCTGGTGCTGACTGTTCTGGTCGGTGAGGAAGGCAAGGGAGCGGTCAAGGACCTGCTCGGGCCGGGACGCACCAGCGGCGCCTGGCTGGCCGAGGCGGAGTTGCTGCCACTGCCGGTGGTGTCGCAGCTCAATTCGAAGTTGATGCAGTACTTCGTGAAGAAGTACACGATCAAACGCACCGCGATGGCCTTCGGCAAGTTGCTGCCCGTCGGAATCGGGGCGGCCGTCGGCGGCGGCGGCAACCGGCTGATGGGCAAGAAGATCGTCGCCAACGCCCGGTCGGCCTTCGGCCCGGCCCCGGCCCGGTGGCCGGGCGCCCTGCAACTGTTGCCGCCGGTCACCGACGCGTAAATCGCTGACCTGCACACCTGAGATGTTCGAGCCACCGGTTCCATCACCGAACTGCTCGGACGGACCCGCCTCGCCGCACCCCCGGACGAGATAGCCTTACCTGGTCGTCGCTGTGACGACCGAACCAGCAGATCACATTGGCACAGGATCGAGGCGAGCGAGTCCTTGAGCAGCACTAATTCCCCTTTCGGCCAGAACGAGTGGTTGGTCGAGGAGATGTACCGCAAGTTCCGTGACGACCCCTCGTCGGTCGATCCGAGCTGGCACGAGTTCCTGGTGGACTACCACCCCGAGTCGGCATCGCCGGCCGGCGCCGCAGCCGCACCCCGCACCCCTGCCGCCCCGGCGCCCGCCCCTGCGGCCACCGCCCCGAGCAACGGCGCCCCCGCGGCAGCACCGGCTCCGGCTGCCCCGCCCGCGCCCGTCGCGGCGGCACCGACCCCAGCCCTCGCCCCTGCTCCGGCCGCCCCGGCGCCGGCGGCCCCCTCCCCGGCTGTCCCGGCGGCTGCCGGTGACGAGAACCAGGTGCTGCGCGGCGCGGCGGCCGCCGTCGTGAAGAACATGACCAGCTCGCTGCAGATCCCCACCGCCACGAGCGTCCGCGCCATTCCGGCGACCCTGATGATCGACAACCGCATCGTCATCAACAATCACCTCAAGCGCACCCGTGGCGGCAAGATCAGCTTCACCCACCTGCTCGGCTATGCCATCGTCCAGGCGGTCAAGAACTTCCCGAACATGAATCGGCACTTCGCCGAGATCGACGGCAAGCCCAACGTCGTCACCCCGGAGCACACCAATCTCGGTCTGGCCATCGACCTTCCGGGCAAGGACGGCAAGCGCTCATTGGTCGTGGCGGCGATCAAAGGCTGTGAGACCAAGCAGTTCGCCGAGTTCGTCGCCGCCTACGAGGACATCGTCCGTCGTGCCCGCGACGGCAAGCTGACCGCCGAGGACTTCGCCGGCGTCACCATCTCGCTGACCAACCCCGGCACGCTCGGCACCGTGCACTCGGTACCGCGGCTGATGGCCGGGCAGGGCGCGATCATCGGTGCCGGAGCCATGGAGTACCCGGCGGAGTTCCAGGGTGCCAGCGAGGAGCGCATCGCCGAACTCGGCGTGGGCAAACTCATCACGCTCACCTCCACCTACGACCACCGCATCATCCAGGGCGCGGAGTCCGGGGACTTCCTGCGCACCATTCACCAGTTGCTGCTCTCCGACGACTTCTGGGACGAGATCTTCGTCGACCTCGGCATCCCCTACGAGCCGGTGCGCTGGCGCACCGACAACCCGGACTCGATCGTCGACAAGAACGCCCGGGTCATCGAACTGATCGCGGCCTACCGCAACCGCGGCCACCTCATGGCCGATATCGACCCGCTGCGGCTGGACAAGAACCGGTTCCGCATGCACCCCGACCTCGATGTGCTGACCCACGGCCTGACGCTGTGGGACCTGGACCGCGAGTTCAAGGTCGACGGGTTCGCCGGCAAGGAGTACAAGAAACTCCGCGATGTCCTGTCGGTGCTGCGCGACGCCTACTGCCGACACATCGGCGTGGAATACACCCACATCCTCGAACCCGAGCAGCAGAAGTGGCTTCAGGAGCGCATCGAGGTCCGCCACGACAAGCCGACCGTCGCGCAGCAGAAGTACATCCTCAGCAAGCTCAACGCCGCCGAGGCGTTCGAGACATTCCTGCAGACCAAATACGTCGGGCAGAAACGCTTCTCGCTGGAGGGCGCCGAGTCCGTCATCCCGATGATGGATGCGGTGATCGACCAGGCCGCCGAGCACGGCCTCGACGAAGTGGTCATCGGCATGCCGCACCGGGGGCGGCTGAACGTGCTGGCCAACATCGTCGGCAAGCCCTACTCGCAGATCTTCAGCGAGTTCGAGGGCAACCTGAACCCGACGCAGGCGCATGGCTCCGGCGACGTGAAGTACCACCTCGGCGCACAGGGCACCTACATCCAGATGTTCGGCGACAACGACATCGAGGTGTCACTGGTGGCCAACCCGTCGCATCTGGAAGCGGTCGACCCGGTGCTCGAGGGTCTGGTGCGGGCCAAGCAGGACCTCATCGACGGCATCGGACCCGATGGCAGCCCGCGCGAGTTCACCGTCGTACCGCTGATGCTGCACGGCGACGCCGCATTCGCCGGTCAGGGTGTGGTGGCCGAGACGCTGAACCTGGCACTGCTCAAGGGCTACCGCACCGGCGGCACCATCCACATCGTGGTCAACAACCAGATCGGCTTCACCACCGCGCCGGAGTTCTCCCGGTCCGCCGAGTACTGCACCGACGTCGCGAAAATGATCGGCGCGCCGATCTTCCACGTGAACGGCGACGACCCCGAAGCGTGTGTGTGGGTGGCCCGTCTGGCGATGGATTTCCGCGAGGCGTTCAAGAAGGACGTCGTCATCGACATGCTGTGCTACCGGCGGCGCGGTCACAACGAGGGCGACGACCCGTCGATGACCAACCCGGCGATGTATGACGTCATCGACACCAAGCGCGGGGTGCGCAAGAGCTACACCGAGGCGCTGATCGGCCGCGGCGATATCTCCATCAAGGAGGCCGAGGACGCACTGCGCGACTACCAGGGCCAACTGGAGCAGGTGTTCAACGAGGTCCGGGAGTTGGAGAAGCACGAGGTCGAACCGAGCGAATCGGTGGAGACCGCGCAGATGCTCCCTCGCGGCATGACCACCGCGGTGGACAAGTCGCTGCTGGCCCGGATCGGCGACGCACACCTGGCGGTGCCGGAGGGCTTCACCGTGCACCCTCGGGTCAAGCCGGTACTGGAGAAGCGCCGCGAGATGGCCTACGAGGGCAAGGTGGACTGGGCGTTCGGCGAACTGCTGGCGCTGGGCACCTTCCTGGCCGAGGGCAAGCTGATCCGGTTCTCCGGCCAGGACACCCGGCGCGGCACCTTCACCCAGCGCCACGCCGTGGCGATCGACCCGAACACCGGGGCCGAGTTCACGCCGCTGGACCTGCTGACCCTCAACCCCGACGGCACCCCCAACGGAGGCCGCTTCCTGATCTACGACTCGCCGCTGTCGGAGTACGCGGCCGTGGGCTTCGAGTACGGATACTCGGTGGGCAATCCCAAGGCAATCGTGTTGTGGGAGGCCCAATTCGGCGACTTCGTCAACGGGGCACAGTCCATCATCGACGAGTTCATCAGCTCCGGTGAGGCGAAGTGGGGCCAGCTGTCCGACGTGGTGCTGCTGCTTCCGCACGGCCACGAGGGGCAGGGTCCGGACCACACCTCGGGTCGCATCGAGCGCTTCCTGCAGCTGTGGGCTGAGGGGTCGATGACGATAGCGATGCCCTCGACGCCGGCGAACTACTTCCACCTGCTGCGCCGGCACGGCCTCGACGGCGTGCACCGGCCGCTGATCGTGTTCACCCCGAAGTCGATGCTGCGGAACAAGGCCGCCGTCAGCGATATTCGGGACTTCACCGAGCAGAAGTTCCGTTCGATCATGGAGGAGCCGACCTACACCGACGGCGACGGGGACCGCAGCAAGGTCACCCGGATCCTGCTGACCAGCGGCAAGATTTACTACGAGTTGGAGGCCCGCAAGCGCAAGGAGGCCCGCGAGGACATCGCGATCGTCCGGATCGAACAACTCGCACCGCTGCCGAAGCGTCGGCTGGCTGCCACCCTCGACCTGTATCCCAACGCGCGGGAGTTCCGCTGGGTGCAGGAAGAGCCGGCCAACCAGGGCGCCTGGCCGACGTTCGGCCTGATGCTGCCGGAGTTGTTGCCGGACAAGCTGACCGGGATCAAGCGCATCTCCCGGCGCGCGATGTCGGCACCGTCGTCGGGTTCGTCGAAGGTGCACGCCGTCGAACAGCAGGAGATCCTCGACGAGGCGTTCGGCTAAGGCGCGCCGGCGCCGCAGACGACCACCGACGCGCCAGCGCCACCGACGCGCCAGCGCCGCAGACGACCACCGACGCGCCAGCGCCGCAGACGAACACCGAGGAGACATCAGGATCGGACGAGGCGTTCGGCTAAGGCGCGTCGGCCCCGCGGGCTGCATTCGCGCGTCCTCTGGCGGGACTGTCCTATCCAGGCCGCTCTGCCTCGGGGTGCTTTGCTCCGGGTTCGTTGTCGGGGTGGAGTAGTCGTTCGGGGTGGTGGTGGTCGTTGGTTCGGGTTTGGCCTCGGTCGAGGTGGGGTGGGGGGATCCATTCGGTTCGGTTGTCGGGGCCGTGTTTTCGGGTGGTCCATCCGGTGGGGGTGTCATCGACGAGGCGGTTGTCGGGTCCGCAGGCCAGGGTGAGTTGGTCGATGTCGGTTCGGCCGCCGTGTTGCCAGTCCTGTACCGCGTGGTGGGCCTGGGTGCGGTTGGCCGGGAGCGGGCAGCCCGGTTTGGTGCAGCCGCGCTCCAGGGCGAACAGGGCCAGGTGCTGTCCGGGGCTGGCGGTGCGCCGGCGCCGCCCGTAGTACAGGCGCATCTGTTTGGGGTCATCGCCCAGCAGCAGTAGGTAGGGGTGGACCGTGGCGGCGCGTCCGAACAGTGCGCGGATCGGCAGGCGGGTGCCCCCGGCGGTGTGGGCGACTCCCGCTGCTTTCGACAACTCCACCAGGCTGGCGGTGGCCACGATCGTCACCGGCAAACCATGGTGGCGGCCGAGTTTCCCGGAGTTGAGCATCGCCGCGCACACGGTTGTGATCGCGTCGTGGGTGCGTTGGGCGGTGCTGCGGGTGTCGGCGGCGATCTGCTCGGCTGAGGGGACACCCCCGACGCACGGGGTGTCGTCGTCGGGGTTGGCGTAGCCGGGGGCGGCGAGCTTGTTCAGGATCGCATCCAGCGCTGCC
>JAKOYE010000135.1 GCA_029780675.1 Actinomycetes bacterium
GACAGGGTGGCGACCCGGGTCAGGGTGACCGTCTGCGCGATCCCGGGCACCGTGAGTTCCCGGCCGAGCGCCGCGGCGGCCGCGGCGAAGGCCGGCACGCCGGGCACGATCTCGTGGTCGATGCCCAGCGCCTCCAGTCGCCGGCACTGCTCGGCCAGCGCGCTGTAGATCGACGGGTCGCCGGAATGCAGCCGGGCCACATCATGCCCCTCGGCGTCGGCGGCCTCGACGGTGTCGACGATCTCATCGAGGGTCAGCGGTCCGGTGTCCACGATCCGCGCGCCGGGCGGGCACAGCGCGAGCAGATCGTCGGGCATGATCGAGCCCGCGTACAGGCACACCTCGCAGCTTTGGATCAGCCTCTGGCCCCGCACCGTGATCAGGTCCGCCGCCCCGGGCCCCGCCCCGATGAAGTACACCGTCACGGCACACTCACCACCCACTGGGTGATGGGCATCGCCGGTCGCCACCCGGTGAAACCGCCCAGAGGCTCACCGCGGTAGTGCTGGAACCGGAACAGTTCGCCGCCACGCCGGGAGTGCCAGTCCACCAGCATCGCTTCGGACTCCGCGGTGACCGCGTTGGCCACCAGCCTGCCGCCGGGCGCCAGCCCCTGCAGACATGCATCCAGCAGACCGGAGTTCGTCACTCCCCCGCCGATGAAGATCGCCGCGGGTGGCGCGGCACCCTCGAAGGTCTCCGGCGCCCTGCCGCGGATCTCGATGTCGGCACCGAACCGGTGGGCGTTGGCCTGGATGCGATCCCGGCGCCCGGGGTTGCTCTCGAACGCGACCGCCCGACAGCCCCGGGCGGCCCGGCACCACTGGACGGCGATGCTGCCCGACCCGGAACCGACATCCCACAGCAGTTCACCCGGCCGCGGGGCCAACGCGGCGAGGGTGACCGCACGCACGGTGTACTTGGTGATCTGGCCGTCGTGCTGGAAGGCCTCGTCGGGCAGGATCGGACCGAACGGTTCGTCCGGTAGGTAGCGGACCGCCACCACGGTCAGTGCATCGACGGCCGGCGGCGACGCGGCCCATTGCGCGGCACTGGACGTCCGAATCCGCTCCCCAGGTCCGCCGAGGAGTTCCAGGGCGGTGAATTCCGATGCACCACGGCCGGTTTCGGCCAGGACGGCCGCCAGTTGCGCCGGGGTGGCGGTGTCCCGGCAGAGCACGACGGCGCGGCCCCCGGACCGCACCGCCGTGTGCACCGGCGCGGTGACCAGGCTGATGACCTCGGTGTCATGGGCGTTCCAGCCCATCCGCGCGCAGGCCAACGTCACCGACGAGACGTGCGGCAGCACCCGGACCTGGTGTGCGCCGTGCACCCGGATCAGGGTGCCACCGATACCGTGCAGCAGCGGGTCGCCGCTGGCGACGACGTGGATGGCACCGGCCGGCGGGGCATCATCGAGCAACCGTTCCACTGCGGGCAGCATCGGTGACGGCCAGGTGTGGCGGTTCGCGGTGACGGTGTCGTCGAGCAGGGCGAGTTGGCGGGGCGAACCGTAAACCACTGTGGCGCGCTGCAATTCCTGCCGCGCCTCCGCCGACAGGCCCGGCATCCCGTCGGCCCCGATGCCGACGACGACGATCCGCCGCACTTCGTTCATCACCGGACCACTCTTCGGTTCTTCACTTCGTTCATCACCGGATCACTCTTCGGTTCTTCACTTCGTTCATCACCGGGACCCGATTCGGTTCTTCACTTCGTTCATCACCGGGGCAGCCTGCGCCACACTGCCTGCGGCAGCAGCTTCATCCCGGCGAACAACGGTCGCAGCGCCCACGGAACCCAGACCGTGCGACGCCCGGCGACCAGCGCACGCACCGTCGCGTCCGCCACCTGGGCGGGGGTGCTGGACAGCGGGGCCGGATCCATGCCGGCCGTCATCCGGCCGATCACGAACCCGGGTCGCACGATGAGCAGCGACACCCCGCTGCCGTGCAGCGCATCGGCCATCCCGGACGCGAACCCGTCCAGACCCGCTTTCGCCGAACCGTAGACGTAGTTGGCCCGGCGCACCCGCACGCCGGCCACCGAGGAGAACACCACCAGCCGACCGCGGCCGGCCGCGCGCATCAGGGTGGCCAGCACCGTCAACAGGCTGACCTGCGCAACGTAGTCAGTGTGCACCACGGCCACCGCGTGCGCGGCATCCGCCTCGGCCCGGGTCTGGTCGCCGAGTATCCCGAAGGCCAGCACGGCGGTACCGATGGGTCCGTAGTCGGTGATCAGCGAGTCCACCACCGTCCCGTGCGAGCCCACGTCGTCGGCGTCGAACTCGACCGTGTGCACGGCCCGCGCCCCGGCCGCGCGGACGGCGGCGACCTCGTCGGAGAGCGAATCAGCCCGGCGGGCGGCCAGCACCACCGTCGCTCCCGGTGCCAGCCGGCTGGCGATCTGGAGCCCGATCTCGCTGCGGCCGCCGAAGATGACCACCGCCCCCGCGGTGTTCGCTGTGTCCTGCACGGCTCGGATTATTCCTTGCGATAGCGTGAACCCCGATGGCCAACACCACGACCAGGCTCAGCAGCGAAGCGCTGGACTTCCTCACCGAACGCCACCTGGCCATGCTGACCACCCTCCGGGCGGACGGTTCTCCGCACGTCGTCGCGGTCGGCTTCACCTTCGACCCGCACACCCACATCGCCAGGGTGATCACCAGCGACGGCACCCAGAAGGCCGTGAACGCCGAGCGCAGCAACGTCGGCGTGCTCTCCCAGGTGGACGGGGCGCGCTGGCTCTCCCTGGAGGGAGTCGCCAGCGTGAACCGGGATGCCGACGCCGTCCGCGATGCCGAGTTGCGGTACGCCCAGCGCTACCGGATCCCGAAGCCCAATTCGCGGCGGGTGGTCATCGAGGTGCTGGTGAAGCGGGTTCTCGGGTCGTCGTCGCTGCTGGATCGCGGCTGACTCAGAGCTGATTCAGACCGGTACCACGGTCAACCCGTGGGGTCGGTTGTTCACCGACTCGGCGCCATCGGTGGTGACGATCACGATGTCCTCGATCCGCGCGCCCCAGCGTCCCGGCAGGTAGATCCCCGGCTCCACGCTGAACGCCATACCGGCACGCAACGGCAGATCGTTGCCGGCGACGATGTAGGGCTCCTCGTGCACCGACAGTCCAATGCCGTGCCCGGTGCGATGCACGAAGAAGTCTGCGATCCCGGCCTCGGCCAGGATGTCGCGGGCCGCGGCGTCGACCTGCTCGGCGGTGACACCGGGGCGCACCGCGGCCACCGCGACGGCCTGCGCCCGCTGCAGGATCGCGCACTGAGCGGCGATGTCGGCACTCGGCTCCCCCATGCTGTAGGTCCGGGTGCAGTCGGAGTTGTAGCCCGGTTCCACCGGTCCGCCGATATCGACGACGACGATGTCACCGATCTCCAGCTTCCGGTCCGAGCACTCGTGGTGCGGGTCCGCTCCGTTGGGGCCAGAGCCGACGATGACGAACGCCGCCTCCGAATGACCCTCGGCGACAATGGCTTCGGTGATGTCCGCGGCCACCTCGGCCTCGGTGCGCCCGGGCCGGAGGAAGTGCGGCACCTGCGCGTGCACCCGGTCGATCGCCGCACCGGCCACCCGCAATGCGGCGATCTCGGCGTCGTCCTTGACCATGCGCAATGCGGCCAGCACACCGGTGGCCAGCACCGGCACCGCGTCCAGTCGTTCAGCCAGCGGTAACAGATGCAGCGCCGGCATCGAATCGGTGACCGCAACCCGGCCGCCGCCCGCCAGCAACGGGGCGACCAGATCGTAGGGGCTCTCGCCGTCGACCCAGTCCCGCACCGCCAGGCCGAGATCGGCGGCGGCGGAATCCCGCAGCGACGCCAGTTCCAGTCGCGGGACGATCATCGTCGGCGGCCCGGCCGCCGGGATCACCAACGCCGTCAGCCGCTCGAACGTGTGCACCCGCGAACCGGTCAGATAACGCAGGTCGTACCCGGGGGTGACGATCAAACCCGCCAGGCCCGCGTCCGCGGCCGCGGTCGCCGCGGCGGCCAGTCGACGTGCGTACACATCACTACCGAAACGTCGCTCACCCACGAGGGCAAGGCTAGTCGGCTGGGGCTGGTCGGCTGGGACTGGCCGGTGAGCGGCGTCGCCAACCCGACCCGCGCCGCACCCGGCCGCGCGTAACGTTTACCTGCCAGGTCACAACACGCCGACGAGGGAGGTGGGACGCCATGGACAGGGGCGCCCAGCCGATCGGGATCAACCGCAGTCACTTCCCGCCGATCGAGGACTACGCATTCCTCTCCGACTGCGAGACAACGGCATTGGTGGCACCGAACGGCGCGGTGGAATGGCTCTGCCTGCCGCGGATGGACTCCCCCAGCGTGTTCGGCGCCATTCTCGATCGGGATGCCGGGCACTTCCGCATCAGTCCCGCCGGGGTCGACGTCCCCTCGGCGCGCCGCTACATCCCCGGGACGATGGTGCTCGAGACCAGTTGGTGGACGCCGGGAGGGTGGCTGGTCGTCACCGACGCGCTGCTGATCGGTCCGTGGCACCACGAGGACGAACGCTCCGAGACCCATCGCCGAGCCCCCACCGACTACGACGCATCGCACGTTCTGCTGCGGGAGATCCGCTGCGTCAACGGACAGGTCCAGGTGGAGATGGACTGCACGCCGGGGTTCGACTACGGCCGGTTGCAGGCGCGCTGGTCCTACGGCGAGAACGGCTATCACGACGCGATCGCCGAACCGCTCATCGGCCGCCGCGCCGGTGACCGGGTGGAGGGCGGCCGCCGGACCGATGACCCGCCGGCGGCCGAGAACCCGCTGCCCAGGCTACGGTTGACGACGGACCTCAATGTGGGCTTCGAAGGCCCGACGGCCACCGCCCGGACGCTGCTCAAGGAGGGCGACCGCCGGTTCGTCGCCCTGTGGTGGAGCCAGCACGCCCCGCCGAGGACGCTCGAGGAGGCCGGCAGCCGGATGCGGTGGACCTGCCACCACTGGCAGCACTGGCTCGATCGCGGGAAGTTCCCCGACCACCCGTGGCGGGGTCACCTGCAGCGCAGCGCCCTGACGCTCAAGGGCCTCAGCTTCGGTCCGACCGGCGCCATCATCGCCGCGGCCACCACCTCGCTCCCCGAGGCGCCGGGCGGGGAACGCAACTGGGACTACCGCTACACCTGGATCCGGGATACCGCCGGGACTCTGTGGGCATTGAACTCGCTGGGATTCGACTGGGAGGCCAACGACTTCTTCCGGTTCATCGCCGACGTCGCCGGCGCCGCCGACAGCAACCTCCAGTTGATGTATGGGGTCGGCGGTGAACGGGCACTGCCCGAGTCGACGTTGGATCACCTCTCCGGGTACGAGGGCGCACGACCGGTCCGAATCGGAAACGGGGCCTACAGCCAGCGCCAGCATGACGTCTGGGGGGCGATCGTCCGGGCGATCGACCTGCACACCGGCAGCCACCGCCGTGTCGAGGACCGGTTGTGGCGGATCGTGCACACCCAGGTCGAGTGCGCACTGCAGCACTGGCGTGATCCTGACCAGGGGATCTGGGAGGTGCGGTCGGGTCCGCAGCACTTCACCTCCTCGAAGGTCGCCTGCTGGGTGGCCGCCGATGCCGGTGCCCGGATGGCGGCGATCCGCGGCGAGAAGGAACTGGCTGTGCGGTGGCGGGCCGCCGCCGAGGAGATCCACGCGGATGTGCTGGCCAACGCGGTGGACGAACGCGGGGTTTTCACGCAGCACTACGACACCAAGGCGCTGGACGCCTCGGTGCTGCTCATCCCGCTGATGGGTTTCCTTCCGCCGGATGACGAACGGGTCCGCAACACCGTGCTCGCCATCGCCGACGAGCTGACCGAGGAGGAGATGGTGCTGCGCTACCGCCTCGACGACACCGAGGACGGGTTGAGCGGGGAGGAAGGCACCTTCACCATCTGCTCGTTCTGGCTGGTGTCGGCACTGGTCGCGATCGGTGAGTTCCAGCGGGCGAAGACGTTGTGCGGCAAGCTGCTCTCGGTCGAGAGCTCGCTGGGCCTCTATGCCGAGGAGATCGACCCGCACAGCGGACGCCATCTGGGCAATTTCCCGCAGGCCTTCACCCATCTGGCGCTGATCAACGCGGTCACCGCGGTGATCCGCGCCGAGCGGGCGCTGGCTGCCGAGTCGCTGGGCTAGCGTGCCAGGGGTGTCCGCACCTCTCCTGCTGCTCGATGGGGCCAGCATGTGGTTCCGCTCCTACTTCGGGGTTCCCGCGTCGATCACCGCGCCCGACGGTCGCCCGGTCAATGCCGTCCGGGGATTCCTCGACAGTGTGGCGACCCTGATCACGCGGGAGCGGCCCGCACGGTTGGTGGTGTGCCTCGACCTCGACTGGCGTCCGGCCTGGCGGGTGGACCTGATCCCCTCCTACAAGGCGCACCGGGTGGTCGCCGAGGTCACCGAATCAGGCCCCGAGCTCAGCGCCGAGGAGGTGGACGTCGAAGAGGTGCCCGACGACCTCACTCCCCAGGTCGACATGATCCTGGAGATTCTGCAGGCCTACGGAATCGCCACCGCGGGAGCCGCGGGGTACGAGGCCGACGACGTTCTGGGCGCACTGGCGGCCGCGGAGCGCCGCGACCCCGTCGTGGTGGTCAGCGGCGACCGGGACCTGCTGCAACTGGTGGCCGACGAACCCGTCCCGGTGCGGGTGCTCTACATCGGCCAGGGGCTGGCGAAGGCGACGACATTCGGACCCGCCGAGGTGGCCGAGCGATACGGCGTCCCGCGGGACAGGGCGGGCGACGCCTATGCCGAACTGGCTCTGCTTCGCGGCGACCCGTCCGACGGTCTGCCCGGCGTTCCCGGCGTCGGGGAGAAGACGGCCGCCACCATGCTGACCCGGTACGGCTCGCTGGCGGCGATCCTGGCGGCCGCCGCCGACCCCGCTTCAGACCTGCCGAAAGCGTTTCGGAACCGACTCCACACCGCGGCCGACTACATCGCCGCGGCGGATCGCGTGGTGCGGGTCGCCCGCGACGCGCCCGTCGAGCTGGCGACCGCCGACGACCGCCTTCCGGTGCAGGCCGCGGACCCCGACCGGGTGGCCACACTGGCCGAGCGCTACGGCGTCACCTCGTCGGTCGCCCGCCTGCAGAAGGCGATGGACTCGCTCTGAGTGACGCCGGTAGGCCGGTTACTTGGGCCGGCCGACCTCGTAGGTTCCCTTGTCGTCCTGGAAGGTCACCGTCACCTGGCGCTTGGTGCCGTCGATGCTCACCTCGCAGTTGAAGGTGTCACCCTTCTTCACCGTAGGGTTCTGGCCGTTGTTGCACTTGACGTCCTTGACGTTCTTGGCGCCGTACCCGTTGGCCTCGTCGGTGAGGATCTGCTGCACACCCTCCTGGGCCCTGTTGACGTCGAGTTTCGTGGTGACGAAGAAGCCCGGCTTCCAGAACCCGAGGATCAGCACAACCCCGACGACCAGGACCGCCAACGCCCCCAGCACACCGCCGACGACCTTCATCGACTTCTTCGAGGCTTCCGCCGCGCCGGGCTGGGCGTAGCCGGGGTACTGACCCGGTTGACCCGGCGGGAACTGGCCCGGCTGCCCCGGCGGCGGGTACTGCCCCGGCGGGTACTGGCCGTACGGCGGCGGGTACTGCCCCGGCGGGTACTGGCCCTGCGGGTACTGGCCCGGCTGGCCATACCCGGGTCCCGGGTAGTCCGTCGGCGGGGCGTAGGGCTGACCCTGCGGGTAGCCGGGGGGCTGGCCGTACTGGGGATACTGCTGCGGCGTGTAGGCCGGGGGCTGCCAGGCCGGGGGCTGCTCCGACCCCTGATCGGGGTTCGAGGCAGGCTGATCCTGACCCTGCCAGGGGTTAGGTTCAGATCCCTGCGGTCCGCTCATCGTCTCTCCTTAGCCTGTCTACGCCTACCTACACACCCGTCCGGGCGGCCTATCAGCGCTGCCGGGGCCGGGCCTCACGGGCGGTGCTCCGGACCTACCGTAGCGTCCGGATCACCCTACCCGCTGTCAACAGATACGACGCCGCGCCGGATATCGTCGACCGCGCGTTTCGCGGCCTTGCGCAGCCCGGCCTCCGGCGCGCAGATGCGAACCTGGTCGAGCAGGTCGAGCACCTGGCGGCACCAGCGCACGAAATCCCCGGCCGACAGCGGCGAACCGTTGCCGGCGGCGTCCGAAGCGGCCAGCGCGGCAGCCAGATCGCCGGTGGTGGCCCAGCGGTGAATCGCGGGGGCGAATCCCTCGTCGGGCTCCCGGGTCGGCTGCAACCGGTGCCGGTGCTCGTCCGCGCGCAACTGCCCGGACAGCCGGCGGGTGTTCGCCAGGGCACGCCGGACGGCCGGGGTCGGCAGGTCGATGGTGTGGGCCGGGGTGGGTCCGTCGCCGCCGCGGGCTTCGAAGACCATCGCCGAGAGGACGGCGGCGAGTTCGGCGGGCTGAAGCCCGGTCCACACCCCGCTGCGCAGACACTCGGCGACGAGCAGGTCGCTCTCGCTGTAGATCCTGGCCAGCAGCCGGCCGTCGTCGGTCACCCGGAGCTCGTCACCTTCCTGCCCGCCGGCCCTGATCCCCGAGTCGCTTCGCTCCTGCCCGCTGGGAGACTCGATGAACCCCCGCTCGGTCAGCAGCCCGACGATCCGATCGAAGGTCCGGGCCAGCGAGTTGGTGGCCGCGTTCACCTTCCGGGCGATCTCGGCGTTGTCGCGCTCCACCCGCAGGTAGCGCTCGGCGGCGCGGACGAGGGACTCGCGGTCGGCCAGCCGATGACCCGGATGCCGGCGCACCTCCTCGCGCAGCGCGATCAGTTCGGGATCGACGTCGGCGGGGTCTCCGGACCCACGGGTTCGCCTCCTGGCCGAGGGAAGGACCAAGCCCTCGGCCGCCGACCGCAGGGCCGAGGACAGATCGCGGCGCACCCTCGGTTGACGGTGCTCCACCCGCTTGGGCAGGGTCATCGAGCCGATCGGGCCGCTCGCCCCGGTGTAATCGGTGGAGGAGATCCGTCCCGCCCACCGGTGTTCGGTCAGCACCAGAGGCCGCGGATCATCGGCGTCCCGGGCCGGTTCGAGTACCACCGCAAGCCCGCCGTGCCGACCGGTGATGGTGATGATGTCGCCGCGCCGCAGCGCACCCAGGGCGTCGCCGGCGGCCGCGCGCCGCTGCAGCCGCGACATCCGGGCCTGGGCGCGCTCCCGCTCGCCGATCTTGGCGCGTAACCGGACGTAATCAAGGACAACCGGTTCGGTGGGGTTCTTCCCGCGGTCCCAGTCGAGTTCGGCGGCGATGTCGTCGAGCAACTTCTCACCCCGCTCGGCGCCACGCACGAGACCCACCACCGACCGGTCGGCCTGGTACTGCGCGAAGGAACGCTCCAGCAGTCGGTGGGCCTGCTCCGGACCCATCTGGCCGACCAGGTTGATGGTCATGTTGTACGACGGCGCGAAGGAACTCCGCAGCGGAAAGGTCCGGGTCGAGGCCAGCCCGGCGATCTCAGTCGGTTCGGCGGTGCTCTCCTGCGGGTTCCAGAGCACGACGGCGTGGCCCTCCACGTCGATGCCCCGGCGCCCGGCCCGGCCGGTCAGCTGGGTGTACTCCCCCGGTGTCAGCGGCAGGTGCTGCTCGCCGTTGAACTTCACCAGCTTTTCCAGGACCACGGTGCGGGCCGGCATGTTGATGCCGAGAGCCAGTGTCTCGGTGGCGAAGACGGCCTTCACGAGTCCGGCGGTGAACAGTTCCTCGACGGTGTGGCGGAAGATGGGCAGCATCCCGGCGTGGTGGGCGGCCAGCCCGCGCAACAGGCCCTCCCGCCACTCGTGGTAACCCAGAACCGCCAGGTCGGAGTCGGCGAGGTCGGCGCAGCGCCGTTCGATGACCTCGGCGATCCGGGCCCGCTCCGCTTCGGTCGTGAGTCGCAGGGATCCGCGCAGGCACTGCTTCACCGCGCCGTCGCAGCCGGCTCTGGAGAAGATGAAGGTGATGGCCGGCAGCAGGCCCTCCCGATCGAGGGTGGCGATGACATCGGGCCGCGACGGCGGCCGGAACAGGCCGGTTCCGCCCGGCCGACCGTCGCGATGTCCGCGGCGCGGCTGCCATTCGGTCAGCCGCTCGGCCTCCCGGCGGTGGGCGATGTGCCGGGTCAGTTCGGGATCCACCCGCAACTTCCCGCCCGGGGCGGCTTTCCCCGCGTCGTAGTCGAACAGGTCGAACAGCCGCCTGCCCACCAGGACGTGTTGCCACAGCGGAACCGGCCGGTGTTCGTCGACCACGACGGCGGTGTCACCCCGAACGGTCTTGATCCAGCCGCCGAACTCCTCGGCGTTGCTCACCGTGGCCGACAGGCTGACCAGGCGCACCTCTTCGGGCAGGTGCAGGATCACCTCCTCCCAGACCGCGCCGCGCATCCGGTCGGCCAGGAAGTGCACCTCGTCCATCACCACATGGGAGAGGCCGTGCAGTGCGTCAGACCCGGCGTAGAGCATGTTGCGCAGGACCTCGGTGGTCATCACCACCACCGGGGCGTCGCCGTTGATGGACTGGTCACCGGTCAGCAGGCCGATGCGCTCGGCGCCGTACCGGCGCACCAGATCGTTGTGCTTCTGGTTGCTGAGCGCCTTGATGGGCGTGGTGTAGAAGCATTTCTGCCCGGCGGCCAGCGCCAGGTGCACCGCGAACTCGCCGACCACCGTCTTGCCCGCCCCGGTGGGCGCGCACACCAGCACCCCATGACCCCGTTCGAGTGCCTCGCAAGCCTGAACCTGGAAGGGGTCCAGTCGGAAGGTCAGCTGTTCGGCGAACTCCGCCAGTTGCGAGCCCGGCGTGTGCTCCACGGAAGGCTCAGGTGAATCAGGTGATGTCGTCATGCTCGGATCGCCCGGAGAAGGACGGGTTCGCCGGTGCCGCCACCGGTGCCGCCACCGGGGCCGGCGGGTCGAGGGGCGCGGCCCGGTCATCGGGAATCTCGGCCGCGGCGGCCCGGGCCTCCCGCTTGGCCTTGCGCCGGTCGTGCAACCGGGCCACCTGGATGGCGAACTCGAGCAACAGCGTCAGTGCCAGCCCGAGGGCGATCATGGAGAACGGGTCCGACCCCGGGGTGGCCACGGCGGCGAAGGCGAACACCCCGAAGATCAGACCGCGCCGCCACGCCTTGAGCTTCTCGTAGCTGAGCACACCGATGACGTTGAGCATCACGATCAGCAGCGGGAATTCGAAACCCACCCCGAACACCAGCAGAAGGTTGATCAGAAACCCGAAGTACTGGTCACCGGACAGCGCGGTCACCTGGACATCGCTGCCGACGGTGAGCAGGAAGTACAGGGCCTTGGACAGCACCACGTAGGCCAGGATCGCGCCCCCCACGAACAGCGTGGCCGCCGAGACGACGAACACCGCCGCGAACCGACGCTCGTTGCGGTACAGACCCGGCGTGATGAACGCCCACAACTGGTGGAACCAGACCGGGCAGGCGAGCACGATGCCGGCCGTCAGAGCGACCTTGAGCCGCAACATGAACTGGTCGAACGGGGCGGTCGCCAGCAGGCGACAGCCGCCGTCGGGGCTGATGTCCGCTCGGGCCGACTCCGGCAGCGAACAGTAGGGCCGCCGAATCCACTCCCCGAGGCTCTCGAATCCGAAAAGACCGTGGCTGTACCAGAAGAACCCGACCGTCGTCGTGATCACGATCGCGGCCAGCGAGATCAGCAGCCGGGTGCGGAGTTCCCGAACGTGCTCCACCAACGACATGGTGCCGTCGGGGTTGGTGCGGCTGCGCCGCCTCCGCGGATCGAGCCGCAGCAGAAACTTGGGGGTACGCACGCCAATTCCCTAGCGCCGCCGGCAGCGGCGCGGTACCGGTTCGCTCAGGCCGACGGGTTGGGTGCCGGTGGGGCGGGCGGAACGGGAGTGACCGGAGCCTCCAGCCGGTCGGACTGCACCTGCTGAATCGGAGGCTGCGCGGGTGTGACGGCCGCGTTCCCCTTCTGCTCGGACTGCAGTTCCTTGACCTCGGACTTGAAGATGCGCATGGACTTGCCCAGCGAGCGCGCCGCATCCGGAAGGCGCTTGGACCCGAAGAGGATCACCACCACCAGAAGCAGGATGATCCAGTGCCACGGTTGTAATGCACCCAATTCAGTTACCTCCGGCCCGTCAGACGTCGGTTTTGATGCTACCCGCCGCCAGCTCCCGGTACGCCGCCAGCGCTTCGGTCGCGGCGTTGCGGACACGCTCGGCCAGCGATGCCGGCGCCAACACGGTCACGTCGGCGCCGAACCCCAGGATCAGCCGGGCCATCCAGTCCTCCGCGGCGTAGGTCATCTCCGCCAGACAGGCGCCGTCGGGGACGCCGCCGCCGAAATCCGATGCCGGCAACACCCGCATCGGGAAGTACTCGAGCACCCAGGCCGCCTGCGGCGCGATGCGCAGCGTGGCCGACGGCAACGACGGGTCGGCGTCGAACAGCGCGGTGTTGGGCGGGGCCGCCGCGGCGGGACGCGGTGCCGCCGCGGGTTCGTCGAGAACCCGCGCGTCGACGATGCGGTCGAATCGGAATAACCGGACCCCTTCCGCCTGCCGGCACCACGCCTCCAGGTAGCTGTGGTCACCGACCAGAACCACCCGGATCGGGTCCACCACGCGGGTCGACAGCGCATCGCGCGAGGCCGAGTAGTAGTCGATGGAGACCGCCCGGCCGTCCCGGACGGCCGCCCGCACGGCGGCGGCCGCCTGCGCCTCCACCGGAGCGGGCGGGTCCACCGCGGCGGGCGGGTCCACCGCGGCGGCGGCCTCGATCTTGGCGATCGCACTGCGCGCGGCGGCGGGGTCGACGACACCGGGGATGTCGGCCAACGCGCGCAACGCGATCAGCAACCCGGTGGCCTCGGTCGAGGTCAGCCGCAGCGGCCGGTCCATGCCCGCCGAGAAGGTGACCTTGATCGTGTCGTCGGACAGTTCGAAGTCGATCAGGTCACCGGGGGTGTAGCCGGGCAGGCCGCAGATCCACAGCTGATCGATGTCCAGTTCCAACTGTTTGCGGCTGACACCCAGATCGGCGGCCGCCTTGTCGAAGCTGACCCGAGGATTGGCCTGGAAGTACGGCACCATGTTCAACAGCCGCACCAGGCGGTTGGCGACGGGAGTCATGCGCGATCCACCTTCGGCTCCTCGCTGGCGGTCATGCGCGATCCACCTTCGGCTCCTCGCTGGCGGTCATTCGCCGGCCTGCGCGGTGAGCCGGTCGATGACGTCGTCGCGCAGGGCCGCCGGTTCGAGCACCAGGGCGTCGGCGCCGTAGCCGGCGACCTCCCGGGCCAGCCAGTCCGACGTTCCCCACTCCATCTCGATCACGTCGCCGTCACGCTCCCCTATCCGACCTCGACCGACAACGCGGCCCGCCCGACGCAAGGCGGTCGCGCGGCTGTCGGCGACCCACACCTGCGCCCGGCCCGCCCCCGTCGTCTCCCCGTTCACCGAGCCGATCGCCTGTTCGACGATGGCGCCCAAGTCGACCCCGTCAGGCCGTTTGACCTCGCCACGCGCCCCGAGCGCCTCGACCTCGACGACCCGGGACAGCCGGAAGACGCGGGTGGCCGCACGGTCGCGGTCGTGCCCGACCAGATACCAGCGGCCGCGGGAAGTCACCACACCCCACGGCTCGACGGTCCGCCACGAGTAGGGCTCGGCGGGATTGCGTCGGTGCCGAAACCGCACTGCCTGCCCCGCCTCCACGGCCGCGAGCACCGCACCGAGGGCCTCCTCCGATCCGCGCAGCCCGGTCGGCCCGGCGCCGGTAGTGATCGCCACCTCGCCAGCCGGGTCGACGTCGACGCCGGCGGCCCGAAGCTTGATCACCGCGTTCTGCGCGGCGGTGATCCGCTCCGGGGACTCCCACAACTTGGTCGCAACCGCCACCGCGGCCGCCTCGTCGGCGGTCAAATCGATCTCGGGAAGGGCGTAGGCCTGCTGTTTGATGCGGTAGCCCTCGGTCGTGTCGAAGAACGACACCTTGCCGGTCTCCAGCGGAATCCCGAGGTCACGCAGTTCGCTCTTGTCGCGCTCGAACATCCGGGAGAACGCCTCGTCGGTGGAGTTCTGGTAGCCGATGACATTGGCTCGGATCCGCTCGGCGGTGAGGAACCCGCGCGTCGACAGCAGGGCGATGACGAGGTTCGTCAGCCGCTCGACCTTCGAGATTTTGGTGGGCGCCACGCTGGTCAGGGTAACGGCGCGCGGGTCGGGCCCAGTCACATACTGGCGATCAGCCGCTTGACCCGCTCGTCGCTGGACCGGAACGGGTCCTTGCACAGGACGGTGCGCTGCGCCTGGTCGTTGAGCTTGAGGTGCACCCAGTCGACGGTGAAGTCCCGGCCGGCGTCCTGAGCGGCGGCGATGAACTCCCCGCGCAGCTTGGCGCGGGTGGTCTGCGGCGGGGTGTCGACGGCGGCGTCGATCTCCTCGTCGGTGGTGACCCGGGCGGCCAAGCCCTTGCGCTGGAGCAGGTCGAACACGCCGCGGCCGCGCTTGATGTCGTGGTAGGCGAGGTCCAACTGGCTGATTTTCGGGTCGGACAGCTCCATGTTGTAGCGGTCCTGGTAGCGCTGGAAGAGCTTGCGCTTGATCACCCAGTCGATCTCGGTGTCGACCTTCGCGAAATCCTGGCTCTCCACCGCATCGAGCTGCCGGCCCCACAGGTCGACGACCTGGTCGAGCTGTTCGTTGGGCTCCCGGGACTGCAGGTACTCGGCGGCGCGGGCCCAGTACTCGCGTTGGATGTCCAACGCACTGGCCTGCCGTCCACCTGCCAGCCGGACCGGCCGGCGGCCGGTGACGTCGTGACTGACTTCGCGGATCGCGCGGATCGGATTGTCCAGCGAGAAGTCCCGGAACGGAACACCGGCCTCGATCATCTCCAGCACCAGCGCCGCGCTGCCCACCTTGAGCATGGTGGTCGTCTCGCTCATGTTGGAGTCCCCGACGATCACGTGCAGCCGGCGGTACTTCTCGGCATCGGCGTGCGGTTCGTCGCGGGTGTTGATGATCGGGCGTGATCGGGTCGTCGCCGAGGACACGCCCTCCCAGATGTGCTCGGCGCGCTGGGACAGACAGAAGGTGGCGGCCTTCGGGGTCTGCAGCACCTTGCCCGCCCCGCAGATCAACTGGCGCGTCACCAGGAACGGCAGCAGGACATCGGAGATGCGGGAGAACTCCCCCGCGCGGACGATCAGGTAGTTCTCGTGACACCCGTAGGAGTTTCCGGCGGAGTCGGTGTTGTTCTTGAACAGATAGATGTCGCCGCCGATCCCCTCGTCGGCGAGGCGCTGCTCGGCGTCGACCAGCAGATCCTCCAGAACCCGCTCCCCGGCCCGGTCATGGGTGACCAGTTGCAGCAGGTTGTCGCACTCGGCGGTGGCGTACTCCGGGTGACTCCCGACATCGAGATAGAGCCGGGCGCCGTTGCGCAGGAACACGTTGGAACTGCGGCCCCAGGAGACCACCCGGCGGAACAGATACCGCGCGACTTCGTCCGGGGACAGCCGGCGATGGCCGTGGAACGTGCAGGTGACACCAAACTCGGTCTCGATGCCCATGATCCGTCGCTGCACGTCATCGAGCGTACTGGTTTCCAGGCAGGTTGCCCGGCTTTGTCCGACGGCCGGTCTTCCATGTACCGACTGGGTCACATCGCGCGGCGGACTGTTCTCCCGGCGGCCAGAACTTCCCTACGCTGGGCCGATGCGCTTCGACTCGGTGCTCGGCCGCGGCATCTGGATGTTTCTGCTCGCGGCGGCCGCGGTGGTCGTGGTGATTCTCAGTTGGATGGTGCCCGAACCCGCCCAGCAAACCGAGACCGTCCAGCGCATCGAACCGATTTCGTACACCAGTTGCGTCGAGCAGCCGCCCAGCTACGGCAGCGGGGCCATCGCTTCAGTCGATACGGGCTGCGGCCAGTAGCCGGGACGGCACCGCTTGTGGACGTGATACCGCTTGAGGACGCTCTAGGACGGGGTGGGGGCCGGTAGCAGCGCCTCGAGCGCCGCACCGGTGATGCGCCGGAAGGCCCGCCGGGGTCGGCTGGCGTCGAGCACCGCGACCTCGAGGGTCGCCGGGCCCAGCGTTCGTGGCTCGGCGGACGGGGTCGCACTGCCTGCGGCACTGGCGATTCCGGCCTTCAGCGCCTCGACGGCGATCCGCAGCGCCTCGCCCAGTTCGGCGTTCTCGGCGTAGGACTCCTTGAGCGCGTTGATGATTGGGTCGGTGGTGCCGCCCATCACCACAAAATGCGGTTCGTCGGCGATGGATCCGTCATAGGTGATCCGGTACAACTCCGGAGCACGTGTCTCACCGAAATGGGCCACCTCCGCCACGCACAGTTCCACCTCGTAGGGCTTCGCCTGCTCGGTGAAGATGGTGCCGAGGGTCTGGGCGTAGACGTTGGCCAACTGCCGGCCGGTGACATCACGGCGGTCGTAGGCGTAGCCGCGGGTGTCGGCGTACTGGATTCCACCGCGGCGCAGGCTGTCGAACTCGTTGAATCGGCCGACCGCGGCGAAACCCACGCGGTCGTAGATCTCGCTGATCTTCTGCAACGACCGCGAGGGGTTCTCGGCCACGAACAGGACACCGCCCGCGTAGGCGAGTGCGACGACGCTTCGGCCCCGGGCGATGCCCTTGCGGGCGATCTCCGAACGCTCCCGCATCGCCTGCTCGGGAGAGATGAAGTACGGAAAGCTCATGAACGCAGCACTCCCTAATCAGCCCGGGGCGGTTCGTTACTCGGGCCGCCACCGGAACCGTTCTCGTCGGTACGCGTCCGTCGCGCGACGACCGCACGGGCCAGTGCGGCGATGCGCTCCTCGGTGACTTCCTCGGCACCCGTGGCCTCGATCGTCACGGCGGTGGGATAGATGCCGCGAACCAGGTCCGGGCCGCCGGTGGCGGAATCGTCGTCGGCGGCGTCGTAGAGCGCCTCAACAGCCGCCTGCAGAGCCGAATCCGCATCGGACACAGCCGAATACAGCTTCTTCATCGACGACCGGGCGAACAGCGATCCGGAGCCGACGGCCTGATAGCCCTCCTCCTCGACATGCCAACCGCCGGCAGCGTCGAAGGAGACGATCCGGCCCGCCGCCTGCGGGTTGGCGTCGTCGAGGTCGAAGCCGACCAGGAGTGGCAGCGCCACGAAACCCTGAAGTGCCGCGCCGAGATTGCCGCGCACCATGATCGCCAGCCGGTTCACCTTGCCGGCGAAGGTCATCGGGACGCCTTCGAGCTTCTCGTAGTGCTCGAGTTCGACGGCGTAGAGCCGGGCGAATTCCATCGCCAGCGCGGCCGTCCCGGCGATACCGGTGGCGGTGTAATCGTCGGTGATGTAGACCTTCTGGACATCGCGGCCGGCGATCATGTTGCCCTGAGTGGACCGCCGGTCCCCCGCGATCAGCACCCCGCCCGGATACTTCAGCGCCACGATGGTGGTGCCGTGTGGCAGCGCGTCTCCGGGAACCCCCGGGGTCGCGGCGGCGAAACGACTGGCCGGCAGCAACTCCGGCGCCTTGCGCCGCAGGAACTCCGAGAACGAGGACAGGTCGACGGAATCGGCGAACGACGCCGTCAGGGGTGAATGGGGGGAAAGACGCTCAGCAGAGGGCCAGGTCACTGTCCGCCCTTTTGGACGTACGCGCGCACGAAGTCCTCGGCGTTCTCCTCGAGCACATCGTCGATTTCGTCCAGCAGGTCATCGGTCTCCGCGGCAAGCCTCTCGCGACGCTCCTGCCCGCCGGCCGCGTCGCCGGAGAGGTCGTCGTCCTCGCCGCCGCCTCCGCCACGCTTGGTCTGTTCTTGAGCCATCGCTGCCTCCTGGTCTGATCAGCGGACTGACCGCCGGCCTCCACAGTACCGTCCGATACCCCTCAGGTCGTCAGTTGCTCGACCAGTTCCGCCGCGCTGTCCACCGAATCCAGCAGGGCCCCGACGTGGGCCTTGCTGCCGCGCAACGGTTCCAGCGTCGGGATGCGCACCAGCGAGTCACCGCCCAGGTCGAAGATGACCGAATCCCAGCTGGCGGCGGCGATATCGGCGCCGAATCTGCGCAGGCACTCGCCCCGGAAGTAGGCCCGGGTGTCGGTGGGCGGATTGTCGACCGCGTCGAGCACCTGTTGTTCGGTGACCAGCCGCTTCATCGATCCGCGGGCCACCAGCCTGTTGTACAGACCCTTGTCGAGGCGCACGTCGGAGTACTGCAGGTCCACCAGTTGCAGTCGCGGCGCCGACCAGCCGAGATTCTCCCGCTGCCGGAACCCCTCGAGCAGTCGCAGCTTGGCCGGCCAGTCCAGCAACTCCGCGCACTCCATCGGGTCGCGTTCCAGCAAATCGAGGACCTCCGCCCAGGTCTCGACGACGTGCGCCGCGCGCGGGTCGGGGTCGCGGGCGTCGAGCAACCTGGCCACCCGATCGAGGTAGATCCGCTGCAGGGCCAGACCGGTGAGCTCGCGTCCGTCGACGAGGGCAACCGTCGCGCGCAGCGAGGGGTCGCGGCTGATGACGTGCACCGCGTGCACCGGCCGGGCCAGTGCCAGATCGGAGAGGTCGATCCCGTGCTGCGGCCCTTCCTCGATCAGGTCGAGCACCAGGGATGTGGTGCCGACCTTGAGGTAGGTGGAGGTCTCCGCGAGGTTGGCGTCGCCGATGATGACGTGCAGCCGGCGGTACTTGTCGGCGTCGGCATGCGGTTCGTCGCGGGTGTTGATGATGCCGCGTTTCAGCGTCGTCTCCAGGCCGACCTCGACCTCGATGTAGTCCGCCCGCTGGGACAGCTGGAAACCGGGCTCGTCGCCGGACGGGCCGATCCCGACCCGGCCCGATCCCGTCACGACCTGACGGGACACCATAAACGGCGTCAAGCCGGCGATGACGGCGGAGAACGGGGTCTGCCTGCTCATCAGATAGTTCTCGTGGGTGCCGTAGGAGGCGCCCTTGCCGTCGACGTTGTTCTTGTAGAGCTGGAGTTTCGTCGCGCCGGGCACGCTCGCGACGTGCCGTGCAGCCGCCTCCATCACCCGCTCGCCCGCCTTGTCCCAGATCACCGCGTCCAGCGGATCGGTCACCTCGGGTGCGGAGTACTCCGGGTGGGCGTGGTCGACGTAGAGGCGGGCGCCGTTGGTGAGGATCATGTTCGCCGCCCCGACCTCGTCGGCGTCGACGATGGGCGGCGGGCCGGATGCCCGGCTCAGGTCGAACCCGCGGGCGTCCCGCAACGGCGACTCCACCTCGTAATCCCACCGCGTCCGTTTGGCCCGCTGGATCCCGGCCGCCGCCGCGTAGGCCAGCACCGCCTGGGTCGAGGTGAGGATCGGGTTGGCGGTCGGATCGTGCGGCGCGGAGATTCCGTATTCCACCTCGGTGCCGATGATCCGCTGCATCGGCACAGACTATCCCCGGCCAATCCGGCGTGGCCGGTTGCGTGTCGTGACCGATGCTGATGGAGTTGACTGCACCGATGACGACCTACCTCCTGCACAACGCGACGGTGATCGACGGCACCGGCGCGGCACCCGTGAGCGATGCCGCGGTGATCGTCGACGGCGATCGCATCACCTGGGCCGGGGCGGCCGCGGACGCCGCGGCGCCCGCAGATGCGATCCGGGTCGACCTCGCCGGTAACACGATCTGCCCCGGTTTCTTCGACTGCCACGTCCACTTCGGGCTGCCCGGCGCCGCCGGGAGCCCGTTGCAGAAGGCCCTCAAGCCGCCCTCCTACGGCTACTTCGAGTTGATCGAACGGTTGCGGGTGACCGTGCAGAACGGGGTGACCACGGCGCGGGACCTGATGGGCATCGACGCCGGTGTCCGGGAGGCGGTCGCCGACGGTCTCATCGAGGGTCCGCGCCTGCTGGTGGCGATCAACATGCTCAGCCAGAGTGGTGGGCACGCCGACTTCCATCTGCCGTCCGGTATCGACCTGGGCGGACTCATCGGCGCCCACCTGGTGGACTCCGTCGACGCCGCGCGCACGCGCGCCCGGGAACTGCTGCGGGCCGGCGCCGACGTCATCAAGGTCGCGTCCAGCGGCGGAGTGGCCTCTCCCAACGACGACCCGACCTGGCTGGGCATGCGGCGCGAGATGATCGCGGCGATCGTCGAGGAGGCCCATAACTACGGCGGCCGCCCGGTCGCCGCCCATGCCATCGGCTACGCCGGGATCAAGGCCGCCGTCGAGGCCGGCGTGCACAGCATCGAACACGGGTACGCCCTCGACGACGAACTCCGCCAGCAGATGGTCGAGCAGGGAACCTTCCTCGTCCCGACACTGCTGGAAACCATGTCGCCGGTCACCGCGACCCCGCAGGGCGCGGCCAAGAGCGCGAAATGGCATGCCATGGCCCATGATTCGGTCGCCGCGTCGGCCGCAGCGGGCGTCCGGATCGCGGTGGGCACCGATGCCGGACTGTCCCCCGACCACGGCACCAACCTCAAGGAACTCGGACTGCTGGTCAAGTACGGCGGCCTGACCCCGCTGCAGGCGATCGTCGCCGCCACCCTGACCTCGGCCGAACTGTGCGGGGTCGGGGACACACTCGGCTCGGTGCAGGCCGGCAAGACCGCGGATCTCGTGGTGGTGAAGGGTGACCCGCTGGCCGACATCGACCGGCTGGGCGATCCCGCCAACATCCTGCTCGTCGTCAAGGACGGCAGGACGGTGGGAAATCGTGGTGGATTCGCGATCCGCTGAGCGGCTCGCCGCGGAACGGTGGTTCCTGACCCAGGGACTGCCCGCGGTGCTGCGACGCGGCGCCCTGCTGCGCCGGGTGTGGAGTAGGTCCGCGCCCGCGCTCGCCGGTCTCGCGGTGGTCGCCGCCAACTCGATCCTGATCGTGACGATCTCCGGACAGCACACCGTCGACATCGCCGGGCGGCCCGACCTGCCCGAGAGTTTCGTGCTGGGCCTTCTGGTCCTGCTGATTCCGGCGATGGCGCTCGTCGGCTGGCTGGTCAGCAGGGTGGAGTCGGTGGCCCGCCGGGTGGTGATCGCCGGAGTCGCGGTCGGGGTGATCGGGCTGGGCGCGGTGCTCGGCGGCCCGAGCACGCGGATCGGGGTGAACCTGGCGACGTTCGGGATCACGATCGGGGTGATCCTGCTCCTGACCGCCACCGGGATCGGCGCGATCCTGGGCTGGGTGGCCGAACTGGCCATGTCGAATCTGGCACTCACCGCGGGCATGTTCGTCCGCGCGCTGCCGGTGGTGTTGCTGACCTTTCTGGTGTTCTTCAACACCTACGTCTGGTTGATGACGTCGTTGGTCTCCCGCGGGCGACTCTGGCTCGGCATCGGCTTCCTGCTGCTGGTCGCCGGGAGCTTCCTGGTGGCCACCACCGTCGAGCAGATCAGTCCGCTGCTGTCCGGGTCCAGCGTCCCGGCGGACGCTCCCGCGCTCACCGGAACACCGTTCGACGGGATACCGGACCCGCCGAACACCGACCGGTTGTCGGTCGGGGAACGGCTCAACGTCGTCTTCGTCGTCGCGGCCTCGCAGCTGCTGCATGTGCTCGCCGTCGCGATGCTGACCGGGACGATCTTCTTCATCCTGGGCATGATCCTGCTCAGCCCGGAGGTGCTGGACGCCTGGACCCGGGGCACCGGCCGATCGGACGGCGAACTGGCGGGCATGACGCTGCCCATCCCCAACTCCCTCATCCAGACGACGATGCTGCTGACCGCCATCACCTTCATGTACCTGGCGGCCAAGGCCCTCACCGACGCGCAGTACCGGACGCAGTTCGTCGACCCGATGCTGGACACCCTCAAACAGACCCTGCGCGCGCGGGCGCGCTACCGCGCGACCCGCCCCGAGCGCTGATGAAAGGAACCACTGTGACCGAGAATCCGCCCGACGAGCCCGGCCGCGATGTGTTCGCCCAGCGCTACGGCGAGGTGCTGCTGATCCGGTGGGGTCAGAACGGACCGGAGGCGACGGTGTACAACACCTTTCCGCTCAACGACTGCCCCGCGGAGTTGTGGGATGCCCTCGACGCCGAGGCGATCGCCCGCGAGAACGGCGCGGCGGCCGCACTGCTCAACGGCCCGCGTTACTGGCTGATGAGCCGGATCGGCAAGAAGGCGGGCGAACCGCAGCCGGTCCGCACCTTCGGCGGCCTCGCGATGATCGAACAGGCCACCGTGCAACTGGCGTCGAACAACCCGGCGCCCTACTCGGTGAACCAGGTGGATCGCCGAGCGGTGTTCACCTTCGACGCGGGCCGCCCGGTGTTCGAGCTCGTCGACCCGGACGGCCGCCGCTGGGTGATGCAGACCTGGAGCCAGGTCGTCGACAAGAACCTGAGCCTCGACGACCTCGCCGGACTCGGCTCGCGCCTGAATCCGCCGCCGGGCTGGCGTTACGAAACCCGGACGCCGACAGAGCCTTTGGTGGTCGACACCACCATGAGCGTGGCCCATGTCCTTCAGGACGAGTTGACGAACTCCTACTCGCTGCAGTCCTGAGTTCCCAGACCCACACGGGAGGACTTACAGGTACTGCCCGAGGTTGGACTCGGTGTCGATAGCCCTGCTGGCCGACGAGTTCTTGCCGGTGACCAGGGTGCGGATGTAGACGATCCGCTCGCCCTTCTTGCCCGAGATCCGCGCCCAGTCATCCGGGTTGGTGGTGTTGGGCAGGTCCTCGTTCTCGGCGAACTCGTCGACGATGGAGTCCAGCAGGTGCTGGATCCGCAGACCACGCTGACCCGTCTCGAGCACCGACTTGATCGCGTACTTCTTGGCCCGGTCGACGACGTTCTGGATCATCGCCCCGGAATTGAAGTCCTTGAAGTACATGACCTCCTTGTCACCGTTGGCGTAGGTGACCTCGAGAAACCGGTTGTCGTCGATCTCGGCGTACATCCGGTCGACGACCTTCTCGATCATCGCCTTGATGCAGGCCGCGCGGTCCCCACCGAACTCGGCGAGGTCGTCGGCGTGCACCGGAAGGTTCTCGGTGAGGTACTTGCTGAAGATGTCCTGCGCGGCTTCGGCGTCCGGGCGTTCGATCTTGATCTTGACGTCCAGGCGGCCGGGCCGCAGGATCGCCGGGTCGATCATGTCCTCACGGTTGGAGGCGCCGATGACGATGACGTTCTCCAGGCCTTCGACGCCGTCGATCTCACTCAGCAACTGGGGCACGACGGTCGTCTCGACATCGGAGCTCACGCCCGTGCCGCGGGTGCGGAAGATCGAGTCCATCTCGTCGAAGAACACGATCACCGGGGTGCCCTCGGAGGCCTTCTCCCGCGCGCGCTGGAAGATCAGCCGGATGTGGCGTTCGGTTTCGCCGACGAACTTGTTGAGCAGTTCGGGGCCCTTGATGTTGAGGAAGTAGGACTTGGCCTCGCGGGCGTCGTCACCACGAACCTCGGCCATCTTCTTGGCCAGCGAGTTGGCGACGGCTTTGGCGATGAGGGTCTTGCCGCAGCCGGGCGGACCGTAGAGCAACACCCCTTTGGGCGGCCGCAGGGCGTACTCGCGGTACAGCTCCTTGTGCAGGAACGGCAGTTCCACCGCGTCGCGGATCTGCTCGATCTGCCGGGTGAGCCCGCCGATATCGCTGTAGGCGACATCGGGCACCTCCTCCAGGACGAGGTCCTCGACCTCCGCCTTGGGGATGCGTTCGAAGGCGTACCCCGCCTTGGTGTCGACCAGCAGGGAATCCCCCGGCCGCAGCTTGCGGGGCCGGTCCTCCTCATCGAGGAGTTCGGCGACCGCGGGATCCATGTCCTCGACGGCGACCAGCGGCTCGGCGAGCCAGACGATCCGTTCCTCGTCGGCGTGGCCGACCACCAGGGCGCGACGGCCGTCGGCGAGCACCTCGCGCAGGGTGCTGATCTCCCCGACCGCCTCGTAGGTGCCGGCCTCGACGACCGTCAACGCCTCGTTGAGGCGAACCGTCTGGCCCTTCTTCATGGCGGCGACGTCGATATTGGGCGAGCAGGTCAGCCGCATCTTGCGCCCGGAGGTGAACACGTCCACGGTGTTGTCCTCGTGCGCCCCCAGCAGCACCCCGTATCCGCTGGGCGGCTGGCCGAGGCGATCGACCTCCTCGCGCAGCGCCAGCAGCTGCTGCCGGGCGTCTTTGAGGGTGTCCATCAGTTTGGCGTTGCGCGACGCCAGCGAGTCGATCCTGGCCTCCAACTGCTGAATCTCACGGGGTGACCGCTGGCCCCCCGCGGCGTTCTGGAGTTGTTCGCGCAGCAGGGCTGCCTCGCGGCGCAGCTGCTCGAGTTCGGCGGCCTCACCTCCGTCATGGGTACCGAACGGCTGAGAACGGTCAGAATCACTCATTACGGCTCCTTCCGCGCACCCGGTCCTGGTGCGGTGGACACCCCAACGCTACCGGCGATGAGACCATTCTGGGCCGCTGGCGAATTTCGACACTCTGACATCACTGTTAACCTCGGAGTTCGAGTCGCGTGAGACGAGAGGACAGCCGTGACCCTGAAATTCTTCGCCGCCGGCGCTGCCGCGGTCGCCGTCATCGGCGCCGCCGCCACCGGTGTGACGGCCCTGACCACAGCATCCGGGCTGCCGAGCCCTGCTGCCGGAGCACCGCAGATCGCTCTGGCCTCGATCGGCCACCCGCTTCCCCTCGACCCGGCCGCCGATGTGCCCAGCCCCGACCAACTCAACGGTGTGCTTTACGGTCTGGCCGATCCGAACGTTCCGTTCGCCAGCAAGGCGTACCTGGTCGAGGGCGGGATCGGTCGCCTTGAGGCGCGCACCGCAGACGCCCTGATGCGCAAGGCCGTCGCCCAAGGACAGATGCCTCTGAGCTTCTCGATCGTCGGTATCGCACCGGCCGGTCCCGGAGCGGCGACCGCCACGGTGACCGCCACCGGCCCGGCCACCCCGGGGGTCACTCAGAACGTTCTCTTCGTCGACCAGGGCGGCTGGAAGTTGTCCCGGTCGTCGGCCAGCGCAGTGCTGGCAATGTTCAGTTCCTGACCTGCAGCCGATGCGACGCGCGCTGAGCGCCCTCTGCGTCGCGGGGGTGGCGTCGGGTCTGGTCGTCTCCGGTTGCGCGGCGCGCCCGGAACCGCAGTCCGCGCCGCCCCTGACCCCGATGACGGTCACCTCGGCCGTCCCTCCTGCGGCACCGGTCAACCTGCCCGCTCCCGAGGCGCTGGCCGACGTGCTGTACCGACTCGCCGACCCCGCTATGCCCGGCGCTGACAAACTCCCACTGGTGGAGGGGGCGACGGCATCGGACGCGCGGTCCTTGGACGGATTCGCCGCGGCGTTGCGCGACGGCGGGTTCAACCCGGTGACCGTCACCGCCACCGACATCCGGTGGTCGGACACCGAACCGGGGAACGTCCTGGCAACCGTCACCATCGCCGGACCCAAGCCCGACCGGGGCGGAGAGTTCCGCTTCCCATTGGAGTTCCGCCCGCACGACGCCGGCTGGCAGTTGACCCAGGACACCGCGGAGTTGTTGCTGTCCGGGCCGCAATGAGCGCCGCCGGCGCCATGTGGATCGGCTGGCTGGAGTTCGACATCCTGCTCGGGGACGTTCACTCGCTGAAACAGAAGCGCTCGGTGGTGCGTCCCATCGTTGCCGAACTTAAGCGCCGCTTCGGGGTGTCCGCGGCGGAGACCGGCGCCCTGGAACGTCATCGGCGGGCCGGGGTGGGCGTCGCGGTGGTGGCGGCGGACCAGGCGCATGTGGTCGAGGTTCTCGACGCGTGCGAGCGGATGGTCGCAGGCCGACCCGAGATCGAACTGCTGTCGGCCCGGCGCGGTCTGCACCGCAGCGACGACTGACCGGCCGCCGGCGGCCCTGCTGGGTAAGCTTCGGGCGGCCACACCGAGGTACGGGAGCACAGGATGAGGATCTGGCTGCAGAAGCACGTCATCTCCCAACGTCTGCCCGAACTTGACCAGTGGTACGACCAGCACATCGCGGCTGTCGTCGATCCCGGGACCGAGGTGGCGATCCGCACCCTGCCGAGACGCACCTACGCCACCGAGGTGCCCTACGACTACGTCCCGTACGGCACCGTGGCACTGCGGTTCAACCACTACTTCGCGCAGACCGCCGTGCAGGCCGAACGGGACGGCTACGACGCCTGGGTGATCGCGGCGGGCCAGGATCCCGGCCTGCCGGCCGCCCGGACCCTGGCCACCATCCCCACCCTCGGCTACGGCAGCACCGCGTTCGGCCACTGCGCCCGCCACGAGATCCGTTTCGGCATCGTGGGATTCGTGCCGGGCCTGCGCGAGCCCATCACCGACAACGTCCGCCGCTACGGCACCGGCCACCTGATGGCGGGGCACTGGGTGATGCCGGACGGCAAACAGGCGGTGCTGTCGGCGATCGGCGGCAGTCCCGAGCAGTTCCTGGAGGTGTTCGCCAGGCAAGCGGCACGCGCGGCCGCCGATGGCGCTCAGGTGATCATCCCCGCGGAGGGACTGCCCGCGGAGATCCTGTGGCACTTCGGGATTCGCGAGATCGACGGCCTCCCCGTGATCGATCCGCTGGGCCTGCTGCTCAAATCCGCCGAGACCGAGGTGCGCCTTCGCGCGTTGGGGTGCGTGGCCCGGCCGAACACCGGCTTCTACTACGCGCGGCCCGATGCGGAGATCCTCGAGCACATCGACGCGGTGTTCCCGCCCCCGCCGATCGAACAGGACGACTGATTCAGTGCACCTCGCACCAGGGAGCGCAGGGCTCCCCCGGCCCGGGCAGATTGTTCGGGGCGATCTCCCGGTAGATCTCGCTGCCCGGACTCTGCCCGCACTGATGGAGAATCCACCACGCCCCGCACAGATTCGACGACAGGATCGGTGACCGGCAGCCGAAGTTGACCCGATAGATACTGGCGACGCTCACCAGTCCGGTTCCGGTCAACAGGACCGCCGACCCGGGTTCGGGCTTGAACGCGCGCAGATGTGAGACCACCTCGTCAGTGCTGGTCTCGTAGGCACTGAACTGCTGGCCCTCACCGAGCAGATGTTCGACGGCGACGACGTTGATCCCCGCCCCGGTCCAGTAGTCCACCGTCTCGTCGGTCAGCCAGTCCGGGTAGGGCGAGAGAAGGGTGATCCGGTTGATGCCCATGGACAGCAGCGCGTCGTAGATCGCCAGGCTGGCCGTGTGAACCGGCGCCTCGAAACGTCGGCTCAGGTCGGCGCACAGGTCACGGTCGCCGGCGACACCGAACTGGTAGTTCGGCCCCGTCATCGCGACGAGCGCACACGTCACGTCCAGCCCGTAGAGGGTGTCCAGGGCATCGGCGTAGGCCGGCACATAGCGCCGGTTGCGCTCCTCGAGAGTCAGCCCGGTGAACCGGGGCAGCCGGGATCCGTAGAGCAGGATGTCGTCGCCGAGGAGGACGTCGAGTTCCGGTTCGACGACCGGGTTGGACGGCGGCACCACCACCCCGACCCGGTGCACCGTGGCGGGATCGGGCAAAGGACTCATGGCCAGGTCACCATATCGAGCATCGCGGCCCGTCGCAGGAAAGCCCGCCGCGACTCCTCGTCGCCGGCGATGTCGACGACACTGCGCAGGCGCGTCATCGGGTCGGCGAGGGTTGCGTGGGTCCGGGGCAGCAGAAGATCGTGGGCCACCGCCAGCCGTTGCGCCGCGGCGGCGGGAAGCCCGCCCGGGTCGCGGGCCAGCGCGGTGGCGAGCACGGCGGCGTCGTGGATGCCGGCGTTCATGTTCATCCCGCCGCGGGTGGTGGTGACATGTGCGCTGTCACCGGCGAAGATCAGGTTGCCCACCAGGTTCGCGGTGACTGCGCGGCGTTGCGAACGGTAGCGCGACCAGGCCCGGATGGGCGGGGCGACGCCGGTGACTCGGGCCGCTACCGCCGCGGCCGCCCACGACGGGCCGTTCTCCCCCGTTCCCTGATCCCCGACCGCATGATCCCCTGCCGCATGATCCCCGCCGGCCCGCACGATCAGCCGGACGTGATCGGCCATCACCAGCACGCTGACCGAGGTATCAGCGGCGAAGACATAGGTCACGGCGTCCCAACCGTCGAACGGTTCGGGGTCGCAGATCAGTCGGATCACCTCCCCGGCGTACCGCTCGCCGGGAAAGGGAACCGAAGCCGCTTGCCGCAGAACGCTGTCCGCGCCGTCCGCGGCGATCACCCACGGGTAATCCCGGGTCATCGCGTAGTCGGCGCGCGTCCCAAACCGGATCCGGCAGCCCGGGGAGGTTTGCAGGGCCTCCAGCAGCAGCCGACAGACCTGCAGTTGCGGAACGTGGCGGCGGTACGGGTAGGCGGTGTCGCCGGCCAACTCCGACAACGCGAAACGGACCTGCGTCCCTCCGGAGGTGTCGCGGTAGCAGATGGTCGGCACCGGCAGCCCGTGCCCGTCGAGATCGACCCCGAGGTCGGCCAGAATCTGCAGGGTCGGCGGGTGGAACGTCGCCGCCATCGACTCGCTGGCGAGCCTCGGGCGGGCCTCCACGAGATCGACCGTGAGCCCACCGCGCACCAGGGCCAGCGCCGCGGTCAGCCCCACCGGTCCGGCGCCGACCACCAGCACGTCCGCCCGTCCGGCACCTCGCGGGCGCCCGGTGGCGTCAGCGGCGCAGGAAATGGTCACCCGCGTAGCCGATGACGAAATCGGTGCCGCACCGCTCGATGGCCGCGTGGTACTCGTCGAAGAGATCGTCGATGTTCATTCCGCCGTGCTCGGCTGCCAGATGCAGCGACAGATACTCCCCGCTCACCTGGTAGGCACACACCGGCACGCCGGCGGTGCGGCACACCTGGGCCAGCACGTCGAGATACAGCATGGACGGCTTGACGATCACCATCGCCGCCCCCTGGTCGATATCGTCCGCGAGTTGCGCGATCGCCTTCCCTGCGTCGGTGAAATCGGTCTGGTAGCTCTTGCGGCCGGATCCCAGTTCGGAGCGCACCGTCGCGCGATAGGGCCCGTAGAAGGCCGAGGAGAATTTGGCGCTGTAGGCGACGATCGGGGTCGGCACCCCGGCGCCGGCCAGGGCCGCGCCGATCTCACCGACCTGGCGCGGCAAGGACAGGCAGGGAGCGACGGCATCGGCACCGGCCGCGGCGAAGGCCACCGCCAGGTCACCGGCCGCCCGGTAGGAGGCCTCGACATCGATGGCGCCGGCGTCCATCACGACGCTGTGGCCGTCGGCGGTGTAAGGCGACAGGCCCACGTCGGCGATGATGTCCACCGTGTCGCCCAAGCGGTCGCGGGCGGCGGCCAGGAACCGCGGAACGACGGCGTCCGGGGCACCGGCTCGGGTCAGACCCTTGACGTCCGGAACCCCGAAGACGAGGAACCGGCCGATCCCGGCCTCACGTCGCCGGGTGAGGTGATCGACCGCGGCGTGGGGGTCGTGCCGGGGCACACCGGGCATCGGCCCGGGAACCGAACCACTGACTCCGGCATCGACGAACAGACATTCGATGTAGTCCATGCCGCCTCGTAATCCTGCCGCGTCTTTCGGGAACCCCGGTGCGGGCCAATGGTAAGGCGGGTCAGCTGACCCCGCGCCCCTTCTTGCGCAACGGAGTCGGGGTGACCGTACCCGGCGCCAGCCGTCGGGCGGAGATGAGGAACGCGGTGTGGCCACGCATGTTGTGCTGCGGGCGTACCGCGAGTCCGACGACGTTCCAGCCGCGCTGCAGGCTCTCCCACGACCGCGGCTCTGTCCAGCACTGCTGTTCGCGCAGCGCCTCGACGGTCCTGGACAGCTGGGTGACGGTCGCGACGTAGACGATGAGCACGCCGCCCGGCACCAGCGTCCGGGCCACCACGTCGAGAACCTCCCAGGGGGCCAGCATGTCGAGCACCACCCGGTCCACCGCGGCCTCGGGCAGGTCACACTCGGCGAGGTCGCCGATCACCAGTCGCCAGTTGTCCGGATCGCCACCGAAGAACGTCGACACGTTGCGCCGGGCATGCACGGCGTGGTCGTCACGCACCTCGTAGGAGATCACCTCTCCGGCCGGGCCGACGGCGCGCAGCAGCGAACACGTCAACGCACCGGAACCGGCACCGGCCTCGAGCACCCGGGCGCCCGGGAAGATGTCGCCCTCGTGGACGATTTGAGCGGCGTCCTTGGGGTAGATCACCTGCGCCCCGCGCGGCATCGACAGCACGTAGTCGATGAGCAGGGGCCGCAGCACCAGGAACGCGTCGCCGTTGGTGGACTTGACCACGCTGCCCTCGGGCTGGCCGATCACCGCGTCATGCGGAACCGCACCCCGGTGGGTGTGGAACTCCGCACCCGGGGTCAGCACCATCGTGTAGTGCCGGCTCTTGGCGTCGGTGAGTTGCACCCGGTCGCCAGGGACGAACGGGCCGGTGCGGCGGGGCGCCGCAGCCGCCTCAGAAGGCTCACCATGCTGGTCGGTCACAGCCGATCAGCCTGCCACAGCTGCGGCCCCGCCCGGACCAGCCCGGTCGGGCTCAGGCGCCGTTGCACACCCCGGAGTCGCGGATCACGCTGCCGTAGACGTTCATCGTGGCGATGTTGGCGTTGATCTGACCGGCCGGGCGCTGTTTGGCGATCTTGTCGCTGATCTGCGTGAACTGGTACCACAGGTGGTAGAAGGAGTCCCCGTTGTACAGCGGTGAGTACTGGCTCTGGTCGGGATAGTTGGTGATGTACAAGGTGTGCACCCGGGGGTCCAGGAAGGCCGCCGACTGGTCGAGATTGGACTTCACCACGCTCGCCAGGCCGGGCACCCCGCCGGCCGACCAGTCGTCAGTCCGGTCGGCGAGGTAGTTCTGGAAGCCGAACACCTGGGTCCGCAGGGTGTCGTACTGGGCGTTGAACCACTGGCACGCGTCCCGCTCGGCGACGATCTGCTCCGGTGTCACCCGCGACGCCCACAGACCGTACGGATGAATCGAATAGTTGGGCGCCCACCCCGAGGGGTACGGGACGAAGACCGGGAGCAGGCCATTGTTGTCGTCGGCCGTGGCGGGGGCCGCCTGGACGAGCCCGAGCCCGATCCCGGCGGATACCAGGGCGGCACCGATCCTGCGAAGCCATGGGGAGTGCGAAACCATCCGACGATTATTTGTCACCGACGCCCCGGTGGCGGCGGGATTGGCGATACGGAGGCTCACAATTCGTCGATCCTTTCCGGATTCGGTCACAGAACACTGGTCAGATAGGCGATGGCGACACCGGCGGCCGCGGCGACAACATCCTCGCCCAGGGCCACCGGGCGGTCCCGGCCACCATTGGCCGCGACCAGACGGGTGCGAACCGCGTACCCGCCGATGGTGCCGAGCACCGCGCCGATCATGCCCGCACCCAGGCTGCCCCAGCGATATCCCCAGGCCGTCCCGAGCACCGCGCCCGCGAAGGCGCCGGTGGCCAGGCGGATCAGGAACTGCGGGGCGGACTTGCGACTCGGCATGCTCGGCATCTGGTCGCTGACCAGTTCCGCCACCGCCAGCACGGTCAGGATCGCGACGGTGATCCAGTGGCCCATCCACGACGCCCAGGTGCCGTCCAGGTTGACCCAGTGCAGCATCGCCGCCCAGGCCATCACCGCAGGCGCGGTGAAGGCGCGCAGACCGGCGACCACGCCGATCGACAAGGCCAGCAACAGAACGAGCGCGTGGGTCATAGCAGGCGACGCTAGCACGGCCCAATCGGTCGCACCGCTGCTCAGAACCGGCAAAACCTCACGTCAGAGGCCAGGATCGCCTTCGCGCCGATGCCGGCGAGCCGGTCCATGATCGCGTTGACGTCGCGGCGGGGCACCAGTGCCCGGACCGCCACCCAGTCCGGGTCCGCCAGCGGCGCGATGGTGGGCGATTCCAGGCCCGGGGTGATCTCGGTCGCCTGGGTCACCACGCTGCGCGGGCAGTCGTAGTCCAGCATCAGATACTGCTGCCCGAACACCACGCCCTGCACCCTTGCGGCCAGTTGGTCGCGGGCGGCCCGGTCTACGGCCGCGGCGGGAGCCACCTCGCCGCCGTCCCGTTCGATCAGCACCGCCTCGGAGTCGCACAGCGGCTCTCCGAAGGCCACCAGATTGTGCAGCCGCAGCGTCCGTCCGGAGCCGACGACGTCGGCTATGGCGTCGGCGACGCCGAGTTGGACGGAGATTTCCACCGCGCCGTCGAGCCGGATCACCTGGGCATCCAGACCCCGGGCCGCGAGGTCGTTGCGGACCAGATTCGGATAGGCCGTCGCGATCCGCTTCCCGGCCAGATCGGCGACCGTCCAGTCCCGGCCCGCCGGCGCCGCGTACCGGAAGCTGGAGGCCCCGAAGCCCAGTGCCAGCCGTTCCCGGACCGGGGCGCCGGATTCGGCGGCCAGGTCGCGCCCGGTGATACCGAAGTCGAGCTGACCCGAGCCGACGTAGATGGCGATGTCCTTGGGGCGCAGGAAGAAGAACTCCACCCCGTTCACCGGATCGATGACGGTGAGGTCCTTGGGATCGCTGCGGCGCCGATACCCGGCCTCGGCGAGGATGTCGACGGCGGCTTCGGACAACGCCCCCTTGTTGGGGACCGCGACACGCAACATGGCTACAGCTTCCGGTAGACGGCGTCGAGGTCGATGCCGCGGGCAACCATCAGCACCTGGGTCCAGTACAGCAACTGGCTGATCTCCTCGGCGAGCGCGTCATCGGACTCGTGCTCGGCGGCCAGCCAGACCTCGCCGGCCTCCTCGAGAATCTTCTTGCCGATGCCGTGCACGCCGGCGTCCAGAGCGGCGACGGTGGCACTGCCCGAGGGCCTGGTGCGGGCGCGCTCGCCGAGTTCGGCGAACAGCTCCTCGAAGGTCTTCACGGCCCAGAATTGTTCCATGCCGGTGAGCCGGGGCACTCCCCTGCACCGTCGCGGCGTTCAGTCACGCCGCAGCAGCAACTCCAGGTGGCTCAGCATCCGCTCGGTCCGGGTGGCGTCCAGCCCCAACCCCCAGCTGATCTGGAACGCGCTTCCCCACAGCAGCCCGACGAGGGCGTCGCTGGTCGCCTCGGCGTCGGCCGCCGGGCTGATCTCCCCCCGACGGACGGCCCCGGCCACCGCGTCGGCGACGAACCGCTCGACGTGCTCGACGGCCTTGTTCTGCCCGCCCGCGTGCGGCGGGCGGGCCGCCTCGATGGCCGACTGCACCAGAAATCCGGCGAGCGCGGAGTTCGTCCCGTCGCCACTGTCGATGAGCCGAAGGAATTCGATCAGCTGGCCGGTGAGCGTCGGCGCGGCGGCAGCCTGCCGGACCGCCTCGGCCACCACGTCAGCAGCCCGGCCTGCCACCTCGGCGTACAGGGCGGGCTTGCTCGGGAAGTAGTTGTTGATCGCCGGCCGGGTGAGGCCGATCTCGGTGGCGATGGCCCGGAAGGTCGCGGCGTCGTAGCCGGATTCGGCGAAGACCTTGCGCGCGGCCTGCAGAATCCGTTCCCGCGTCACCGCGGAATCGCTGGCAGGGGGGCGCCCCCGTCGGCGTTCCGCCGTGACTGGGCCGGCGTCGGAATGTGTCACATTCGCGCCGGCCGACTTCGCTTCCGTCATCAGGCAACCCCCAGGCTCGCGTAGGCGTCGCCGTGGGGTTCCCCTTCGCAGCGGAATCAAAACATCGGGGCGGATCGCACCATCCGAGCCGGTCAGCCGTTCATATCCTCCAGGTGCCGGCCCTTGGTCTCCCGCACCTTGGTCCACACGAACACCAGTGACAGCACCGCGCACAGCGCGTAGAAGCCGTAGGCCATGCCGAGGACGTCACGCAGTCCGGGGAATGTCACGGTGATCAACCAGTTGGCCGTCCACTGTCCGGCGGCGGCCAAGCCCAGCGCGGCCGCCCGGATGCGGTTGGGGAACATCTCACCGAGCAGCACCCACACCACCGGGCCCCAGGACATGCCGAAGGCGACCACGAACAGGTTGGCCGCGACCAGCGCGATCGGACCGGTCAGACCCCCCAGTTGCGGGCTGCCGTTGACCTGCTCGGCGGTGCCGAAGATGACGGCCATGGTGGTCAGGGTCACGGCCATCCCGGCCGACCCGATCAGCAGCAGTGGCTTGCGGCCGATGCGGTCGATCAGCGCGATGGCGACCAGTGTGGTGGCGATGTTGACGATCGAGGTGATGACGGTGATCAGGAAGGACTGGCTCTCGTCGAAGCCGACGGCCTCCCAGAGCACATTGGAGTAGTAGAAGATGACGTTGATCCCGACGAACTGCTGGAAGATCGACAACCCCAGACCCACCCAGACGATTCCGTAGATGCCGCCGCCGGGTTTGCGCAAATCGCGCCAGGATGGCTTGGTCTCCCCCTGCAGGGTGGCCTGGATCCGGTCGAGGGTGATCTCCAGGTTCTTCTCCCCGAGCAGCAGGGTGAGCACCTTGCGGGCCTCCGGGATGCGGTGCGTGGCGACCAGGTAGCGCGGCGACTCCGGGATGGTGAAGGCCAACACCCCGTAGACCACCGCCGGCAGCGCCATCGCGAGGAACATCCAGCGCCAGGCTTCGAGCCCCAGCCACAGTTCCTTGGCCGCTCCCCCGGCGAGGTGTGCCAGCAGGTAGTCGATGGCCAGCGAGGCGAAGATGCCGGTGACGATGGCCAACTGTTGCAGGGAGCCCAGTCGGCCGCGGATGTGCGGCGGTGAGGTCTCGGCGATGTAAGCCGGGGCGATCACCGACGCCACGCCGACACCGACGCCGCCGATGATCCGGAAGAGCACAATCATCCACACGCTGGTCGCCAGTCCGGCGCCGATCGCGCTGATGAAGAACAGCACCGCGGCGATCTTCATGACCGCGATCCGTCCGATGTGGTCGGCCAACCGGCCGGCGGTCATCGCCCCGGCGGCGGCACCGAGCAGCGCCGAGGCGACGGCGAAGCCCAGCGACGCGTCGCTGATGCCGAAGTGGCCCTGGATGGAGGCGACGGCACCGTTGATGACCGCGCTGTCGTAGCCGAACAGCAACCCGCCCAGGGCGGCGACCGAGGCGATGCGCACGGCCGTCCGTCCGGAGCTGAACTGGTTGTCGTCGAACACCGACGGTCCGTCGGCAAGGGGTCCCTGACCGGCCACCTGTCGTCCCTCCCTCGTGGCTGTTGAACCCACCTACGATGTCAGACCTGTGGGTCGGCCGCCCGCAAGTCGGCAAAGATGCTCCGCAGCCCGTCGACGTCCAGGCCGAGCAGCGATTCGACGTGCCGCCGGCGCGCCGAGGCGGGAACCTCGACATCGTTGGGGACCACCAGAACCGGGCAGCCGGCGCCTTCCGCCGAGGCCGCACCGGTGACCGAGTCCTCGATGGCCAGGCACTCGTGGGGTCTGAGGCCGAGCAGCTCGGCGCCGCGGCGGTAGGGATCGGGATGAGGCTTGCCCCTGGGTACCTCGTCCCCGCAGACCGAAGCCGCGAAGTAACCGCGGCCGATGGTCTCCAGCGCCCGCTCGGTCAGCCCGCGGCGGGTGTTGGTCACCAGCGCCATCGGCACCTGCTCGGCGGAGAGCGCGTCGAGCAGCTCACGGGCGCCCTCGCACCACGGCAGGCCGGCCTCGAAGAGCTCCCCGGTGATCTCGTGCAACCAGTCCGCGGTGGCGGCCATATCGGCCGGGTCGGGCGGGAGGCCGAGGTCCTGGTAGACGATGCGGATGACGCTTTCGGCCGAACCGCCGACGGTGGACTCCCGGACCTCCGGGGTCATCACCGCGCCGAATTTCGCGTAGAGCTGCTGCATGGCGACGTCCCAGAGCTTCTCGGAGTCCACCAGGGTGCCGTCCATGTCGAACAACACGGCCCTCATGGCGGCGATTCTGTCACGGGCCGGGTGCGTGCCGGCGGGACCGTAGCCGGAGCACAGGTGCTCGGCGGGACGTGGAGTTCCGCCGGGCGTTCGCGGCCGGGATTTGTCGGTGGCGGATGCGACGATCGGGTTATGTCAGCGACGGCGACTCTGGAGTCGGTGGAGGCCAGTCCCGCCGAACGTCTGGAGACGCTGTTCGAGGAGTTGGCGGAGTTGACCGGGCAGCGCAACGCGATCGATGGGCGGATCGTGGACATCGTCGCTGAGATCGATCGTGACGGGTTGTGGGGTGCGACGGGGGCGCGGTCGATCGCCGCGCTGGTGGCCTGGAAGACGGGGTGTTCCTCGGCGAACGCGAAGTCGGTTGCCGAGGTGGCCCACCGGGCAGAAGAGTTTCCCCGCTGTGTGGACGGTCTGCGGGAGGGCCGGTTGTCGCTGGACCAGGTGTCGGTGATCGCCTCCCGAGCCTCCGACGGCTCCGATGAGCACTACGCGGCGTTGGCGGCGGTGGCCACGGTCAGCCAACTGCGCACCGCAGTCAGCTTGGAACCGCGCCCCGACCCCGAACCCCGACCCACGGTGGAGGCCTCGATCACCAAGACCGCCAGCACCAGTGCGGGGTTCGACGTGTGGCGGCTCACCCTTGCCCACGCCGAGTCCGCGACCTTGGAGGCCGCACTGCAGTCCCACCGGGATGCGCTGATCACCGACTGGACACGTGACCGCGACGACGCTGGGTCATCGGAGCAGAGCCCGCCGATGCCGACCACGCTCGAGGCGTTCATGCGGCTGGTCGAGACCGGCTGGGATGTGGAGGCCGGGCGCCGCCCGCACGGGCAGCGCACCACCGTGGTCGTCCACCTCGACATCGACAAGAAGATCGGGGCGCTGCATCTGGGGCCCCTGCTGACC
>JAKOYE010000109.1 GCA_029780675.1 Actinomycetes bacterium
GGCCACCACCCGATCCAGGATCTTGCTCTTGTCCGCCTTGGCCGCCTTGCGGTACTGACCTTGCAGTTTGTTCGTGACCTGCCGTCTTGCGGCCATGTCGATCTTGCCTTCCACACCGGGCAAGCCTTCCCAGCCACGCGCTCAAAGTACGTGAGGCACCACCGTCGACTACGCGCTCAAACTACGTGAGGCACGTCGCACCTGTGCTCAGTTTTTCTCAAGACCAATCGGTTGACCTGCACCTTCGCCCGCGCCCGCGCTGCCTTGGCGCACACCCGCGGTTAAGCTGACCCCGTGGTCCAGGATTGGCTGCTGGTGGAAACACTCGGTACCGAGCCCGTCGTGGTGGCACAGGGGCGGCAGATGCAGAACTTCGTTCCCGTCGGTGCCTTCCTCCGTCGCGACCCGAATCTGGCGGCCATCCAGACCGCAATCGCCGAGACCGTCGACACCGGCACCGGACTGGCCAGCATCACTCCGAACACCCATCTGGTGATCCGCACCGAACCGGTCGCCATGACGGACGGCCGGATTCACGGGGTGCATGTCTGGTGCGGACCCACCGACGCCGATCCTCCGGAGCGGCCGGTACCGGGTCCCCTGAAATGGGACATCACCACCGGCGAGGGGTCGGCGACCGTCGAGTATCTGCTCAACGCCGGGATGGATCCATCGGTTGAGGCGACAACGGGGCGGGCCTTCGCCGACGATCTTCCCAGTCACAGTCTCAACCCGGATGAGTCCAAGGAGTTGGCCTGGGCCATCGATGCCATACCCGATCGAACGTACTGTGCCACCTGGGATTTCCATGACAAACAGGGCGTGTCCCGCAAGGTCGGCTGGTGCGCGCGGACCTTGATGGAATCCGCCGAGGACGGCCACGATCACCTTGTCGCCCGAGCGATGAACCTGGTCGAGGCGGTCGGCGAGGCGCCGATCCCCGCCGAGTTGCTGACCGATCCGCTCGTGACCGGCGAGGCTCAGCAGGGGGTGTACCGGGTCATCGTCGACCTCGGTACCTGGACGGCATTGACGTGGATCGACGATCCCTGCCCGTACGTCGATTGGCGCGGCCGACTCCAGATGGATGCGGAGGACCTCGACCGCCTCGCCGCCCTGTCGCCCGCCGAACCTCGACCGGCCGAACAGGAGATGTCCCCACCCGTCGCCGCGGTGGTGCGACTGCCGGGCGCGGACGGCACGCCGGTGCCCATCCACGTCACGATCAACAGCACAGTCGAGGTCGGCGGCGGTTGCGTCGGCCTGGTGAGCGTGCGACTGCCGACAGCGGACGAAAGCATCCCCGCCGGGATCACCGGCGGTGACGCCGTCAGCGATACCGGCAGCAACGGAGAATCCGCCGAAACCTCAAGCTGCCCAGGCTAATTTCGCTCGATCGGGTACCCGGGCGCCGGACCGGCCTTCGCCGTCGCCACCGCCGCGCCGCCCAGTCGGGCACCGGTATGCACCCGGACCACAAGGGAGACGTCCGCGTCGTCCACCTCACACCGCATCACCGCGGCGCCCATGGCGGCCGCCAGTGCCTCGGCGCTCAGACACGCGGCGGACCGTCCTGCCGGAACCCGTTGCGCGGCAGCCAGTGCGGCCAGATCCGCCGCCGACTGGGCGCGATGGCGGGCGAGGACGGCGGACCCGAGCCACATGCCGCCAACGGCGATCCCGGCGAGGGCGGCAACCAGGAATGCCGCCAGCACGGACGCCGCGCCGGCATCGTCACCCGCCGGGTTCCGACGCCGCCACTGCGCGGCCCTCGATGACCAGCCCGGGAAGCAGCGGCGATCGCCCGGTGACGCGGGCGACGACATAGCCGCCGTCAGGCCGCAGGTCGACGCTCGCACCCGCGGGCGCCATGACCGCCGCCGCGCCGGCAGCCCTCGGGTCGCCCCGGGCCGCAAGCCGGGCCGCTTCCCGGGCGGCGTCAATGCACCGGACCTGCATCGACAGCGCCGTGATTCCGGCGGCGCACAAGACCAGCACCACCACGAGGCCGGCAACGGCCAGTGCCGCCTCGACGGTGCTGAATCCGGCTTCGTCGGCTTGTGGCACAACGCCTACACCCGGGAGGTGAGAGCACGGCCGATGATGTTGGTCAACGCACCGACAATGGAGTCGCCGGTGACGACGCTGTAGAGGATGGCGCCGAACGCCGCCGCCGCGATCGTGCCGATGGCGTATTCGACGGTCGACATCCCCGCCTCGTCGGCCGCCAACAGAATCAGCCGGGCGCGGATCAGCTGAATTACTCTCGTGGACATTGCATTTCCTCTCCGATTGGTGCTGCTGCACTTCCGTTCGGGTCATAGAAGACCCGCCTTGAACACCTGGCCGGCGAGACCGGCGATGACGGGCACGATGCCCAGGAAGACGAAAGCCGGGAGAAAGCAGAGGCCCAGCGGTCCGGCGATCACGACCCCGGCGCGTTCCGCGGCGGCCACCGCACTGTGCGCAGCTTCCTGACGTGACTGCTCGGCGAGATCCGCCACCCCGGCGGCGAGTGCGGCGCCCGACACCGCCGATCGCCTCGCCAGTCGTACCAACGCCTGACAGCCCGGGTCGTCGGCCGTGGTGGACCAGGCCTCCTCGGCAGTAGCCCCGAGCGCCAGAAGGTCCGAGGCCCGGCGCAGGACAGACCGCAGCGCCGCGGGCGCTGTCGGGCCGGTCACCGATGCGGCGGCCGATACGGACATACCGCAGGACAGACAGACGGCGAACACATCCAGCGCGGAAGCGAGGGCGAGTGGGTCTCGTCGGGCGCTAACACCCTCCCGCGTTCGGGCCGGGCCCGGGACCAACCCCGCCCGACACCGGGCATGAAGCGGCCCCGCGCCGAGCAGCAGGGCGGCCGCCAACAGTATGGCCGCCGCCGTCACGAGCCGACCCGATCGATGATGCGGTCCGACCACACCACGCCGGCACACAGCAACGCCGAACCGGCCGCGAGCGCCCAGCCGCCTTCGCCGAGCAGGAATGACACCGGTTGGGCGCCGACCAGTTCGCCCAAGAGAACTCCCAGGATCGGCAGACCCGCCAGCACCATCGCCGTCGCCCGCGCACCGGACAGGGCCGCATCGACACGGTCGGCGAACCGCTGCCGCTCCGTGATGTCCCGGTACGCGGTGGCCATCAGCGTGGCCATCGGCAGTCCATGCTCAGCGGCGAGTCGCCAGTACACCGCAACCCTTGACCAGTAGTGCGGAGCCGAGGATCGGCGGGCGCTGTCACGGAGCCCCGCCGCGACGTCTGCCCCCAATCGGGCCCGGGCCGCAACAGCCCCCAACGCGGTTCCGACGGCGTGCCCCGACGCGGATGCACCGACGGCTTCGGCGGCCGCGACCGCGAAGCCTCTGACCGGGTGCGACCCCACCCGAAGCTCGCCGACGAGGACCTCAAGTGCGGTGGACAGGGCTCGGCCCTCGCTGCTGCTATCGCGGCGGCGGCGACGCCGGAGCCGCCGGGAAAACAGGGTCACTGCCACCAGTCCGGCCGCAATCGCGACCGCCGGTCCGAGCACGACCACCGCCGCAATCGCGGGTCCGGAGGCCGACAGTGCCGCGACGCGCCGGCTGACGCGGAAAGCCCGACGGGGGACGGCCGGCCGCCGGGCCGCGGACGGTGCCACAAGGAGTGCCGCGGCAATCAGCATCACCGCAGACGGGACGCCGTTCACCGACCAGCCCGTTCGTCGATGAGCTCCCACAATTGCCGGAGACCGGGCCCAGGCCCGCGGTCCGCATCCCAGGCCGGCACCGCGCGAACCAACCCGCTGCCGTCGCTTCCGAGCAGCGCGATCTGTTCCAGCCTCCGGCCGGATCGGCCGCGACCGACATGCACGACCACCTGGATCGCCGCCCCCAGTTGGCTGTGCAGCGCGGCACGGTCCAGCCCGCCCAGAGCGCCGAGCGCCTCCAATCGGGCCGGTATCTCCCCCGGACAGTTGGCGTGCACGGTTCCCGCCCCACCGTCATGGCCGGTGTTGAGCGCGGCGAGCAGGTCGACGACCTCTGCCCCGCGCACTTCGCCGACCACGATCCGGTCCGGCCGCATCCGCAGCGCCTGACGGACAAGGTCGCGCAGTGTGATCTCGCCGACGCCCTCGATGTTGGCTCCTCGGGCCAGAAGCCGAACCAGATGGGGGTGCTGTGGGGTCAGTTCCGGCGCATCCTCGACGCACAGGATGCGTTCGTTGGGCGCGACCGTGCCGAGCAGCGCGGCCAGCAGCGTCGTCTTGCCGGCACCGGTGCCGCCGGACACCAGGAACGCCAACCGGGCTCCGATGATCCCGTTCAGCAGTGTCGCGGCGTCGCCTGCGATCGCGCCGGAGGCGATCAGCGACGTGAGGTCCTGAGTCGCGGGCCGAAGGACGCGCAGCGACAGATAGGTCCCACCCGCCGCGATCGGCGGCAGCACGGCATGCACCCTGACGGTGACCCGTCCGGTTCCCACCCCCGTCAGTTGGGCATCGACCCACGGTTGTGCGTCATCGAGCCGGCGCCCGGCACCCGCCGCGAGTCGCTGGGCCAGCCGCCGCACGGACGACTCATCGCGAAAGCGAATATCGCTGCGATACAGACCATTTCCGTCGTCCACCCAGACGGCGTCGGGGGCGGTGACCAAGACGTCCGTAGTGCCCTCGAGGGCGATCAGCGGCTCCAGGATGCCGACGCCGCTGAGCTCCGTTTCCAGGAACCGCAGAGTGCTGAGAACCTCGCTGTCTCCCAGGACGCCCCCGGATTCGGCCCGGATCGCCGCCGCCACCGTCGCCGGGCGAATCGGAACGGATTCGGCCGCCAGTCGTTCCCGGACCCGGTCGATCAGGGGCCCGGTCATGCCGACCGCCCGGAAGTGTCGAGAACGTCGAGGACTCGGCGCGCCGCGATGGCGAGCGGGGAGCGGCGGCGCAGTCGCAACCCTCGCCGGTCGAGTCGCTGCGCCAGCATCGGCTCGGGACGCATCGCTGCCAGCAGCGGCAGTCCCACCGCGTCGGCGGCATCACGGGCCGTCAGTCCACCCGGCGCCGGTCCCCGGATAACCAGGCCGATGTTCGGGTTGACCGATCGGACGACGGCGGTCAGGGCTGAGCTGGCGGCGACGCCACGGACGTCGCAACCCGTGACGACGACGACCAGGTCGGCCATTTCCAGGGCCGTCCCACCGGCTCCGCCGATCTGGCGGGACAGGTCGCAGAACACCGCGCTACCGCCTCGACGCCCGGCATCGGCCATCGCCGTCACCAGGCGGGGATCGATGTCGTGGAATCCGCGAGCGGACGACAGTACCGTCACTGTGTCCCTGCGCGGCAGCGCCTCCCGCACCGCTGCCCAGCCGAGCCGGCCGCCCTGGGCAGCGATGTCGGGCCAGCGCAGACCAGGTGCGGCCTCGACACCGAGCAGGAGGTCGACGCCGCCGCTGTAGGGGTCGAGGTCGATCAGGAGGGCCTCCGGGGCGCACTGGCTGAGAGCGGCCGCGAACACCGACGCTCCGCCGCCACCGCGGCCGGGGATGACGGCGATCACCGGCCCCCGCATCGCTGCCGCGTTTCCCTGTTCGACCGCCTCCGAGAGGACGTGGACCATTTCGGTCTCCTGGCGCGGCACCGCATAGACGCGTTGCGCGCCGATCTCGATCGCCGCCGCCCAGTCAGCCGAGGTGGGTTCACCCGGGCCGACCAGAATGACACCGTCCCGCCTGGGCATCGCGCTCCGAACGCAGCGGCGGGCACCCACCTCATCGACGATCACCGCGGACGCCGTTATCCAGCTCTGCCGGGCGGGTTCCGTTGCCCGAATCATTCGGCCCCCGGCCGCCGCGATGACACGCTCGGTATCGGCGAGGAGATCGGGTGCGCCGAGCAGTGCAAGCACGGCACCGGTGTGGGTCATGGCGGCCAGCCTGCGCAAAGACCTGCCGACTCACCAGCCGGTCTCTCCGGCACTGTGGATAGACCGAGAAGCTGTGGACCGATTCCCCGGCTCCGCGCGGGCGGGTGGATCGCCGGTGGACAGGTTTCGGGAGACGAGCCGGAACCCTCCGGCGGACGTCGCCGAGGTCAGCCGAATTTGTCCGGAAAAGAGGACGACCCTCGCCAGGGGGGGGAGGAGGCGAGGGTCGTCGTGTATCAGCCCCGGGGGGTCGGGCTGATGCACACCCGGCTTAGGCCAGGTGTTCCTCACTATACACACGCGTACTTGTAATTGCGCAAGTACTTGACTGGTGTTTAAACCTCCAATTTTCCTGTGAAAATCACGCCTCTTCCTGTGAATTCCCAACACCCGCAGCCGGCGCGGCCCGCCTACCCGCGAGACAACGGCAGCCGGTTTGACCCGGGTTCGCAGCGGGAACGTCACCCGCGCAGAACCAAGGCATGGGAACCGACGGCGGGCGCCGCCAACAGGGTCAGGTCGACTGACCGGCACCGCGCCCGCGACGACCGTTGCGGCCCTGCTTACCCGGGTTTGCTGTGGCCGGCGCGACACGGATTGGGATTTAACCCTTGCTGTGATGGCCATCACGTAGTACAAAGGAGGGCAAGGAAGTTCGGCAAGGCCAAGGCAGAACCGGAAGAGAAGGTTCTCTCTCCCGAACCGGACAACCGAGCACGGTTTCTGGCACCCACGCGGAGCACGCCGCGATGATGGCAGAAGTGTTGCGGGCCTGCGAGATTGCGCGAAGCGGCCGGTCCTGGGTCTCCTTGGGCGGAGACTCATCCGGAGCGCGGTGCAAGGTCGCCGAGGCCGACCCACGCAACCCACATAGCACGCTTGGTAACCACGGAACCGTGTTGGCGGGCGGCGAGCCGAACAACGTTCGGAGCGCCGCCCGCTTTCGTTTGCCACAGCAGCGGGACGGCATTGCTCACCGCTCACCGGGCCCATCCGCTTACCGGGCCCATCGCGTACCGGGCCCATCCGATTACCGGGCCACTCCTACTGAACGGCCGCCTCGGCGATGGACAGCGCCTCCCGCGCACCGTCCTCCAACGCCCGGCAGCACATCGTCAGCCACTCCCCGACGGCCTCGGGATCGCCGCCGGCGAACCCGGCCGCCGCAGTCCGATACTCCTCGGCCCTGCGCAACCAGTAGACCTCCGGAACACCCAGACCGTGCGGATCAAGTCCGGAGGCGATCGTGACCAACCGTGAGACGCCCCGTGCGACCACACCGTCGGCGCTGCCGAAGGCGGCCAGCGCCAGGAGTTCGCCGTGCGCGACTCCGGCAAGCACCGGGGCCGGCACCGTTGTGGGTCCGGTCACCAGCCGGGTCATCAGATCGAGCCGCGCCGCCACCTCCGGCCGCCGTACCGGCCGGCCAAGCTCCTCCTCGCCGACGAGGTCGGCCGCGGCCAGCGTGTGCAGACGGGCGAGCGCCTGCAGAGGCGCACGCCGCCAGCTCCCCACGATGGCGGTGGTGCCGCCCTCGACCGCGTGCGCAACGCGCAGCGCCCCCGCCAGAACCGGATCGTCCGCGGCGGCACCGACGTCGACCCCGCCGCCGTCGAGGGCCGACGAGCTTCTGGCCCCCCGCACCGCCGACTCCGCCGCGGTCACCGGCCACTTGCGCAGATTCGCCCGGTGACGGTGCGCCTTCCCCAGAGCGACGCGCGCAGCTTCAGCAGCATCCGCCAGCCCGGGAACGTCGAGGAGCGGGGCCAGTGGGTCACGGCCTGTCCGCCGTTGCGGCCCAGCGTCGGTCACGAGCCGTCACGTTAGCGCGCGGCCGCCGGTGGCGGCGCGTGGGTCTCGCGATGCGCCGACTCGGCAGCACCCCAGGAACTACGCTCGGGCCATGACCGAGGGACACGCAGACCATCCCATCTCATTCCCGCCATCACCGGAGTTCGCCGCCAACGCCAACGCGACCGCCGACCTGTATGACCGTGCCGAAGCAGACCGGCTGGAGTTCTGGGCCGAACAGGCACGAAGACTCACCTGGGAAACCCCGTTCACCGAGGTCCTGGACTGGTCGCAGGCACCCATGGCGCGCTGGTTCGTCGGCGGGAAACTCAACGTCGCCTATAACTGCGTCGACCGTCATGTCGAGGCCGGTAACGGCGATCGCGTCGCCATCCACTGGGAGGGTGAGCCGGTCGGCGACGCCCGAACCATCACGTACCGCCAACTCCAGGACATGGTGTGCCAAGCGGCCAATACGCTGGCCGGACTGGGTCTGGTCGCCGGTGACCGGGTGGCCATCTACATGCCGATGGTCCCCGAGGCGATCGTCGCGATGCTGGCCTGCGCCCGACTCGGTGTCATGCACTCGGTGGTCTTCGGCGGCTTCTCCGCCTCCGCGCTGCGCGCCCGCATCGAGGACGCCGAGGCCAAGCTGGTGATCACGACCGACGGCCAGTACCGACGGGGAAGCGCGGTCTCGCTCAAGGACGCCGTCGATGACGCTGTTGCGGGTCAACCCTCGGTGCAGAACATCCTGGTCGTACGCCGGACAGGTATCGACGTGTCCTGGACGGACGGCCGCGACTTGTGGTGGCACGAGACGGTCGAGCAGGCATCCACCGAGCACACGCCGGAAGCCTTCGACTCCGAGCAGCCGCTGTTCCTGCTCTACACCTCCGGGACGACGGGGAAGCCTAAGGGGATCATCCACACCTCGGGCGGCTATCTGACCCAGGCGTCCTACACCCATCACTACGTCTTCGACATCAAGCCCGAGACCGACGTGTACTGGTGCACGGCCGATATCGGCTGGGTCACCGGGCACACCTACATCGTCTACGGCCCGCTGTCCAACGGCGCCACCGAGGTGGTCTACGAGGGGACTCCGGCGTCCCCGGACGAGCACCGGCATTTCCAGGTGATCGAAAAGTACGGTGTCTCGATCTACTACACCGCTCCGACCCTGATCCGGACCTTCATGAAGTGGGGTCGGGAACTGGCCTTCGAACACGACCTGTCCAGCCTTCGACTGCTGGGTTCGGTGGGTGAGCCGATCAATCCCGAGGCGTGGCGCTGGTACCGGTTGGTGTTCGGAGCGGACCGTACGCCCATCGTGGACACCTGGTGGCAGACCGAGACCGGTGCGGCCATGATCGCCCCGTTGCCGGGGGTCACCGACTGTAAGCCCGGCTCGGCCATGCGTCCGCTGCCGGGCATCTCGGCCAAGATCGTCGATGATCACGGTGACGAACTCCGGCCCGCCCCCGAACACGGTGAACAGGTCACCGGGTATCTGGTGCTGGACAAACCCTGGCCGGCGATGCTCCGCGGAATCTGGGGCGATGACGAACGGTTCCGGGAGACGTACTGGTCCCGGTTCGCCGAGCAGGGCTGGTACTTCGCCGGCGACGGCGCCCGCTACGGCAGCGATGGCGAGGTCTGGGTGCTCGGCCGCATCGACGACGTGATGAACGTCTCCGGGCACCGCATTTCCACCGCGGAGGTGGAGTCGGCGCTCGTCGGGCATGCGGGCGTCGCCGAGGCCGCCGTCGTCGGGGCCTCCGACGACACGACCGGCCAGGCGATCTGCGCGTTCGTGATCCTCAAGGAGCATCACCCCGACATGTCGACGACGGAGATGGTCGACGAGCTACGCGCGGAGGTCGCCCGGGAGATCTCGCCGATCGCCAAGCCGCGTGAGATTCACGTCGTGCCGGAACTGCCGAAGACCCGCAGCGGCAAGATCATGCGGCGCCTGCTGCGGGACGTGGCCGAGGGCCGCCCACTCGGAGACACCTCCACGCTGCTGGACCCCGGGGTGTTCGAGGCGATCCGGGCGAGCAAGGCGAACTGAGCGCCGCCCGGCCGGCTCAGGCCGGGCCGGGTGCCAGATTGGTCGTCGGGACGAATCCGGCCCCGGGACGGTCCTTAGCGGCCAGGTCCTCGAGGATGGTGTTCATCGACATCGTCACCGCCGGGGTGTGCAGCGGGATGTATTTGATGATGCACGTGGGCAGTCCGTCGGTGAACGCGCCGTGAATCATCCCGACCAGCTGGTTGTTGACCGTCACCGGTGCGCCGGAGTCCCCCGGTTGACCGCAGACCTGGTTGAGGATGGTGCCCGGCTCCTCGCCCGGCCCCCAGGTCACCCCGCACGAGTACCCCGTGGTGCGGCCCAGCTTGCACGCCACCTGGCCGAGGACGGGATCGGGGCCGATCCCGTCGATGGCAAACCCGCTCCAGTTCGAGACCGGATTGACTTTGGCCGAGTCGAACCGGATCACCGCGTAGTCCAGACCGTCGTTACCGGCCACCATCGTGCCGATCACACCGCGGTCCTGGTCCGACTCGGCGGACACCTGCGCCCCCGGCCCACCACAGTGCGCCGAGGTGAACCCCACCAGCGCGCCAGTCTTGTCGGTGCCGATCGACGTCAGCGTGCAGTAGGTCTCGCCGTCGACCACGATCCCGGCGCCACCACCCAGCGTCACAAGCTCGTCCGCCGCGGCGGGAGCACTGTTCGGCAGGGGTGCAGCCAGCGCGATGGGCACGGCGACGAGCACGGCGACCGCGAGCCGCCTGACACGGTTGGCGCTGACCACAAGAACCTCCAAAGAACTCCCACCCCGACGGCCAGTCTAACGTGGCCACAGATGCAACTCCTGCAACAGCGCGACGGGTATGCGCGTGGATTTCGGGTCCGCACCATAAACTTCCGACGACACCGAACCGTTGGAGGAGGACCGTGAGCAATCGGGATCGCAAGTCCGGGGTGCCCGCCAGTGCGACGTCGATTCCGCTGGTCGACCCCCACGCGATGCCCGCCGATCCGTCTATCGGCGATCTCGTCCGGGACGCCACCACCCAGGTCTCGACCCTGGTGCGGGCCGAGGTCGAATTGGCGAAAGCGGAGATCACGCGGGACGTCAAGAAGGGTCTGACCGGCAGCGTCTTCTTCATCCTGGCCCTGGTGGTGCTGGTCTACTCGACCTTCTTCATGTTCTTCTTCCTCGCCGAACTGCTCGACACCTGGTTCTACCGCTGGGCCGCATTCTTGATCGTGTTCATCCTGATGCTGGTCACGACCGCGGTATTCGCGCTCATCGGCTATCTCCGCGTCCGCCGGATCCGTGGGCCGCAGGAGACCATCGCCTCGGTACGGGAGACCACGGCGGCCTTGACCCCGGCGGCGCTGAAGGGCCCCGCACCGGCACCGTCATCCGCCGGGCAGGCGCCCGCCGCGGGGTCGAAGTCGGAGCAGCCGGTCACCGACCCGTCCGGGTGGTGACGGCGCGTCCGGACCCGTCGGTCACCCGGATCCCGGGCCCCTGGCGCCATCACGATGTCCACGCCAACGGCATCCGCTTCCAGTGCGTCGAAGCCCTCGGCGATCCCGATGACGACACCCCACCGACCGCCAGACCGCTGATCCTGCTGCTGCACGGATTCGGGTCGTTCTGGTTCTCCTGGCGACATCAACTGCGGGAGCTGTCCCCCGCCCGGGTGGTGGCGGTGGACCTGCGCGGTTACGGCGGCAGCGACAAACCACCACGCGGCTACGACGGGTGGACGCTGGCCGGGGACGCCGCGGGCCTGATCCGCGCCCTGGGACACCGATCAGCGACCCTGATCGGACACGCCGACGGCGGGCTGGTGTGCTGGGCCACCGCGGTGCTGCACCCGCGGATGGTGCGAGCGGTGGCGCTGGTGAGCTCACCGCACCCCGCGGCCCTGCGCAGATCTGTGCTGACCGACCCCGAGCAGCGCCGGGCATTGCTCCCCGCCCTGCTGCGCTGGCAGATCCCGGTCTGGCCCGAGCATGTCCTCACCCGCCACGACGCCGAGGAACTGGAACTGCTCATCCGACGGCGTTGCGCACCGCGGTGGACGGCCTCCGAGGACTTCCAGACGGCCCTCCCGCATCTGCGGCGGGCCATCCAGATTCCGTCAGCGGCCCATTCGGCACTGGAGTACCAGCGGTGGGCGGTGCGCAGCCAGTCCCGCGGTGAGGGACGGCGCTTCATGAAGCTGATGGACCGTCAGCTCGGGATTCCGTTGCTTCATCTGCGCGGCGAGGCCGATCCCTACGTCCTGGCCGGCCCGGTCCGGGGTACCCGGCGCTACGCGCCCGCCGGACGATTCGTCGACATCGCCGGCGCGGGCCACTACGCACACGAAGAATCACCGGCCGACGTCAATCGACACCTGCGGGAGTTTCTGGAGTCGCTCTGAGCCGGGCTACTTCACACAGGCGCCGGTGGGCACCTTGGTGGAGTTTCCGACTTTCGCCAGCTGACGGGAGACCTCATTCGCGGTCATCACGAAGCCGGTGTCATCGTCGTCGACTGCCGCACCGAACACCACGCCGATCACCTGCCCGGCCCGGTTGATCATCGGCCCGCCGGAATTCCCCTGCCGCACCGTCCCCCTGATGGTGTACACCTCACGGTTGACGGTCGTGCTCTTGTAGATGTCGGGGCCGCTGAGTTCGATGATCTCGCGGACCCGGGCCGGGGTGGCGACGAATTCACCGCCGCCGGGGAACCCGAGGACGACGGCATCGGTGCCGCTGTTGGCCGGCTGCTCGGCGAAGACCAGGGGCCGCTGCGGGAGGTTCGGCACGTCCAGAATCGAGATGTCGGCGTCCGGGTCGTAGGAGATGACCGTCGCGTCGTATTTCTGGCCCTCCGCCTCCACCGACACGGTGTCCGACCCGGCGACGACGTGCGCGTTGGACATCACCCGGTTGGGTGCGATGACGAATCCCGTCCCCTCCAGGACCTTCTGGCACGCCGGCGCGACACCGCGGATCTTGACGACACTCGGGCGGGCGGTGCCGACGACAAGGCTGTCCGCCAGCGAGGCGTCGGGGGGATCGACGGCCTGGATGGGGGTGCGGCCGAGCGGTTCCAGGACCTCGGGCAGGCCCGAGGTACTCAACAGCGTCGACATCCTCTGGGGAACCGAACGCAACCACTGCGGGGCGTATTTGTCCACCTCGCCGACGATCTTCGAGCCCTGCACCGCGGCGGCGAGGTTAGGCTGCCCCGACGATGTCAGGGGGCTGGCCAGCAGCCACGCCGCCACCACCACCACGAGAAGTTGCAGTCCGACACCGACGACCGAGTCGACCGCCCGGACCGGTCCGCTCCGGATCGAACCGCGCACCGCACGGCCGAGGACCACCCCGGCGACCTCCCCGACCACCACCAGAACCAGGATCAGGATCAGCGCCGCGATCAGCTTGGCCCGCGGTGCGGAGATGTGGCCGACGACGTGCGGAGCCAGCATGACGCCGGCGATCGCCCCGAGGATGACACCCACGAAGGACAGCACCGAGCCCAGCGCACCGGACCGCCATCCGGACAGCGCGGCGATGAAGGCCACCCCGATGATGGCGATGTCGAGCCAATGCGAACTCGTCACAGCCGTTCCTCACTGTCTTCGGCGACGAGCGCCTCGTCGCTGTCCTCGGCGACGAGCGCCTCGTCGCAATCCTCGCCGCCGTCGCCGACGAGGGCCATCACCTCGTCCAGCTCGCGAACCTCGTCGGTGTTCCACGGACGCGCCCACCCGGCCACGTCAAGCATCGCTGAGATTACGTGACCGGTGAATCCCCACACCAACATCTCGTTCAGCAGGAACGCCGGACCGGCGAAGCGCGGCGGGCCGCCGCTGCGGTAGACCATCAACCGATTGGCGGGATTGATGAAGGCCCGCAGCGGCACCCGAGCCACGACGGCGGTCTCGGACTCGTCGACCACCGCCACCGGCCCCGGATCGGGCGAGTAAGCCAGGACCGGAACGACGTGAAAGCCCGACGGCGGGATGTACATGCGATCCAGGGTGGCCAGCGGCCGGAGCCGACCGGGGTCGATACCCGTCTCCTCCCAGGCCTCCCGCAGGGCGGTGTGGACCGGTCCGGTGTCCGACGGGTCAGCCGCACCGCCGGGGAATGCGGCCTGCCCGGCGTGATGGCGCAAGGTGCTGGCGCGCACGGTGAGCAGCAAGTCGGCGTCGTCGGGCACCGATCCGGGGGGATGCGCGGCATCCGGACCGGAGAACAGCACCAGCACCGCCGCGTCGCGGCCGGTGCGTGCGGCGGCGGCGGCCATCCGCTGGCCGTTCAGAGCCGCCAGCAGTTCCGGCGGAACCCGCTGTCGGTAGGCGTCCGGCACCCGCTGGATGTTGGCCACCAGCGGCGACATCCACGGCGGGAAACCGTCCGGCGCGGTGAACTCCGAGGCCGTCATCGCAGGGCGGATTCCACTGCTTCGGAGATCTCATCGGCGCTGGTGAACGGTACTGGCAGCACTGCGGCCACGCTACCGTCCCGGCGCAGCACGACGGTGGCGGGCATGACGTTGGGAACCGACAGGGCCGACGCGATATCCCGCCGGCCGTCCTGCAGCACCGGCAGCCGCACCCCGAGATCTGCCATCCGGAGCAGCGCGGCGGTCTCGTTCTCGTCCTGGTGCACGGTGACCACGGTCACCGCGTCTCCGACCTGCCGCTGGTAGCTCGCCATGGCCGGCAACTCCTCGGCACACGGTCCACACCAGTACGCCCAGAGATTGAGCACCACCACGCGGCCGGCCAGCGCCCGTGCGACGTCGACCGACGATCCGTCGGCCGCGCACTCCACTGTGATACCGCGTAGCTTGTCCGGCCCGGGTCCGTCGCCGGCCGCCGGGCATGGCGGTAGGTCGGCCTGTCGTCGAGGCTCCGCCAGCGCCTGCTCGGTGTCCGCCTCGCGGTGGGTTCGAGCGGTCCGCTGATCCCCTTCCCCGGAAGTGGGCGCATCGCCGGACAGATGCAGTGCCATCCCCGCGATCAGAGCGGCCACCACGGCCAGAACCGCCAGGGTCCAACGGGTCGATGTGGTCATCGGTTCTACTGAGGCTCGGCCGGGAGTTCGTCAGCGAGCCCGGCCAGCGCCAGCAGATGCGCCCGCTCGGGGCCCTTGACCAGCGGAGCGGCGAGCATGGGATCGACCGGCCCGGTTCCGAACGACGGGCAGTCGGTGGCCAGGACACACACCCCGCAGGCCGGTTTGCGGGCGTGGCAGACCCGTCGCCCGTGGAAGATCACCCGATGGCTCAACAGGGTCCACTGACTGCGTTCGATCAGCGCACCGACGGCATGCTCGACCTTCACCGGATCGGTCTCGGCGGTCCAGCGCCAGCGCCGCACCAGCCGGCCGAAGTGGGTGTCGACGGTGATGCCCGGGATGTCGAAGGCGTTGCCGAGGATCACGTTGGCGGTCTTCCGCCCGACACCGGGCAGCGTCACCAACTCGTCGATGGTGCCCGGAACCTCCCCGTCGAACCGCTCGACGAGTTCCTGGCCCAGCCGGATCAGTGAGTTGGCCTTGTTGCGGTAGAAGCCGGTGGGCCGGATCAACTCCTCGAGTTCGGCGCGGTCCGCCGCGGCGTAGTCGTGCGCGCTGCGGTACTTGGCGAAGAGCGCCGGGGTGGTGAGGTTGATCCGCTTGTCGGTGCTCTGGGCGGACAGAATGGTGGCCACCGTCAACTCGAGGGGGTTGGTGAAGTCCAACTCGCAGTAGACGTGCGGGAAGGCCAGCCCGAGTGTCCGGTTCATCCGCCGGGCGCGGCGCACCAGTCCCAGGCGGGTTTCGCGGTCCCACTTGTCGGTGCGCCTCGCCACGGCCCTCAGGGTACTCACCAGACCGCCGACAGACCGGTGACGATTCGTGATCCCGATGAGACCTGCCGCCGGTTAACTTCCCCGCTATGTCGTGGTTGCTCGCAGCGTGCATGCCCGGGTTGTTGATGCTCTGGGCCGTCGGCCTGCAGCGGCTGGAGAGCCTGATGCACGGTGACCGGCCCAACGCCGGCCAGCTTGTCGCTCGTCTCGAACATGCGGCCCGCATGGCGCGGGAGAATGCCGCCCAACGAACCCTCCACGAGTTGTCCGGGGTCAGTCCCCGAATCGATCCGGCGCATCTGCTGCTCGCCGACGAGCCGGGACTGCCCACCCGTCCCAATCCACAAGTTCAGCCCTACCAAATCGCGAATCGTGTGTAGCGTGGGCACGTCGAGAGAGCGGCCGACCGCCTAAGCCCGTAGTCAGCTTGAGGTCGGCGGGAGTGCTCACCACAACCTGATGAGCTAAGCGAGGCAACGTGGACGAGATCCTGGCCAGGGCAGGAATCTTCCAGGGAGTCGATCCCAGCGCGGTATCGGCACTGACGAAACAACTTCAGCCGGTCGACTTCCCGCGCGGGCACACGGTTTTCGCCGAGGGCGAGCCCGGTGACCGGCTCTACATCATCATCAGCGGCAAGGTGAAGATCGGGCGCCGTTCGCCGGACGGCCGGGAGAACCTGCTGACGATCATGGGTCCGTCGGACATGTTCGGCGAGCTGTCGATCTTCGACCCGGGTCCGCGGACCTCCAGCGCGACCACCATCACCGAGGTGCGGGCGGTGTCGATGGACCGCGACGCTCTCAAGGCGTGGATTTCGGACCGTCCGGAGATCGCCGAGCAACTGCTGCGGGTGCTCGCCCGCCGGCTGCGCCGGACCAACAACAACCTCGCCGATCTGATCTTCACCGACGTCCCGGGCCGGGTGGCCAAGCAGCTGCTCCAGTTGGCCCAGCGTTTCGGTACCCAGGAGGGCGGGGCGATGCGGGTCACCCACGACCTCACGCAGGAGGAGATCGCCCAGCTCGTCGGAGCGTCCCGGGAGACGGTGAACAAGGCGCTGGCCGACTTCGCCCATCGCGGGTGGATCCGTCTGGAGGGCAAGAGTGTGCTGATCTGCGACTCCGAGCGCCTCGCGCGCCGAGCGAGGTAAGACTCGCGCCAGCGAGGTAAGACTCGCGGCGGCGAACTCAGTCTCGGCGCAGGTAGGCCAACTGGGCGCGAACCGAACTCTCGGCGGCGTCCCAGAGTTTTTCGTCGACGTCGGCATAGACGTGCTCGACGACCTCGCGGGCGCTGGCGTCCTCACCGAGGATCCGCAAAGCCCGGCGGATCTGTTCGAGACGTTCCTCGCGGTGCGCGCGATACATCTCGACGACAGCCGACAGATCGCCGGCCTCGGGACCGTGACCTGGAAGCACCGTCCGGGACCCGAGTCCGGCGAGGCGGCGCAGCGAATCGAGGTAGTCCGCCAGGCTGCCGTCCTCGTCGTCGATCACCGTGGTCCCGCGGCCCAGAACGGTATCGGCGGTCAGCACGGCGTCGTCGAGGACGAAGCACAACGAGTCCGCGGTGTGCCCCGGGGTCGCCAGCACCGTGATTCGCAATCCGGCGGCGTCGATCACCTCGCCGTCGGACAGCGCACCCCCGAGTCCGCGCAGGTATCCGCTGCCGACCGAGCGGACGACCGCCCCGGTGGCGTCGACCAGCCGGTCAATGCCCTCCGTGTGGTCGCCGTGACGGTGGCTGATCAGAACCAGCGCGACCCGGCCCAGCGAGGCGAGCCGTTCGATATGCGCGACGTCGTCGGGTCCCGGATCCACCACGACGATGTCGTCGCTCCCCCGGCCACGCAACACCCAGGTGTTGGTGCCCTCCAGCGTCATGGTCCCGGGGTTCTCGCACAGCAGCACCGATGCGGTCTCGGTGACCGGCCGCAGAAGTCCGTAGGCGGGGTGGGTCAATTCGCCGTGCGTCACCGAGAAGTCGCTACCCGACCTCGACGATGAGTTCGACCTCGACCGGGGCGTTCAGCGGGAGTTCGGATACCCCGACCGCCGAACGGGCGTGGGCCCCGGCGTCACCGAACACCGCACCGAAAAACTCCGAGGCGCCGTTGACCACGCCGGGCTGGCCGCCGAACCCGGGAGCCGAAGCGACGAAGCCGACCACCTTGACCACTCGGACCACCGCGTCGAGGCCCACCAGGGCGTCGACGGCAGCCAGGGCGTTGAGCGCACAGGTCCGGGCGGCAGTCTTGGCGTCCTCCGGGGTGATCTCGGCTCCCACCTTGCCGATATGGGTGAGTTCGCCGTCCACCAGCGGCAACTGCCCGGAGGTGTAGACCAGATTGCCCGTCCGTACCGCGGGCACATAAGCGGCCAGTGGGGTGGCGACCTTGGGTAGTTCGAAGCCCAACTCGGCCAACCGCGACCGGGCCGTCACTTGGGCCGCTTCAGGTAGGCGACGTGCTGCTCGCCGGTCGGCCCCGGAAGCACTGACACCAACTCCCAGCCGTCGGCGCCCCACTGGTCGAGAATCTGCTTGGTCGCATGGGTCAGCAACGGCACCGTCGCGTACTCCCACGTCGTCAGTTCGCTCATGGCTGAAGCGTAGTCCTGTACGTCACACAGCCACGCAATGACGGCTGACCGGGTCCGACCTTGGATAGAGTGCACTGGTGGCGACCAATTCCAGTGATTCGAATCCGGTCGGCTGGCCGTCGCGACTGACCAAGGCACGCCTGCACTTCGTCACCGGCAAGGGCGGTACCGGAAAGACCACGGTTGCCGCGGCCTTGGCCCTGACCCTGGCCGCGGGCGGCCGACGGGTGCTCCTGGTGGAAGTCGAAGGGCGCCAGGGCATTGCGCAACTGTTCGACGTGCCCCCACTGCCCTACCAGGAGGTCAAGGTGGCCACCGCGGAAGGCGGCGGCCACGTCAACGCCCTGGCCATCGACATCGAGGCCGCCTTCATGGAATACCTCGACATGTTCTACAACCTCGGATTGGCCGGCCGCGCCATGCGCCGCGTCGGGGCCATCGAGTTCGCGACGACCATCGCTCCCGGTCTGCGCGATGTCCTGCTCACCGGCAAGATCAAGGAGGCCGCGGTACGTCTTGACGCCAACCGTCGTCCCGCCTACGACGCCATCGTCGTCGACGCGCCGCCGACTGGGCGCATCTCCCGGTTCCTCGATGTCACCAAGGCGCTGTCCGATCTCGCCAAAGGCGGACCGGTGCACTCCCAAGCGGACGGTGTGGTGCGGCTGCTGCATTCCGAGGAGACGGCGATTCACCTGGTGACACTGCTCGAAGCTCTTCCCATCCAGGAGACGATCGAGGCGATCGAGGAGTTGGAGGAGCTGGATCTGCCGATCGGCAGTGTGATCGTCAACCGGAACATTCCGCCCTTCCTGCCCGCAGCCGACCTGGAGAGCGCGGCGAACGGCAGCATCGATGCCGACGCGGTACGCGCCGGCCTGTCCCGAGCCGGAATCACGCTGTCCGACGACGACTTCGCCGGACTGCTGACCGAAACCATTGAGCACGCCACCAGAATCGCCGCCCGCGCCGAAAGCGCCCTTCAACTCGAAGACCTGCATGTACCCCGACTGGACCTGCCGACCATCGCCGACGGCGTCGATCTGGGCAGCCTGTACGAACTCGCCGACCAGCTCGCCCAGCAGGGCGTTCGATGAGCCGATTTCGATGAGCCGACGATGAGCTCGCCGGAGAGGACCAGACGATGAGCCACACGCCTCCACCGCTGGACATGAAGTCCATCCTGACCGACCGGACCAACCGCGTCGTGGTGTGTTGCGGGGCGGGCGGCGTCGGAAAGACCACGACCGCCGCAGCGATGGCGCTGCGGGCCGCCGAGTACGGCCGGTCGGTGGTCGTCCTGACGATCGATCCGGCCAAGCGCCTGGCGCAGGCACTGGGAATCAAGGAACTCGGGAACGAACCGCAGCGGGTTCATCTGGGCGACGACACGCCCGGGGAACTACACGCGATGATGCTGGATATGCGCAGGACGTTCGATGAGATGGTCATCGAACACTCCGGACCCGAACGCGCACAAGCGATTCTGGAGAACCAGTTCTATCAGACCGTGGCCACATCGCTGGCGGGCACGCAGGAATACATGGCGATGGAAAAGCTGGGCCAGTTGCTCAGCCAGGATCGCTGGGACCTTGTCGTGGTCGACACCCCGCCGTCACGCAACGCGCTGGACTTCCTGGATGCCCCCAAACGTCTCGGCAGCTTCATGGACGGGCGACTGTGGCGACTGCTACTCGCACCGGGCCGCGGCATCGGCCGTCTCGTCACCGGCGTGATGGGCCTCGCCATGAAGGCGATGTCGACGATCCTGGGTTCCCAGATGCTCTCTGACGCATCGTCTTTCGTGCAATCCCTGGACTCCACGTTCGGTGGCTTCCGCGAGAAGGCGGACCGCACCTACGAACTCCTCAAACGCCGCGGGACGCAGTTCGTGGTGGTGTCGGCAGCCGAACCGGATGCACTTCGGGAAGCCACGTTCTTTGTCGACCGGCTCTCCGCCGAGGGGATGCCGCTCGCGGGCCTCGTGCTGAACCGGACACATCCGATGTTGTGTGGCCTGACCGTCGAACGTGCCGTCGACGGCGCGACCGAACTGGAGGCCGACCCCGGCGCCGAGGGAAACGCCCTGACTGCAGGGGTGCTGAGAATCCATGCCGACCGCGGTCAGACCGCGAAGCGGGAGATTCGACTGTTGTCGCGGTTCACCGGCGCCAACCCCACCGTGAAGATGGTGGGTGTTCCCTCACTGCCGTTCGACGTATCGGATCTCACCGCGCTGCAGGCGATCGCAGACCAGATCACCGGCGAGGCCTGAACGGCCCCGCCGGCGCGGCGGTCAGCTGACGATGCGGTGCTTGCGCTGAGAGGCGAAGAACTCGGCCCAGGACGAGACGTCCGGATGCTGCTTGAGCAGAGCCCGACGCTGCCGCTCGGTCATACCGCCCCAGACGCCGAACTCAACCCGGTTGTCGAGCGCGTCGGCACCACATTCCGCGATCACCGGGCAGTGCCGGCAGATCACCGCGGCCCGCCGCTGCGCGGCCCCGCGAACGAACAATTGATCGGGATCCGCCGTTCGGCACAGCGCCTTGGACACCCAGGCGATCCGGGCTTCCCCGTCCGGTCCCTGATTAGGTGCTGGAATAGTTCTGCGGGCAGCAGGCCGAGTCCCCGACACGGGCGATCCCTTCGTAATAAGCCGCCCGGCTGGGACGGCGATTCCACCGGTGAGGCCGCCGCTGCGACCTGCGCCACAATGCGAACTCAGTGTTACCTACGTCGCATCGTGTGCTTAAGTTAGGTGGTCAGGTCTCATTTGCGCAACAGGCAAATCACAGGTTTTTTGGCACAACCGTCCAGACATGGCATGAACTGCGGTTTTCCCCGCAAAGACGTCGTCAATCACTCCCGCCCCGCCCGTTTCAGGGTCCCCGCCCCGGGTCTTAGGAGGGCAACCGGGGCTCCCGAGGGCCGCTGCGTACGCTGTAGCCCATGTCGGAACGCCCCCCGGCCGGCCGCACGCTGTTCAAGCTGGCCTGGTGCTGCCTGCTGGCCAGCGTAGTTCTGGCCGGCATGCTCTTCCCGGTGGCGGGCGGGCTGGGTCTGATGTCCAACCGGGCATCCGACATCGTGGCCAACGGATCGGCGCAACTCCTCGAGGGAGATGTGCCGGCGGTGAGCACCATGGTCGATGCCCGCGGCAACACCATCGCCTGGCTGTACTCCCAGCGGCGGTTCGAGGTTCCCAGCGACAAGATCGCCGACTCGATGAAGCTGGCGATCGTGGCGATCGAGGACAAGCGGTTCACCGAGCACAACGGGGTGGACTTGAAGGGCACGCTCACCGGCCTGGCCGGCTACGCCTCCGGCGATCTGGGCGCACGTGGCGGGTCGACTATCGAACAGCAGTATGTGAAGAACTACCAGCTGCTGGTCGTCGCCCAGACCGATGCCGAGAAGCGCGCGGCGATCGCCCAGACACCGGCCCGCAAGCTGCGGGAGATCCGGATGGCGCTGACGCTGGACAAGACCCTCACCAAGCCGGAAATTCTCACCCGCTACCTGAATCTGGTGTCGTTCGGCAACGGCTCGTACGGCATCCAGGACGCCGCTCAGACCTACTTCGGGATTGACGCGGTGGATCTGAAGTGGCACCAGTCCGCCCTGCTGGCCGGCCTGGTGCAGTCCACCAGCACGCTCAATCCCTACACCAATCCGGATGGAGCACTGGCCCGGCGAAACCTGGTGCTCGACACCATGATCGAGCAACTCCCCGAGAAGTCCGACGAACTCCGCGCCGCCAAACAGGAACCCCTCGGAATTCTGCCCCGGCCCAATGAACTGCCACGCGGCTGCATCGCCGCGGGCGATCGGGCGTTCTTCTGCGACTACGTCCAGGAGTTCCTCGCCCGCGCCGGCCTGTCCAAGGAGCAGGTCGCCCGGGGCGGTTATCTCATCAAGACCACACTGGACCCCGACGTGCAGGCCGCCGCCAAGGCCGGGGTGGATTCCAGGGCCGATCCGGATGTGAACGGCATCGCCAGCGTGATGAACATCGTGTTACCCGGCAAGACCAGCCATCCTGTTGTCGCGATGGTGAGCAACCGGACGTACGGGTTGAACACCGATGCCTACGAAACCGTTCAGCCGCAACCGTTCTCACTCGTCGGTGACGGCGCGGGGTCGATCTTCAAGATCTTCACCGTCGCCGCCGCGTTGGACCTCGGCCTGGGCATCAACGCCGTCCTCGACGTCCCGGGCCGGTTCAACGCGAAAGGCCTCGGCGAGGGTGGCGCCAAGGGGTGCCCGAGGGCGACGTGGTGTGTGGAGAACTACCTCGACCCCCGCAACCTCACGATGAGTGTCACTGACGCGTTGGCGAGGTCGCCGAATACCGGTTTCGCCAAACTGATCTCGCAGGTCGGCGTGTCACGGACGGTGGACATGGCGGTCCGTCTGGGTCTGCGGTCCTACGCCGATCCCGGTACCGCGCGCGCCTACGAACCCGACAAGAACGAGAGCCTCGCGGATTTCATCAAGCGCCAGAACCTCGGCTCCTTCACACTGGGCCCGTTCGAAGTCAATCCGCTGGAACTGACCAATGTTGCGGCCACCCTGGCGTCCGGTGGAATGTGGTGCCCTCCCAGCCCGATTGAGAAGGTTTTCGACCGGCGCGGCAACGAGGTTGCGCTCACCACCGAAGCCTGTGAGCAGGTCGTCCCCGAGGGCCTGGCCAACACGCTGTCCAATGCGATGGCCCGCGACACCGTCAACGGCACCGGCGCCCCGGCGGCCAACGGTGCGGGGTGGTCGCTGCCGATGTCAGGAAAGACCGGGACCACCGAGGCGCACCGGTCCGCCGGCTTCCTCGGGTACACGAACCGCTACGCCGGCGTGAACTACATCTACGACGACTCCCCCGAGCCGACCGGCATCTGTTCGTTCCCGCTCCGGCAGTGCTACGACGGCAACCTGTTCGGCGGCAACGAACCCGCCGAGACCTGGTTCGCCGCGATGACGCCGATCGCGGAGAACTTCGGCGAAGTCACCCTGCCGCCGACGGAGCCCCGCTATGTGGACGGGGCTCCCGGTTCGCGGGTTCCCAACGTCGCCGGGATGAGCCAGGACAATGCGCGCGAGGAGTTGCGGGCATCCGGCTTCCAGGTCGCCGACGAGGTGAGCAGCGTCAACAGCACATCCCCGGCCGGCACTGTCGTCGGAACCAGCCCCAGCGGGCAGATCGTTCCCGGGATCATCGTCACGTTGCTGGTGAGCAACGGGATCGCACCGCCGCCCCCGCCGCCGCCGGCCCTGCCGCCCGGGATGGAGCCGCCCCCGCCGCTTCCGGGAATGCCTCAGGTGGGATCAACCGTCGTCGAGATTCCCGGCCTCCCGCCGATCACCATTCCGGTTCTGGTGCCGCCACCACCCCCTGCACCCCCCGCTGGACCTCCACCCCCACCGTGATGGCGCAGTAGTCTGCGTGTATGGCTGCTCCCGCATTCAAGTCCGTCGCCGCGACCGCGGCCGGGTGTGCTGCGCTGGCTGTCGGTTACGCGAGCGTGATCGAACGCAACGCATTCGTCGTACGCGAGGTGACGATGCCGGTCCTCAGTCCCGGCTCCACACCGCTACGAGTCCTGCACCTCAGCGACATCCACATGCGGCCCGGGCAGCGGCGGAAGCAGGCATGGCTTCGGGACCTGGCCGGCTGGGAGCCCGATCTGGTGGTGAACACCGGCGATAACCTCTCGCATCCCAAGGCCGTGCCCGCGGTGGTTCAGGCCCTCGGCGAATTGCTCTCCGTTCCAGGACTTTTCGTCTTCGGCAGCAATGACTACTTCGCCCCGACGCTGAAGAATCCGGCCAAGTACCTCACCGACCGCGATCATCGTTCGCATGGCAAGCCGCTGCCGTGGCAGGATCTGCGCGCCGCGTTCACCGAACGCGGTTGGCTGGACCTGACCCACACCACCCGGGAGATCGAGGTGGCCGGCCTGACGATCGCCGCGGCCGGCGTCGATGACGCCCACCTGGGTAGGGACCGCTACGACACCATCGCCGGGCCGGCTGACCCGACCGCGAACCTGCGCCTGGGAGTGACCCACGCCCCCTACACCCGGGTGCTGGACCGCTTCGCCGCCGACGGTTACCAACTGGTGATGGCCGGCCATACCCACGGCGGGCAACTCTGTCTGCCCTTCTACGGCGCCCTGGTGACCAACTGCGATCTTGACCGCAGTCGCGTCAAGGGGGCCTCGTCATGGGGAGCGGGCACCGCACTGCACGTCTCGGCCGGTATCGGGACGTCCCCGTTCGCACCGATGCGGTTCTGCTGCAGGCCCGAAGCCACCTTGCTCACCCTGGTCGCGAGTCCGACCGGCGGGCGTGATCGCGGCCGGATCGAGGTTCGTTCCAGCCCCACCGCCTCGCTGCGCTGACCGCCGGTGAGCGGATCCCGCGCCTGGGTCGATGCGGCCGTGCGTTTGCTGGAGGCAGACGCTCGTCGCAGTGCCGACACACATCTGCTGCGCTACCCACTGCCGGTGGCGTGGTCGGGCGAAGCGGATGTGGCGCTCTACCTGAAGGACGAGTCCACCCATGTCACGGGGAGCCTCAAGCACCGACTGGCCCGGTCGCTGTTCCTGTTCGGCCTGTGTAATGGCTGGATCACCCGGGAGACCACCGTGGTCGAAGCATCTTCTGGATCCACCGCGGTGTCG
>JAKOYE010000110.1 GCA_029780675.1 Actinomycetes bacterium
GGCCACCACCCGATCCAGGATCTTGCTCTTGTCCGCCTTGGCCGCCTTGCGGTACTGACCTTGCAGTTTGTTCGTGACCTGCCGTCTTGCGGCCATGTCGATCTTGCCTTCCACACCGGGCAAGCCTTCCCAGCCACGCGCTCAAAGTACGTGAGGCACCACCGTCGACTACGCGCTCAAACTACGTGAGGCACGTCGCACAGGTCACCGTTGGTCAGGCCGTTGCGCACAATGGGATTCGGGTCATCCGGCACTTTGGTGCCGGCCCAGAGGTAGAGCTGGCTGTCCAGGGAGCCACGGTCCTCGGGCAGCAGCACGTAGGTCCTGCTGGCATCGGCGGTGGGGATCACGACGCCGTTTTCGCGCTGGAAGTGCCCCATCTGCGGCAGTGCGTAGGCCACTCCGTTGGCGACGACGACCGTCTCGCCACCGAGACCGTCGAAGGTCGGGTCGAGGTTGCCGTCCTCTTCGCCGGTGAAGTAGATCCGGTCCAGGAGGCCGGATTCCGGGCCGCCCAGGAATCCCGAACAGAACTTGGCGAACTTCCAGTCGTTCGTGGCGAGGTCGCGCCACTGCGCGGTCCGGTCGATGAAGGTCTGAGTCTCGGGATCCCACTGTTTGGCCTGGGTGAAGGCCAGATCCCCGGATACCACGTTGCCGTTGTCCGGATCGAGAATGAGTTCGCTGACGTAGGCGCCCTTGATCCCGGGCTCGCCGACGACCGGGATGGTGTAGATGAGGTTCCCGCCCCTGCCGTCGCCGAACTCGTGGTTCAGGAAGACGTGGATCATGCCCTGCTCGTCGCGGTGGGCACCCATACCGTCGGGGATGCCGGTCAGCCGATAGCCGTCGGGTGCCGAGTTCGAGGTGCGGGTCACGGTGTCCCCGACGCTCAGCAGCGGCTGCAGGGTCACGCCCGTGGTGGTGGGAATGGCGTAGGGGAGTTGGCTCGTTCCCGGCTGGGTCCCGAAAACCCCACCGCCGGCGCCGTTCCCGGCCGATCCGCCGTTCCCGCCCCATCCCCATACCGAGAACCGGCCGACGTCCCCGCCGTCACCGCCGTTGCCGCCGATTCCGCCCACTGCGGTGGCGTCGCCGCCCTTGCCGCCGTTGCCGCCGTCGCCGGCGATCAGCCCGCCGGTACCGCCGGTGCCGCCGGACTGCCCGGCGATGCCGTCGCCGCCGTCACCCCCGTGGCCGAACCAGCCCGCCGCTCCGCCGTTTCCGCCGTTGAATCCGTTGCCGCCGTTGCCGACTAGGCCGCCGTTCCCGCCGTTGCAGATCGCGCCGAGACAGGTGGTGGAGTCATAGCTGAAGCCGTTGCCGAACAGCAGCCCGGCGTTGGGGTTGTCGGCGGTGCCGTTGCCGATGAATACCCGCAGCACCTCGGAGATCGGATTGCTGCCGA
>JAKOYE010000137.1 GCA_029780675.1 Actinomycetes bacterium
ACGGCCCACACCACGTACTGCAGGCACCAGGCCAACCGGAAGGACTCGAACGAGTACCCCCCGGCCGCGCCGATCACCAGGCCCATCGCCTGCATCACCAGCAGTGACGCCAGGAACCCGCCGACGTTCACCGCGCCCTGCGCAGTCCCGAGGGTGGCCCGCGGGTTGAAGGTTCGGGCGAAGTCGAACCCCACGACCGAACCGGGACCGCCGACCGAGATCACCATCACCAGCACCACCAGCAGCCAGTACGGCGCCGGGCCGGGCAGCGCCAGCACCGCGGTCCAGACTGCAGCACTGCTGCCGATGATGCCGAGCACCAGCCAGGACCGACGGTGCGGTTGACGGCCGGTGAAGACCCCGATGACCACCCCCGCGACCACCGCGGTGACCACTGAGACGATCAGCAGGCCGCCCGCTACTTCCCGCGAAACCCCCTGTGCGGCAGTCAGATAGGGCATACCCCACATCAACGTGAAGACCGTCACCGAGAACTGGGTGCCCATGTGGGTGAAGAACCCGAGCCGGGTGCCGGGGCGCAGCCACACCGTCCGCACGCCACGCAGGACCTCACCCGGCCTGGTCACCGGGTCATCGGTGAGGGTTCCCGGCGGGGTGTTGCGGACCAGCGCGACGGTGAGCATCAGCGACAGCACACCGAACGCGGAGACCGCGGCGAACGCGTGGGTCCAGCCCGGACCGGTCAGCAGCCCGAGGAACGGCACCGCCGACAGCACCTGGCCCAACTGGCCGGAGATCCCGGTGAGCTGGCTGACCAGTGGCACCTGCCGGGCCGGAAACCAGTGCGGCACCAGTCGCAGCACGGAGATGAAGGTGAACGCGTCGCCGAGTCCGACGACCGCCCGCGCGGCGACGGCCACCGGCAGCGAGGTGGTGAATGCCAGGGTGAGCTGCCCAATGACCATGAGGGCACCGCCCGTCAGGATCATCGCCCGGGAACCGAACCGGTCCAGCAGCACCCCGGCCGGGATCTGCGCCCCGGCGTAGACCACCAACTGGAGAACGACGAAAATCGACAGCTGCGACGGGCTGGCGTGGAAACGCTCGGCGGCGTCGAGCCCGGCCACCCCGAACGTGGTGCGGTCCAGCACCGCGACGATGTAGGCCAGCAGCCCCGCGGCCCAGACGGTCCAGGCCCGCATCGTCAGCCCAGCTCGTCGATGATGCCGGCCAGCGTCTCGGTGCCGATCGGGCCCGGCTGGTAGAGGCAGACCGTGTCGGCGGTCTCCCCGGTGGCGGCCACCCGGGCCCGGATGTGGTCGGCGATCTGTTTCGGGGTGCCGCACGCGGCGATGGCGTGCAGCATGTCGTCACTGATCAGGTCACCCATCTCGGCCCATCGGCCCTGCTTGGAGAGCGCGTTCAACTGCGGTTGCAGTTCCCCCCACCCGTGGCAGTCGAGCACCGGCCGGTAGGCCGGGGTGGACCCGTAGAACGCGAGCAACCGCCGGGCGGCCCGGTGGCCCTCCCCCGCCGACACGATCACCTCGGGCACCACCGCGACGTCACCCGGCCCGCGTCCCGCGGCCGCCAGCCCCGCGCGTACGGCCGGCATCGTGGCCTCCGCCAGGAACCGGGTGGAGGAGAACGGCATCACCAGCAGGCCGTCGGCGACCTCCGCGGCGGCCCGGGTCAGCCTCGGCCCCAGCGCGCCGATGTAGACCGGGGGCGGCCCGAAGGGGTTGGGCCCGGGATTGAAAGTGGGCGTCATCAGGGTGTGGCGGTAGAACTCACCGCGGAAGTCCAGCGCCACGCCGTCCTGCCAGGCCGCGAAGATGGCGCGCAACGCGGCGACCAGTTCGCGCATCCGCGCGACCGGGTGGTCGAAGGACGCCCCGTAGCGCTTCTCGATCTGGGTGCGCACCTGGGTGCCCAATCCGAGCGTGAACCGGCCCCCGGACAGCAACTGATGGTCATAGGCCTGGTGCGCGAGCTGAATCGGGTTGCGCGGGAGGGCGATCGCCACGTTGGTCAACAGGTCCAGCCCACCGACGGTCGAAGCCAGCGTCAACGGCGCGAATACGTCGTGCGGGCCCTCGAAGGTGAACACCCCGGCGGCGCCGGCCTCACTCAGCACACCGGCCCGGGCCACGGCGTCTGCGGGCCCGAACAGGGCCGTCAGGACCTTCACCCGAGGAACCCTAGCGATCTCGGCGCGCCATCCGGCGGTCAGCGCACGTTTCCGGGCCCACGTCGGGAAGACTGAACCCATGGCTTACGACGTAGTGGTGATCGGCGCGGGGCTGGCCGGACTGACGGCGGCGCGCGAACTGACCGGCCAGGGGTTCGAGGTTGTGGTGCTCGAGGGCCGGGACCGGGTCGGCGGCCGCACCTGCCCGGCCACCCTGGCCGGTGTGCCGGTGGACCGCGGAGCGTCCTTCGTCGGCCCCACCCAGGACGCCGTCCTCAAACTCGCCGCCGATCTGGGCTGCGAGACCGCACCGACCTATAACACCGGCGCGAACCTGATCCGCTGGCGCGGCCGGGTGCACCGCTACCAGGGAACCATCCCGAAGCTGGGGATTCTCGGCCTGCTCGACATCGGGCGGATCCAATGGCAGTTCGAACGGCTGGCCCGCGACGTCGACATCACCGCACCCTGGAACTCCAAGCGCGCTGCCGAGTTCGACGCCATCAGCCTGGGCGCTTGGTTGCGCTCGGTCCGGGCGACCACCGGTTCGCAGGATCTGATGGCGATCGTGTCCCGAGTGACCTGGGGCGCCGAACCCGATGACGTTTCCCTGTTGCACGCCCTGCGCTACGTCAAGACCTCCGGCGGGCTGAACCGCATGCTCGACACCGCGGGCGGGGCGCAGCAGGATCACTTCGCCGACGGCAGTCATGAGATGTCGGCCAGGATCGCCGCCGAACTGGGCGACCGCGTCCGCCTGGGTGCCGTGGTGACACGCATCGAGTGGTCCGACGACGCCGTCGCCGTCGCCTCATCGGCCGGGACGTTCGAGGTCCGCCGGGCCATCGTGGCCGTCCCACCCGCCCACCGGCTCGACATCGACATCGCCCCCGCCCCGCCGATCGAGTACCAGCAGCTCGCCCAGCGCTGGCCGCAGGGTGCGCTGACGAAGTCCTACGCCGCCTATCCGACCCCGTTCTGGCGCGCGAAAGGGCTTTCCGGACAAGCGCTTTCCGATCAAGGTCCGGTGTTCATCACCTTCGACGTCAGTCCCGAGGGGGGCGGTCCGGGCATCCTGCTCGGCTTCACCGATCCGCGGGGGTTCGACGCCCTCCCCGAAGAACAGCGGCGCGAACAGGTGCTGCGGTGTTTCACCGCGTTGTTCGGCGACGAGGCGGCCAACCCGATCGACTACCTCGATCAGCGTTGGGGGGCCGAGGAATTCGCCCCCGGCGGCCCGACCGCCGCGGTCCCGCCGGGATCCTGGACCGAGTTCGGGCGTCTGTTGCGGACTCCGGTCGGACCGTTGCACTGGGCGGGCACCGAAACGGCCGACGAGTGGACCGGGTTCATGGACGGGGCGGTGCGCTCCGGCCAGCGGGCGGCCGCCGAGGTCAGCGCCGCGCTCCGCGGTGAGGGGCTGCGCAAGTAGTGCCGCTCAGGAACTGATCCGCTGGGCGGGCACAGCGGCGACGGCCAACTCGCGAAGGTGCCGGTTGACCTCGGTGGGGTGCTCCAGCGGTGCGCAGTGTCCGCCGGGCATCTCCACCAGGTCGGCCAGGTGCGGTACCGATTCGGCGATCTTGCGGGCCTGCGACATCGGCAGCAGCCGATCCTTCGAGCTGCCGATCACCAGGGCCGGGACGCACAGACCCGTCAGGTCGATGTGCTCGCGGGAGCCCACCTCGTCGACCAGCACCCGCGCCCAGGCCCCGCGGCCGGCAGCCGGGGTCGACGAGAACAGGTCGTGCAGGAAGTGCGTGATGGACGGGTCGGCGCCGGCGCCGACGGCCATCATCTGCAGGAACATCCGGCTGCCCGGCTGGGTGCCGTGGACCAGGGGGGCGCCGCCCAGAGAGCGGATCATGGTGCGCGCGGCGTTGACCCGGGCGGCCCGCAGCATCCCGGGCACCCGCAGCAACTGGATCTTGTCGAGCAGATCGCCGGTGGTGGTGTTGATCAGCGCGACCGCCGCCGCCCGCTCCGGCACGCGATGGCGGAACCGGTCGGCCCAGGCGCTGATCGCGATCCCGCCCATCGAGTGGCCGGCCACCACCGCACGCTCACCGGGGCGCACCGTGGCGGCCAGCACCGCGTCGAGGTCGGCGGCCAGGTGGTCGAGGCTGTAGTGCTTGGGGCCGGGCACCCCACTACGGCCGTGACCGCGGTGGTCATAGGCGATGACCCGGAAATCCCGGGAGAGGTCGTTGATCTGCTCGTGCCAGACCCGCAGCGAGCAGGTGATCCCGTGAGCCAGCACGATCGGATCGCCCCCCGCGGGCCCGAAGACCTCGGTGTGCAACCGGGTTCCGTCCGCGGAGTGCACGATGATGGTCTTGCTCGGCGGCAGACTGGGTCCGCGCTGGGCTGCTGGTGCTGATGCCATGACCGCTCCTCACCGGACGGCGACGTTGCCGTCCCGGGGTGGGAGCGTAACCCTTCTTAGGCTGGCGTAGGGGCTTTCCTGACATTAATTTTCGCATCCGTCCGATAATATTTTCGTCTCCATCCGATAGTTTTCCGATCGGTAGCCGGTGAAGCGATACCCCCACGTGGGAGAATCCGCTGGTGCCACCGGCCATTTGCTGGCCGCGCCACGTCCGTCGGCACTTCGGTGCGGCAAAACCGCCAATTGGACTGTTTGAGGGGAAATCTCCGAACATGAACACACACCGCACTCGGACTGCTGTGATGGCCGGCGGTCTGGCCGTCACCGCCGTGCTCGCCGTCAGCTGCGCGGCCGCCACCGAAAAGGGCAAGGAGATCGCCTCGAGCGCCTCGAGCATCGGCTCCTCGGCGGCGAGCGCAGCGGGCAGCGCCGCCAGCAGCGCGGCCGGTGTGGCCGGCAGCGTGGCCAGCAGCGCCGCCAGCGCGGCGGAAAGCGCGGCCAGCAGCGCAAGCAGTGTCGCCTCGAGTGCGGTCTCCTCGGTACTCGACGGCACGCCGACGACGATCGAGGCTCCGGGGATCGGGCCGGTGACACTCGACGGCCCCGCGGCGGCGGTCTACGGGAAGGCGGGCGGGGCGGCGACCCTCGGCGCTCCGACCGCCGCGCCGCAGAAGGTCACGGCCGGCCGGGGGGGCAAGGAGGGCACCGTTTACGCCTTCACCGGCGGGACGATCTTCGAGTCACCCGAGCACGGGCCGAAGCTCCTTCGGGGCGAGATCCTGCGGATCTACAACGGCAGCGGCGGCCCTGCCGGCGAGCTGGGATGGCCGGTTTCCGACGAGGCCGAAACCGGCGGCGGCCCCCGGCTCACCGACGGCGGCTGGATCGTCGAGTTCGAGAACGGCACCATCAGCTGGCTCAACGACGGCACCGGCGGTTTCATCGAAACCGTCACGATGAAGTAGACGGCCACATGGCTGACGTGGCGATCGCCGCGGAGGTAACGCCGCCCCGGCGTGGCAGCGATACTGAGGGCATGACCAAGAAATTTGCAGCCTCACTGCTGGCCGCGGCCGCGGCCGCCGCGGTTCCGTTCGTGATCGCCCCTGCCGCCCAGGCGGATATCTGCGGCGAGGTCGGCGGACGTCACGTCAGTGTCGGCGGATGCACCCCGGGTATCGCCGGGGCCGCCGTGGACGCCGCGGTGGCAGGTGCGGCCGTCGCGGGCGTCGCCGACTGGCAGCGCTACGGATTCGCGCAGGACTATCCATTCTCCCTGGTCCCCGCGTTCCCCGGCGAAGCCCCGTGCATCTCGCCCAGCGGACTGCCGTACTACACCCCGGGCGCCATGCCCTGCTACTGAGCCCCGTGCTGAGCCGGGCGCGCCCGCCGCGCGCCCGGCTCGGCCGGTTTGGCGCTCCACGCCACGACGCCGACTTACCCTTTGTGACGTGAGGTCTCGACTGTCGGCGTTGGGGATCGTGATCCTGCTCATGGCGACGATCGCGGGACTTCCGGGAGTGGCGCCGTCGGCGTCGTCGGATCCGCGGGGTTCCTCGCGTGTGGTGACGATCGCCGTCCACGACACGGCGCCCTTCATCATGACGCAGGGTTCGGTGAAATCCGGTTTCACCATCGACATCCTCGACCGGATCAGCAAGCACACCGACTGGACGATCAACTATCTCGAATTCGGCACCGTCGCCGACCAACTCCAGGCGGTGACCGACGGCCGCGCCGACGGTGCGGCCGGTGGGCTGTCGATCACCGCCGACCGCTCGTCGGACTTCGACTTCTCCCAGCCCACTTTCAACGGCGGCCTGCAGATCATGGTGCCCGCAGAACTCGGCGAACCGTCGCGGGCCGGACCGGTGGAGTTCCTGTCGCTGCTGTTCTCCACGCCCACGCTGATCTGGCTGGCTGCCGCCCTGGCGGGTGTGTTCATTCCGGCGCTATTCATCGGACTGCTGCGGCGCCGACGCCCCGATACGCCGGCGGTGCGCTCCTGGCCGGTCCGCGCACTGGCGGTGGTGTGGGCAGCCGTCGGCGTCGTCTTCGTGGCGTACTACACCGCCACGCTGGCCGCCAACCTGACGGTGGCGAAGTTCGACGCCAAGATCGCCTCCCCGGCGGATCTGTTCGGCAAACGCGTCTGCACCGTGGCCGGCAGCACATCGGCCACCTATCTCGCGGAACTCGGCGTGAATTTCGGAGCCGTGCCGACCATCGGCGACTGCTACGCGGGACTGCGGGATGACACCGTCGACGCCGTGGTGTACGACTCCGCCGTCCTGCGGTACTACCTGAGCCAGGACGGCGCCGGAACCGTCGCGATCGCCGGGCCGATCTTCGAACGGGAGGACTACGGCATCGCCTTCCGCAATGGCAGCGATCTGCGCAAGCACTTCGACGAGGCACTGTTGCGCATGCAGGAGGACGGCGACTACGACCTGATCACCAGAAAGTGGTTCGGCGACCTGAACGAGGGGTCCTAGCCGACCAGCCTGCGGAGTTCGGCGGCATCGGCGCCCGCCAGCATCGCGGTGAACCTGTCCATAAGTGCGGGGGTCCGCCGCAACGCCGCGAAGGTGTGGATTTCGTCGGGCGTCCCGGATGAGTCGCGGTTCCAGGCGTTGCGGAACACCATCACCACCGCCCGTTCGGGATCCACCTCGAGCTGATCGTCGGTGTGGGGCACGGCGAACGAGGGCACCGGGCCAGGCTATCCGGGCAGCCGGCCGGGCCGGCGTGATTGACTGCGACACATGCCCCAACTGAGCCGACGGCGACTCCTCGCCGCCGCCGGACTTGCTGCCGCGGGAATCACCGCATCCTGTGCCGCCCCCAACCCCGCACCCGGACCGACAGCCGGCGCGTGGAACGACCTCGCCCGACAGTTACGCGGGTCCCTGGTGCGCCCGGGGAGTGCCGAGTACGCCGCCCTGGCGACGCCGCGCAACCTGCGTTTCGCGGCGACCATGCCCGAGGCCGTGGCGCTCTGCGCCGATGCCGCGGACGTCTCCGCAACGATCACCTGGGCGCGAGACACCAACACGCCCTTCGCCGTTCGGGGCGGCGGTCACAACTACGCCGATGGATCGGCGACGCGCGGCGTCCTCATCAGCACCCGGCGGATGAACGTCGGCACGATCGACGGCACCACCCTGCGGGCTCAGGCCGGGGTGCGCAACGCCGACCTCGCCGCGCTACTCCCCCAGGACGGCAGCGGCCGTCTGCTGCTGCCCGGCGGCACCTGTCCCGGGGTCGGCGTGACCGGCCTGACCCTCGGCGGAGGCATCGGGCCCAACGCGCCGTGGGCCGGGCTCACCGCCGACCGACTACGCGCGGCGACGATGGTGACCGCCGACGGCGACGTGGTCACCGCCAGCACCGCGGAGAACCCGGACTTGTTCTGGGGTCTGCGCGGTGGCGCGGGCGGCAACTTCGGGGTGGTGACCGATCTGGAATACGAGTTGGTGGAGATTCCGGTCACCCGGGCGACGACCTCCGAGGTGACCGTCACCGGCCGCGACGCCGCGGTGGCCGCCGTGCTGGCATTCCAGAAACTGCGTGCCGAGGCCGAGCGCATCGCGACCGGCGACCTCCACCTCGCCACCGCTGCCGGGGATGTCACCGCCGTGGTGACGGTTCAGGCACTGGCCGGCGAATCCGACACACGCGGCCTGCTCTCCGGACTGTTGGCGATCCCCGGGGCGAAAGCCGATATCGCCGAACAGGATTGGTGGGACGCCTACCGCTGGTACGTCACCGATCCGAAGCCGGCGTACTCATTCTGGGATCGCTCGCTCTACGCCGACGAGCCACTGTCTGGCGACGTCCTGTCCGCGGCGATGGACGTCCTGCGCCGGTTCCCCGCCGGTGCGGGTCCGGGCCGCAGCGGGGCGATGAGCCTGCTCGGGTGGGCCGGCGGGGCGGTCGACGACATCGGGCCCGCAGACACCGCCTACGTCCATCGCGGTGCCCGTCTGCTGGTCGAGATGACCTCGCAGTGGCCAACCCCGGCGCAGCCGGACTCGCCGGTGAGTCCCATCCCGGCCGACATCATGGACTGGGAGGACGAACTGTGGCAGACCCTGCGGCCGCACACCACCGGCCGCTCCTACCAGAACTTCCCCGATCCCGAACTGCAGGACTGGGCCCACGCCTACTACGGCGACAACCTCGTTCGGCTGCAGGGCCTCAAGGCGGACTGGGATCCCGACGGCGTTCTCTCCCACCATCAGGGTGTGCCGCTGCCCCGCTGAACCGGGTAACAGCACCGGAAAGCCGCACGACGTACTGCTAGGGCGACCGCACGGCCCGCGCCACCCCGACCGTCGTCGCCGCCAGGAGCAATCCGGTGATGATCGCCGTCCCGGTCATCGCCGTGGTGAAACCGCCGGCGTCGACGGCAGCGGTCAGATTCGCCGACGCCCCGGTCGCCACCAGGTAGATGATCGAGACCAGGCTGCCGCTGATCGCGATGCCCAAGGCGTTGCCGAGTTCGAACGCCGTCTCGGCGATGCCGGTCGCCGCGCCGACCCGGTCCTCACTGGCGCTGGTCAGGACCAGGTCGTTGGCGCTGGTGTTCACCAGCGCGAAGGAGAACCCGATCATCATCAGCGGCAGCACCATCGCCGGATAGGACACTCCGATGGTCAGACCCAGCAGCACCAGGCCGGCGGCACCCACGCCAAGTCCCAGGAGCAGCACCGCCCGATGGCCCCATCTCCTGATGAGCCGCCCGGTGTTGGGGGCGGTGACCATGGCGACCAGGGAGTCCGGCAGCAGTGCCATACCGGACTGCAGCGGCGAGAAGTCGCTGACCTGACGCAGATAGATCGGGATGAAGAACAAGGCGCCGACGTTGGCGAACACCGTCAGCAGTTGGGCGGCGATCGCGGCGCTGAACTTCGGCTCCCGGAACAACCCGATATCCAGCAGTGGGACCGGCATCCGCCGCTGCCGACGCAGGAACACCCACAGCAACCCGGCACCGAAGACCAGCGCCGGGTAGGCGGGCCAGAACGTCAGACCGACATGCGCCAGCTCGGTGATCCCGTAAACCACCCCGAGGATGCCGACCGTGGAGTAGACCACCGACAACGGATCCAGAGGGTGATCCGACTCGCTGCGGGCCTCAGGCAGCACCCAGGCGCCGACCCCCACGATCAAGGCCACCACCGGCAGATTCACCAGAAGCACGGAGCCCCAGTAGAAGTGCTCCAGAAGCAGCCCGGCCACCGCCGGGCCCAGGGCGGCGCCACCCGCCCCGCTCGCGCTCCAGATCCCCACCGCCCGGGTGCGCTGCCGGGAGTCGGTGAAGACGGTTCGCAGCAGGGCCAGGGTCGGCGGCATCAGCCCGGCGCCGGCGACCCCCTGCAGCACGCGGGCGGCGATCAGCAACTCGGCATTCGGTGCCAGCGCCGCCGCCGCGGAGGCGATGCCGAATCCGACGGCGGCGATCAGCAGCAGCCGTTTGCGCCCCCACCGGTCCCCGATGTTGCCCATCGTGACGAGCAGACCGGCGAGCACGAAGGAGTAGATGTCACCGATCCAGAGGACCTGGTTGTAGCTCGGCTGCAGTTGCTCGGTGATGGACGGTACGGCGACGCTGACCACGGTGCCGTCGATGGCCACCATGAACACCGCCAGGCTCAGCACAAACAGTGCCGCCAACTGGCGTCGGGTCATGACATGAGGACGCGGCCGCTACCCGGCGGCGGGCGTGCGCTCCTGAATCTTCCACTCCTGGCCGTAGCCGTCGCGCAGCAGATCCAGGAACGGAACGGCGTCGAAGGCCTCCGGACCGAGCACGCCGGCACCGGACCAGGCGCCGGTCGCCAGAAGTTCCAGCGCGACAACGGGATTCATCGCCGTCTGCCACACCACCGCCTGGGCCTTGTATTCCTTCATGGTCCAGGCGTTGTCCGCGACATGGTAGAGGTACACGTCACGGGGCTTGCCGTCCTTGCCGGTGCCGGTCACCCACAGCCCTGCGCAGGTCTTGCCGGTCATCTTGGGTCCGAGCGCCAGCGGATCGGGCAGGCAGGCGGCGACCACATCGCGGGGGCTGACCGAGACGTCCCGCACCTTGACCGGTTCGGTCTTGTCCAGGCCGAGCTTGTTCAGCACCTGCAGCACCTCGATGAACTCGTCACCGAGACCGAACTTGAAGGTGACCCGTTTGGCGTCGACCCAGCGCGGCATCAGCAGCACTTCTTCGTGCTCGACGTTGACGCACTCGACCGGGCCGATGCCCTCCGGGAAGTCGAACACCTCCGGCTCGCTGAACGGTTCGGTGGTGAACCAACCACGGTCCTTCTCCCAGATCACCGGTGGGTTCAGGCATTCCTCGATGACCGTCCAGATCGAGAACGACGGGGCGAAGTCATAGCCCTCGACCACCAGGTTGGAGGCGTCGCGCACACCCATCTCGTCGATCTCGGAGAACAGGTGGTCGGCGGCGTAGCGGGCGAACACGTCCGCCAGGCCGGGCTCCACGCCGATGCCGACCAGTGCGAGCTGACCGGCAGCCTCCCACTCGGCCGCCTTGGCGAACTGATCGTCACCGAGTTTGACGTGGGCCAACTCGTAGGGCTTCTCCGGATGGCGGTGCGAGAGGCTCATCGCGGTGTCCAGGTAGCCGGCACCGGCGGCGAACGCTCCGTTGAAGATCGGCATGACGAATCGCGGGTCGACCACGTTGAGCACGTGGGTGATTCCGTTGGCCCGGCATGCCTCGGCGACGGCCTCCTCGCTGGAGGCGTCCAGACCGATACCGGTGAACCGGGCGTCGCCGATCCGGGCGACCAGATCCGAGGCACGGGCACCGTCGTAGTCGGCAATCAGATAGTGCTCGAAGAAGTCCCGGCGAGCGGCGATCAGGGCAGCTGAGGATCCGACGCCACCGGCGCCGATCTGGAGGATGCGCATGCCCGGAATCGTAGGGCACATCCGCCGTGCGCACCGGCCGTCCGAGAAGGTTTCCGATCCACAAACCGACCGGCGGTCGGGCCGAACCCGTGACACAATCCGCGCATGGCGGAAGACGAGGTTGTTGATCCTCCAATGCACGACCTGAAGTCCAAGGGGTTGAAGAAGGGCTCGGTGTCGCTGATCGGGGCGGTCTCGATCGGCCTGGCGGCCACCGCACCGGCGTATTCGCTCACCGGAGCCCTCGGTCAAGGCGCCGCGCAAGCCGGCTACCAGTTGCCGGTCATCTTCATCATCGCGGTCGTCCCGATGTACTTCGTGGCGCTGGCGTACAAGCACCTGACCGACGCGGCACCCGACGCCGGCACCGTGTTCACCTGGGGCTCCAAGGCGATCGGACCGCGCTTCGGCTGGATCGGCGGTTACGCCCTGCTGCTGTCCAGCGTGCTGGCGGGGGTCGGTGCCGCCGGGATCACCGTCAACGCCGTCACCGTGGCACTCGGCCTCGACGACACGTCGCCGTGGCTGAATCTGGCCATCGCCGCGACCTTCATCCTCATCACCACCTGGCTCGTCGCCCGCGGAGCCGAGGAATCGTCACGAACCACCGTGCTGCTCACCATCATTCAGTACGGCGGCCTGATCCTCTTCGCGGCGATCCTGCTGATCAACGTGATCCGGCGGGAGAAGAACCCGACGGCCGAGCCGTTCTCCTGGGAATGGTTCAACCCGTTCGCGATCGACAGTTTCGCCGCCCTGCTCGGGGGCTTCCTGGTCGCGGTGTTCATCTTCTGGGGATTCGACGCGTCACTGTCGATGTCGGAGGAGACGTCCGGCACGCCCGGACAATCCGGAAAGAGCGGCGTCACCGCCATCCTCATCACCGTCATCACCTACGTGGTGATCGGCGTGGCAGCACTGGCCTTCGCCGGAACCGACCCCAACAGCGAGATGAGCCTGACCCACGAGGCCAATATCGACGACGTGTTCGCCTCGCTGGCCCGCGCCGCCGTCGGTCCACAGGGCGCGGTGGCCGCCGCGCTGATCATCGGCCTGTCGGCATTCTCCGCGACGTTGTCGACGGTCATGGCCACCGTGCGCGGGGTGCTGGCGATGGCGACCTACAAGGCGCTGCCGGATCGGTTCGCCTCGGTGGACGAGGTGGTGCAGACCCCGAAGTTCGGCACCTGGTTCATCGGGCTGACCACACTGGCGATCTACGGCGGGCTGTCATTCGTCAGCGAAAGCATCGTCGAGGACTGCGTCTACAGCGTGGGCATCGCGATCATCACCTACTACAGCGTGGTCGCGGTGTCCTCGGTGCTCTACTTCTGGGACACCGCCTTCCATTCGTGGCGGACGGCCTTCGGGCAGGTGATCCTGCCGGGTATCGCGGCGCTGATCCTCATCCCGGTCGGCATCATCGAGGCGTACGAGATGGCGCAACCGGACAATAACGCCACCAGCGCCTCGCTTGCCGGGGTCGGGGTGGTCTTCATCATCGGTGTCGCCAGCCTGGGATTCGGCGTCCTGCTGATGGCCCTGTGGAACATGAAGTCGCCGGCCTTCTTCCGCGGTGAGACGCTGCGGCGCGAGCGGACCCGACGCGAGAAGCAGAACCTCCCGCCACCGAGCTGATCCGCGCGCCGGCAGTCGCGGTCGCCCGTGCTGAGGCCGCGACGGTGATGGAAGACTGGCCACCATGGCGTCGGCGTCCTACCACCACGGCAATCTGCGGCAGGCACTGCTGGATCACGCCGTCGCGTTGGCGCGGTCCGGCGGGCCGGACGCGGTGGTGCTCCGGGACGTCCAACGGGCCGCGGGGGTCAGCAATTCGGCGGCCTACCGGCACTATGCCGACCGGCAGGCCCTGTTGACGGCCGTGCAGATCCACGCGATGAACCTGCTCGGCGAGGCGATGGCGGAGTCGCTGGACGCCGTCACCAACCGCGGTCCGCGGGACCGCCGGGCGCTGGCCCGACTGCGCGCCACCGGCGAGGCGTACGTCGACTTCGCGCTGGCGGAACCCGGGCTGTTCCGAACGGCCTTCGCCCCGGGCGGGATCCGCCACACCGACACCGCCGTGTCACCGGAGCGCCACCCCTTTCGGATCCTCAGCGGATGTATCGACGATCTGGTCGATGCAGGCGTGTTGACCCAGGACCGGCGGGATGGTCTCGACGAGGCGGCCTGGGCGGCCGTCCACGGCCTCGCGGTGTTGTACCTCGACGGACCACTCGCGGCCGCGGGCGATGCGCGCAAACAGTTGATCACCGGTCGCCTGCTGACGGTGATCAACGACGGTATCCGCTAGGCACCGAGACCCATGTTGACAGCGTCAACTTCCACTGGCATGCTCGCAGATGTTATTGCTGTCAACATAAGGCGGACGTCATGACCATCGACGCCCCGCACCGACCCCACTCCCACGCCGGCCCGGCGAAACCGATACGGCCCGCCGCGGTCCTGGCCGTCGTGCTGGTCGCCTCGCTGACGATCAACGTCGAAACCACCATCGTCAACGTGGCACTGCCGACGTTGAACTCGGAACTGGGCGCCACCACCCGCGGCCTGCAGTGGATCGTCGACTCCTACAACCTGGCCTTCGCCGCCCTGGTGCTGGCGGGCGGCACGATCGGCGACAAGTTCGGCCGGCGCGGAACGCTGATCGCCGGCCTGGTGCTCTTCGCGCTGAGCTCCGTCGGTGCCGCGCTGTGCACCACGACCGGGGCGTTGATCGTCATGCGCCTCGTGATGGGGGTGGCGGCGGCACTGATCTTCCCCACCACGCTGGCCATCATCACCGACACCTTCCGCGATCCCCGGCAACGTGCGGCGGCCATCGGCCTGTGGGGAGCGGTCACCGGACTGGGAGTGGCCGTCGGACCGATCCTCGGCGGTGCGCTGCTCGAGGTGTTCTGGTGGGGCAGCCTGTTCCTCGCCCTGGCCCCCATCACCCTGGTCGCGGCCGTCGCCGCGCCGGTTGTCATCCCCGCGTCCTCCCCCGACCGGACCTCCCGGCTGGATCGCGGCGGTCTGGTGCTCTCGGTGACCATGCTGGGTACGCTGGTGTACACGATCATCGAGGCTCCCGAACACGGCTGGACATCGGCGCGGACGCTGGCCGGCTTCGCGGTGGCGGCCCTGGCGGTCGGCGGCTTCGCGTGGTGGGAGCGCCGCCGGCAGGACCCGCTCATCGATGTCCGGCTGTTCGCCAATCTGCGGTTCAGCGCGGCGAGCGGGGCGGTCACCGTCGCCTTCTTCGCGCTCTTCGGGTTCATCTTCCTGATCACCCAGTTCATGCAGCAACTGCAGGGTTTCGGACCGCTGGACACCGGGGTGCGCATCCTGCCGGTGGCACTGTCGATCGTCGTCGGGTCGGTGCTCGGCACCAGACTCGCGGTGAGCCGAATCGGCACCAAAGTCGTTGTGTTCGTGGGGCTGTTGATGATGGCCGGCTCATTCGCCTGGATCAGCACCGTCGACCTCGGTGTCGGCTACCCGGAGATGGCGGCGCAGATGGTGCTCCTCGGTACCGGCCTGGGATTGACCAGCGCCCCGGCCACCGACTCGATCATGGGCGTCGTCCGGCCCGAGCAGGCCGGAGCCGGATCGGCGGTCAACGACGCCACCCGGCAGGTGGGCGGCACGCTCGGCGTCGCGGTCATCGGCAGCATCTTCTCCACCCTCTACATCGGCCGACTCGCGGACAGCGCGGTGCTGCAGGGTCTGCCGGAACCAGCCCGGTCGACCGCCCAGGAGGGTCTGGCCCAGGGCCTGGCGGTCGCGGCGCAGTCCCCCGATGCGGTGGCCGGCGCCGTCCGCGAATCGGTCGGCGAGGCGTTCCTGGCCGGGATGAGCGCGGGCTGCCTGACCGCCGCCGCGGTCTGCCTCGCGGGCGCGTTCTTCGTGCTGGCCGTGCTGCCGGCGCACCCGGTGGGCCCGGCCGCCGGGGCGCGGGTGGGCCGTTAGGCACGGTCGAGTTGCTCGGCCTCCCGTTCGGCATCGTCGACGGCGTGCTGCATCTGCTTCTCGACCGCTTCGAGGGCCAACCGGGCGTAGACCATCTGGCTGGTGGTGGCCAACTGGCCGCGGCTGTGCGAGTTGAAGGTGATGACCCAGCTGAGCAGCGTGGACACCCGGTTCTTGAAGCCGACCAGGTAGACCAGATGCAGCACCAGCCAGGACAACCAGGCCAGGTAACCGCCGAACTCCAGCTTGCCGATCTTGGCCACCGCGTGGTGCCGGGAAATCGTCGCCATACTCCCCTTGTCCCAGTACTTGAACGGCTCGCGGGCGGCGGGGTTGTCGGACCCCTTGACCATCTTCTTGATGATGTCGGCCGCGTACCGGGCACCCTGGATCGCCCCCTGGGCCACCCCGGGGACCCCGGGCACCGCGGCCATGTCCCCGACGACGAACACATTCGGATGGCCCTTGACGGTCAGGTCGGGTTCGACCACCACCCGTCCCGAGCGGTCCACCTCGACGCCCTCGCACCGCTCCGCGATCATCGCTCCCAGCGGGCTGGCCTGCACGCCGGCCGACCACACCTTGCAGGCGCACTCGATGCGACGGGACGCCCCGGTCGCCTTGTCCTTGACCGTGATTCCCATGTAGTCGACATCGGTGACGACGGAGTTGGGGTGCACCTCCACACCCATCTTCTCCAGCCTCCGCTGCGCCTTGCGGCCGAGGTTCTCGCCCATCGGCGAAAGCACGAACGGCGCACCGTCGAACAACATCACCCGGCATTCGGTCGGGTCGATGGTGCGAAACGCCCCCGGCAGGGTGCGCCGAGCGAGTTCGGCGATCTGGCCGGCCAACTCCACCCCGGTCGGCCCCCCTCCGACGACCACGAACGTCAGCCGCCGGGCCCGCTCGGCCGGGTCGGTGGTCACCTCGGCCGCCTCGAAGGCGCCCATGATGCGGCCACGCAGTTCCAGTGCGTCGTCGATGGTCTTCATCCCGGGGGCGAAGGTGGCGAACCGGTCGTTGCCGAAGTAGTTCTGCTGCGCGCCCGCGGCCACGACCAGGCTGTCGTACTCCAGGACGGTGCGCATCGCCATCAGCCGGGAGGTCACCGTGCGGGCCGTCAGGTCGATGTCCTCGACCTCGCCGAGGAGCACCTTGCAGTTCTTGTTCCGCTTCAGGATCAGCCGCGTGGTGGGGGCGATGTCGCCGGCCGAGAGGATTCCGGTGGCCAGCTGGTAGAGCAGCGGTTGGAAAAGATGGCTGGTGGTCTTGGCCACCAGGGTGACGTCGACGTCGGCCCGCCTGAGCGCTTTGGCGGCGTTGAGCCCGCCGAAGCCGGAACCGATGACGACGACGCGGTGCCGGCGGGCGCCCGTGCCGGGGAGGTGTCGGCTGGCGCCCGTGCCGGGGAGGTGCCGGCGGTCACCTGAAGTGGGACTGGCCATGGTGAATCCTTCCGCCTCGCTGTCGAGTGCTTGAGCGCATGGGTGCGTGAGCGCGTGAGTACCGGAGGGCTGGGGTGCGGGACTGCTGCTCGTGAAATGGACATTAGCCGCGGCCGGGGTCACATGCCCATCGAATCGGGGAGCCCTTCGGCCGAACCGGCCATGCCGAGACGTCCGGTGAGCCATGATTCGCAGTCATGCAGATCACCGAACTCAGCCGCGAACTCGCCAGCCGGGAGACCGCCGGCGACTATCTGACCGTCATCGCCGGGGTGCGGGAACGGCTCTCGGCTGACCCGGCGGCCTTCAAGGACCCCTGGATCAAGGGCTGGGTCGGACGGCGCTGGCGCGATCTGTTCCTGCAGGAGGCCGTCAAGGATCCCGACGCCGTCGAATACGCCTCCAAACCCCCGCTGCTGGCGCCGGTCCCGCTGCCGTCGTTCCTGAAGAACTCCAACCCGCGCCGCGCCATCGCCGAGCGCTTCCTCAAGGACGCCCCCGCCAGCGAGTGGCAGACGGAAATGCCCGCGGCACAGTATGACTCGATCGACAACACCACCCTGATCCTGTGCGGCGGCCTGCTCACCGGACTGCTGCACGCCGATGCCCACTCCTTCCCGGTGGAAGCCGACAAGCTCTACCGGGAGCGGGGCTGGCGCACCCTGCGCGCCGACGTGCACCCGATGCGGTCCTGCCAGGCCAATGAGGCGGATATCGAGGCGGCCTTCCGCGGTGAGGGCCTCGACGCCCAGATGAAGCCGATCGTGGACCCGGTCCCGCCGGACAAGGTGTTCATGCTGGGCTACAGCAAGGGCGCCCCGGACATCCTCTCGTTCCTGGTCCACCATCCCGAGTACCAGAAGCAGATCAAGGGCGTCTTCACCTGGGGCGGCGCCATGGGCGGCTCGTACACCGCCGACGGGGTGTACGAGCAGATCAAGAATCTGCCCACCGAGGGATCCTTCGAGTACATCAGCACGCTGCTCGCGGTGATCACCGGCACCATGCTGAGCAAGGCGGGCCTGCGCCGCTTCGACGAGTACGACATCAAGGGCGCGATGAACGACCTCCGCACCGAGGTGCGGGAACGTTTCAACGCCGAACATGCGGAGTACCTGGACAGCCTCGGGATTCCGTTCTTCGCGCTCACCGGCGCCACCACCCCGCTGGAGGTGCCCAGCATCCAGTTCATGGATGCCGTGCGACTCAGCGCCTTCGACGCCAACAACGACATGCAGCTGACGCAGAAGCAGGCCATCCTGCCGATCGGGATGAACGCCCACGTCGCGATGGCGCACGCCCACCACTGGGACATCGCGTACGCGCCGTTCCCGGTCGCCATGCGAGTGGCCATCCCCAATCTCGAGCACCGCTGGCCCCGCTTCGCCGCTCTGGTGGCCAGCTGGGAGTTGCTCGCCGAACTGGGCCTGATCGACTGAGCCGGTTCCGGCCGAGGGATTAGCATTCCCCGCAATGACCTACGTCGACGGGATGCCCGCCGTGCACTTCACCGACAGGGGGCCGTACCGCTGTACGGCCCTGCCCACCCCGTGAGCTCGCACCTGGCCGCGGTGGCCACCCTGGCACTGGCCATCTTCTTCAGCCCGGAAACGCTGGTCCTCGGACTGATCATCGCCGGGAACAAGAAGAACCCCCGATTCGCGGCGTTCGCCTTCGCGCTCGGCGGGATGACCGGCATCACCTTCGCCACGAGTATCGGGTTGATGATCGCGCACGCCTCCCGGACGGACACCACCGCGGCACACCACGACTCCTGGGCGGGATTCGCCGTCCGGGTGACGATCGCCGGGGTGCTGCTGGCCATCGGGCTCACCCGCGCGGTCAACGCGGTGCGGCACAAGCCGATTCCCGACGTCACCAAGACCGAACAGAAGCCCGGCCGGGTGCGCGCCGAACTGAGCCGGCGCTTTCCGACGGTGATGAAGCAGTTCCAGCCGGACGCCGACCTGAGCCCTCGCCAGCGGCTGATCCGCGCGCTGCTGGCGGGCTTCGCCATCTGCGGGCTGCACCCGAAGGTCTTCCCCATCGCGATCGCCGCCGGCCACCAGATCAGCCAGATCACCAGTGGCGACCAGCGCACGCTGGCCGTCGTGCTGTTCGCGGTCATCGCGGTGGTGCCCGCCGTCCTCCCCGCGGTGATCGAGATGGTCAGCCCCGGCGCGTCGATCCGAATCAAGGACGGCTACGAGCGGGTGATGAAGGTCCACGGCCGCTGGATCACCGCCGCCCTGCTGCTCTTCGCCGCGGTCATCGTCGGCCACAGCGCGTGGGAGAAATACCCCGGGCGAGCCGGCTGAGGCGCGCTCTCCGACCCCAACGGTCGGCGTCCGCGCGACCACCGGGCCGATAGTCTCGGCTCATGACCGGTCCGGACGCGCTGCCGCCCGGACCGCCGCTGCCCGCGTCCGTTCAGACCGCCCTGATGCTGCGGTGGTGGTCGGCGGTCGCCTTCGCCTGCCGCCGGCGCTACGGCGATGTGTTCACGATCCGACTCGCCGGCTTCGGCACGGGGGTCTACCTCGCCAACCCCGACCACATCAAGGCCGTGTTCGCCGGGGATCCCCGGATCTTCCACGCCGGCGAGGCGAATTCCGTGCTCAGCGGGGTACTGGGAAGAAGTTCGGTGCTGGTGCTCGACGAGGATCTGCACCGCGACCGCCGTCGGCTCATGCTCGCGCCGTTCCATCGCGAGGCGGTGGCCCGCCAGGAGCCGCTGATCGCCGAAATCGCCGCGGCCAATATCGCCGGCTGGCCGACGGGTACCGAGTTCCCGGTCGTGGAACGGATGTCCCAGATCACCCTGGAGGTGATCCTGCGCACCGCGATCGGCGCCACCGACGTCGACCGGCTGGCCGCACTGCGTTCGGTGATGCCGCGGCTGCTGCAACTCGGACCGTGGGACACCCTGGCGGTCGCCCGGCCGCGGTTGCAGCGCCGTTGGCCGTGGCGCTCCCTGCGCCGGCGGATCGCCGAGGCCGACTCCCTGCTCTACGCGGAGATCACCGACCGGCGCGCCGATCCGAACCTCGCCGACCGCACCGACGCCCTGGCCATGCTGGTTCGCGCCGCCGACGAGGACGGCCGGCAGATGACCGACCGGGAACTGCGCGACCAGTTGATGACCCTGCTGCTGGCCGGCCACGACACCACCGCCACGGCGCTGGCCTGGGCCCTCGAGCGGCTGACCCGGCATCCGCGGGTGTTGGCGGCGGCGGTCGCGGCCGCCCGCGCCTCGGCTTCCGGCGACCCGGCCGGTGACGAGTACCTCGACGCGGTGGCCCGGGAGACGCTGCGCATCCGGCCGGTGGTCTTCGACGTCGGCCGCCTGCTCACCGAACCGGTCGAGGTCGCCGGCTATCGGCTGCCGGCCGGGGTGACCGTCATCCCGGCGATCGGACTGGTACACGCCGACGCCGCGCAGTATGACGACCCTGAAGAGTTCCGCCCCGAGCGAATGCTGGCCACGAACCAGGACGACGCTCCCCCCGGTCGCGTTCCCCACGCCCAGCGATGGCTGCCGTTCGGCGGCGGTAACCGCCGGTGCCTGGGCGCGAACCTGGCCCTCACCGAGATGCGGGTGGTGCTGCGGGAGGTGCTGTGCCGGGTCGAACTGGTCCCGACGAGCGCTGCCGGGGAGCGCCCCCGGCCACGCGGTGTCATTCAGCAGCCGCACCGCGGTGCCCTGATCCGGGCACGTCCTCTTTAGTCGCCGACGGCCGGTAACGCACCGGTGCCGGCCTGCGACAGAACAGACAGCGTTGCCCAGTGTTGCCGAAGTACAGACAGTGTTACCGAAGTATCAGGCCAGTGTTATCGAAGTATCAGAACAGCTGAGCACAATGCGCACAACTGCTCGTTATGAACACTTCGCGAGTAGCGAGCACAACCACGACAGGCGAGGGCAGCGACACCTAATTTCATCGGTGTCAGTTCCCCACGGTGCCGGATTGCGTCGGCGCCCGCCTCGACCGCATCGTCAGTGAGGAGTTACCCAGAATGGTGGCCATTGGTTCCATCAAGTCCTGGCAGCCAGGGCGCGGGCCGGTGATCACCTGGACGGCGTCGACCGCCAGCCGTGAAGCCATGGCGCGCGCGGACGTCGACGTGCTCCCTCCCAGCTTCCAACAGGCCCAGCACCTGCGGACGGCAAATTTCGCCCGGACCCTGAAGCGGGAGGTGCCCCGCCTGATCATGGTGTCCTGGGATGTCGACGGCTGGTGCGATGTGGCGTCGATGACCGAGGCGATCAACACCCATATCCGCCGCCACGACACCTATCACAGCCGCTTCGAGGTCGAGGGCGCCGAAGCCGAGACGATGATCCGTCGAACCGTCGCGGACCCCGGCCTCATCGAGTTCGTCCCCGCCCCGGTGGGCTTCATGGAAGCCGATGAGATCCGCGCGCACGTGGTCACCACGACGCCGGACACCCTGGACTGGGACTGCTTCACCTTCGGCGTCGTACAGAAACCGGACCACTTCACCGTCTACGCGATCATCGACCACCTGCACACCGACGGGTCGTCGGCGGCGCTGGTCTACACCGACATCCACCTGACCTATCAGGCGCTGATGTGCGACGTCCCCAACCCCCTGCCGGATCCCGCCGGGTACCGGGACTTCGCCGCGCGGCAGCGCCTGCATGTCGAGTCCATGACGTTGGACTCCCGGCCGGTACGGGACTGGGTGGACTTCGCCCGCACCGCCGGCGGCGCCTGGCCGAGCTTCCCGCTGGAGTTGGGCGACACCTCGGCGCACAGCGCGGGCCGGGCCATCACCGTGGAACTGCTCGACGGCGACGACACCGAGGCCTTCGACCTCGCCTGCCGCAGCGCCGGGGCCCGTTTCAGCGGCGGCGTGATGGCCTGCGCGGCTCTGGCCGATCATCGGCTCACCGGTGCCGACGCCTTCCACACCTTCACCCCGTCCGATTGCCGTGCCGGTGAGACCGAGTCTCTCAGCGCCGGGTGGTACGCCAGCCTGTTCCCGGTTTCGGTGCCGATCGGCAACGGTGATTTCGCCGAACTGGCGCGTGCGGCGCAGAAGTCGTTCGACGCCAACCGGCACCTGTCAGGTGTTCCGTTCGACCGGGTGCTGGACCTCGCCCGGGACGATCTCGGTCAGTCCGTTCCCCGCCGGCCGTCGATGATGGTGTCCCTGATGGACTTCCGCCGGGTCGCCGACGCCGAGGCCAACCGGCTCGGCATCTACATCGACGAGCTGTCCCACGGCGGGATCAACATGTGGGTCAGCCGCAACCCGGACCAGACCATCGTCACCGTGTCGCTGCCCGACACCCCCGAGGCCCGGCACTCCGTCCACCACTACGTCGGCGTGCTGCGCAGCGTGTTCCTCGAGGCGGCAGCCCGGGCAAAGCGCGCTTTTGCTCATTCTGCTTAGTCCGCCCGCTAAGCTGCCCCGGTGGCAGGCAAGCGCCGGATCGACGTTCGGCTGGCAACGCAGGTTCTGCTGTTGCAGCTTGCCGTGGTGGCCCTGACCCTGGGCATCGCGTTCGCCCTGCTGGCGGTGATCTATCACGGCCGCCTGATCAACGAATACGGCAACCGCTGCCACGACATCGCTCGGGTGCTGGCCACCGCGCCGTATGTGCGAACCGACGTCACCTCCTACGCGGGCCGGGTGCCACCGCCCGCCGAACTGGCCCACGGTCAACTCCAACGACTCGCCAACCAGGTTCGGCAGGGCACCGGAGTCCTGTTCGTGGTGATCACCAATGACCGCGGAATCCGGTTGAGCCACCCGAATGCCGCGGAGTTGGGCAAACCCGTCAGCACCGACCCGTCCGGCGCCTTGGCCGGCCGGGAGGAGATCGTTCAACAAACCGGCACCATGGGCCCGTCCATCCGCGCCAAGGTGCCGATTTATGCGCCGGATTCCGACCGCGTCGTCGGCGAGGTCAGCGTCGGGATGTCCACCTCGACGGTGTACGGCATCCTGCGCAACGAGCAGCGACTGGGCGCCCTGACCGCCGGGCCCGCGCTCGTCGCGGGGACCGTGCTGTGTGTGCTGCTGGCCCGGCGGTGGCGCAGGCAGACACTCGACCTGCAGCCGACCGAGATGACCGAACTGGTGCGCACCCAGGAAGCAGTACTGCACGGGATCGGCGAGGGGGTGCTGGCCACCGACACCGAGGGCAACACCACCTTCGTCAACGACGAGGCCTGCCGACTGCTCCAGATCGACTCCGCCACCGGGCATCCCGTCGATCAGATCGGCCTGACCCCGCGCGTGCTGGATGTTCTGCGGTCCTGCAACCCGACGCCGACGCTGGCCAACGTCGGGGATCGGATTCTGGTCGTCTCCGCCCGGCCGGTCTCGCGCGAAGGACGCGAACTGGGCTCCGTGCTGGTCGTCCGCGACCGAACCGACGTCGAGTCGCTGACCCGCCAACTCGACGCGGTCCAGCTGATGAGCACCGTGCTGCGGGCGCAGCGCCACGAGTACGCCAACCGCCTGCACCTGCTCAACGGGCTGTTGCACAGCGGCCACACCCAGGAGGCCGCGACCTACCTGGAGGAGTTGCTCGGCGCGGGCCCCCTCGGTTCGGCGCTGCCGGGCATCGACACGGTCCGCGACTCCTATCTGCAGGCACTGCTGGCGGCCAAGGCGGCCGGTGTGCGCGAGGCCGGGGTGACGTTGCGCATCGGCGAGAACACCTGGGTGCCTGGCCGTCTCGCGTTGCCGGTCGAGGTGACGACCGTGCTGGGCAATCTGCTGGACAACGCCATCGAGGCGGCCCGGACCGGGAGCAGTCCGGCCAAGCTGGTGGAGGTCGAGCTGCTGCAGATCGAGACCACCCTGCACATCACGGTGGCCGACAGCGGCGACGGGGTGGCCGACGACCTCGTCGACCGGATCTTCATCGAGGGCACCTCGACCAAACCGGACTCCGACCTGCCCGGCGGCCGGGGTATCGGGCTGACGCTGTCCCGCCAGATCTCCCGGACACTCGGCGGAGAGATCTGGCTGTCGAGTCCCGCAAACCCCGAGTCGGAGTTGTGCGGCGCGGAATTCATTGCCCGGCTTCCGGGTGTCATGGCGGAGTAGAGGCCGGAGAAGCAACAATGGTCAACACCACGAATCTGCGAGTTCTGATCGTCGAAGACGACTTCCGGGTGGCCAACATGCACGCCGGAATCGTCGAGGCGATGCCGGGTTTCACCGTCGTCGGCACCGCCAACACGGTTGCCGCGGCGCGGAAAGCCCCACCGTTCGATCTGGCGCTGGTGGATGTCTACCTGCCCGATGGGTCCGGTATCGACTTCGTTCACGAATCCCGTTGCGACAGCATCGTGTTGAGCGCCTCCACCGAGGCGGAGACGATCCGGGCCGCGCTCAGCGCCGGCGCGCTGAGCTACCTCGTCAAACCGTTCGGACCGGCGGAACTGGCCGCTCGGCTGTCCGGCTACGCCCGCTACCGCCGCATCCTGTCCGGTAACAATCTCGCCGCCGCGGACGTCGACGCCGCCCTCGACGCCCTGCGGCCGCGGATTCCCGAGCAGCGTTCACCGGCCGCGCCGTCACCCACCAAACAGGTGGTGCTGCAGGCACTGGCCGGCGCCGAGGCGCCCATGTCGGCCGCCGAGGTGGCGACCGCGACCGGGGTGTCCCGGGCCACCGCCCAGCGCTATCTCGCCGGCCTGGCGACCTCGGGCGAGGTCGCGGTGGGACTGCGCTACGGCGCCACCGGCCGACCCGAACAGGAGTTCAGCATCAAGGCGCAGAAGGGTTCCACCCTCCGGCAGGGTCAGGGTTCTCACTGAGGTCGGGAAGCGGCAGGCACCGGCACGCCACCACCGCCAGGTCCGCCCCGACCTCCTCGGGGGTCTTCGTCGGTGTCAGGACGTGACTCAGGCTCAGGCGCACAATCGTTTCCACCATCAGCCGCACGTCCTCGGGGTCTGCGGCCGGCCACTGCTCGGTCACCCACGCGCGCACGACAGCGCTGGCGTTGGCGATCAACGTCTCACCGCGCACGGTCAACAGCGACAGGAACGACACGTCTCCCCCGGCCGGCGTTCCGGTCAGGATCGTGCCCACCAACGGATTCTCCCGGGCCACTGACACCAGGTACTCCGCGGCGTCGGACACCGCACCGGCCAGGTCACCGGGGTGCTCGGCGAAACGGTCCTGGACACCGGTGAAGAACTCCTCGGTCTCCCGCAGGACGAGGGCGTTGCCGAGATCGTCCTTGGTGCCGAACTCGGCGTGCAGGCTCTGGCGGCTGATGCCGATCTCGGTGGCGATGGCCCCCATCCGCACCGCCGCCCACCCGCGTTCGAGAACCACCCGGCGGGCGGCGTCGAGAGCCAGCTCCCGCAGCCGGGAACGCGCATAGGCCCGGGTTTCAGCGCGCAAGTCGACGGTGTTCACGCCCACAATCCTAACGCCGGGTACGACAGTCGAACAGCATTTGTCATAACTGCTTGACATTTTGCCATTTTCGACAGACCCTTGGGGTGACTCAGCCCGCAGGAGAAGACTCGATGACCGCCGCCCTCACCCGCGCCGAACGCCCCTACGACCCCGCCGACATCTCGTCGCGGGAGTTCTGGTCGGGAACCGCCAAGGACCGCGAGAAGGTGTTCGCCGAACTGCGGGCGAACCGGCCGGTGTCCTGGCACCGACCGGTCAAGAACGGGATGTTCGAGGATCCCAACGATCAGGGGTTCTGGGCCGTCGTCCGGCACGCCGACCTGATCGAGGTGACCCGGCGGCCACAGGACTTCCTGTCCGGCATGGGCATCACCTTCGAGTCCTTCCCGCCTGAAATGCTCGACGCCGCACAGGGTTTCATCGCATCCGACCCGCCGCGGCACACCAAGATCCGCCGATTGCACGCCGCGGCGTTCACTCCTAAACAGCTGACCCGCATCGACGACCACATCGTCGCCAACGCCCGTCGCGTCGTGGACGCCATCGCCGACAAGGGTGAGGTGGACTTCGTCAAAGAGGTGGCCGCCCTGGTTCCGATGCACAACATCTGCGACATGGTCGGCATCCCCGAGGAGCACCGCCGCACCGTCGCCTACGAGTCCCAGTTCGCCGACGGCTGGCGCGATCCGCGGCTGCTGCAGGGCGCCGAGCCCTTGGCCCGACTGGCACAGACCATCTTCACGATGCGCGGGATCGCCGACGAGCTGATCGCCGATCGCCGCCGCGCTCCGAAGGACGACCTGCTCACGGCGCTGGTTCAGGCCGAGGTCGACGGCGAACAACTCACCGACGACGAAATCTCGTCCATCTTCAACCTGCTGATCATCGCCGGCAACGACACCACCCGGCAGTCCATCGCCCACGGTATGAAGGCGCTCACCGACTTCCCCGACCAGCGCGCCTGGCTGATGGAGGATCTGGCGGGACGGATGCCGCTGGCCGTCGAGGAGATCGTCCGGTACGCCACGCCGATCATGACCTTCCGCCGCACCGCCGCCCACGACACCGAACTGGGCGGGCAGCACATCACCGAGGGCGACAAGGTGATCATGTTCTACTCCTCGGCCAATATGGACACCGAGGTGTTCGACCATCCCGAGCGCCTGGACCTGTCCCGGTCGCCGAACAAGCATGTCGCGTTCGGCGGCGGCGGCATCCACCACTGCCTGGGCGCCCAGTTGGCCCGCCGGCAGATCGCCGCCACCTTCCGGGAACTGCTGACCCGACTGCCCGACATCCGGGTGGTCGGTGAGCCGGAGTTGGGCAACGGAAACTTCTTCCATACCGTGATGTCCATGACGGTGCGGTTCACCCCCGAGAAGTCGAAGGCCTGAGCGCGATGAGGATCGTCGTCGACCGGACGAAGTGTTCGTCGATCGGGTTGTGCGAGGCGACCGCACCGGACATCTTCGAGGTCGGCCCCGACGGTGTGCTGAACATCCTGATGGATGACGTCCCCGCGGACCGGCGACTCGATCTCGAGCAGGCCTGCGAGAACTGCCCCACTCAAGCGCTCAGTATCGAGGACTGACGCCCGGTGCGGCCGATCACGCCGGGTTGCCGATCAGCGTCACGCTGACGGCGAGAACCGCTCCAGGTGAATCTGATCGGCGGGCACACCGCCGGCGGTGAGGGCGGCGACGGCAGCATCCGTCATCGGCGGGGGTCCGCAGATGTAGACGTCGGGCATCTCGTCGAGCATGGCCAACTCGGCGGCGGCCATCTCTACCGGGTTGCCCACCGGACCCGACCAGGCCGGATCCGCGTTCCACACCACGGTGTCGGCGTGGAAGTCGAGCAGCGCCCCCTCGAGAGCGACGATCTCGTCCTGCGCGAAGACCTCGCCGTGCCGGGTGACACCGAAGAACAGCCGGGCCGGCTGCGGATCGCCCCACTCCGCCATCTTGCGCAGCATCGACAGCAGCGGCGACAGCCCGGTGCCGCCGGCCAGGAACCAGCGCGGCCGAAGTCCGTTCTCCGCGAGCACGAACTCGCCGTCCGCGCTCGATACGGTCACGATATCGCCCACCCCGGCGCGTTCCGCCAGGTAATCGGACATGGCGCCGCCGGGCAGCAGTCGGATGAAGAACTCCAGTTGACCGTCCCAGTTGGCGACGTTGGCCGGTGAGTAGGCCCGGCGGGCGTCGGTGCCCGGCACCGTGATGCGGAAGAACTGGCCGGACTCGAAATCCGCCGACGACGAGCCGTCCTCCGCAGGCCGCAGCGTCAGCATCACCCGCATCACCCCGTCGGCGACCCGGTCCAGCGCGGTGATCTCGGCCTCGTGGGTGCGGGGCGGGGCGGTGACGATCTTCGCCGCGTCGTAGGGCAGTTCGATACGGCAGTCCTCCCGGGGGAAGCTGCTGCACAACAGGATTCCGCCCTCGTCCTCGGGCACCTCGATGACATCGGGGTCGTGGTCGCCCATCTCGACCCGGCCGCCGGTGAGCACTGCGGAGCAGGCTCCGCAGCCGCCCCCCTGGCAGGCCGACTTGAGCACCAAGCCGGCCTGCTCGGCGGCCGCCAGAACGGAGGTGCCGGCGCCGCAGTGCAGCGTCGACTCCTGTCCGTCAGCGGTCACCAGGGTGACGTCGTATCCCACCGCCGCATCGGTCTGCACCGGGACAGCTTGCCCGATGGCACCGCTCATCAGGCACCCGCCATCGCGGCGGCGAGATCCTCCGCCGGGTCGCCGATGGGCTTGAGCGCGAACTTCTCCACCAGGATGTCCACCACCGCCGGGGTGAGGAAGGCGGGCAGGGTCGGCCCGAGCCGGATGTTGCGAATGCCCAGCGAGAGCAGGGTGAGCAGCACCGCGGCCGCCTTCTGCTCGAACCAGGAGACGAACAGGCTCAGCGGCAGGTCGTTGACACCGCAGTCGAAGGCATCCGCCAGAGCCAGCGCGATGCGGATGGCCGAGTAGCTGTCATTGCACTGGCCCACGTCGAGCAGACGCGGGATGCCGCCGATCTCGCCGAACTCGTGGCTGTTGAACCGGTACTTGTTGCAGCCCAACGTCATCAGCACCGTGTCGCTCGGGGCGTGGTCGGCCACATCGGTGTAGTAGTTGCGGCCCGGGGCGGCACCGTCGCAGCCGCCGATCAGCAGGAACCGGGAGATATCACCGGCCTTGACCGCTTCGATCACCTTGTCGGCCACCGACAGCACGGCGCTGTGGGCGAAGCCGGTGGTGACGGTCTCGGCCGGCACCTCCTCGGTGAAACCGGGCAGCGACTGAGCGGCCTTGATCACCAGCGACAGATCGGTGTTCTCGACATGGCGGATACCGGGCCAGCCGACCGGACCGGTGGTGAAGATGCGGTTGCGGTAGGCGGGCTGCGGTTCGATCAGGCAGTTCGAGGTCATCAGGATCGGACCCGGGAACGCGGTGAAGTCGCGCTGCTGGTCCTGCCACGCGCCACCGTAGTTGCCGACCAGGTGGCTGTGCTTGTGCAGCTCCGGATAGCCGTGCGCGGGCAGCAGCTCGCCATGGGTGTAGACGTTGATGCCGGTGTCGGCGGTGGCCTCCAGGATCGCAGCCAGGTCGTGCAGATCGTGGCCGGAGACCAGGATGGCCTTGCCCACCACCGGCGTGACCCGCACCGGAGTCGGCACGGGGTCGCCGAAGCTACCGGTGTTGGCGGCGTCGAGCATCTCCATCACCTTGAAGTTGACGTTGCCCAGTTCCAGGGCGTGACCGAGCAGGGCGTCGGCCTCGGTGGGGCCGGCGCCGAGGAAGGCCAGGCCGTTTTCGATGCCGGCGTCGGTGTCGTCGGTGCGGTATCCCAGCGCGTGCGCGTGGTGGGCGTAGGCGCACACACCCTTGAGCCCGTAGAGATTGAGGTTGCGCAGACCCACGATATCGGCGCCGAGCACGTCGAGATCGGCATCCACCCCGACGGTCTCCGCCTGCGCGACCACCTCGGAAATCTTGGTGGCGGGCATGAACTGGGCTGCGCCGGTGAGGGTTTCGGGCTCGACACCGGCCGCGCGGGCGGCGGCCTCATAGGCGGCCTTGGCCTCCTCGCGCACCCCGACCGCATCGGCGATCAGCGCCATGAACCGGGTGGCGTTGAAGTTGACGTTCGTCAGTGTGGTGAACAGGTCGAACGAGGCGTGCGCGGCGAACCGCGGGTCTGGCGCGCCCAGTTCACGCAGCTTCTGTGCGTACTGGCCGATGCCCAGATTGACCTCCACCAGGACGTCCTGCAGGGCCGCCGTGGTGGCGTCCTTGCCGCAGTTGCCCTTGGTCGCCGAGCAGCCGAAGCTGAGCAGGTTGGGGCGGTCGGGCTGGGGCGTGCGGTCGGTCTGCTCGCACTGGTAACAGAACATGGCTCTCCTCGATCGG
>JAKOYE010000136.1 GCA_029780675.1 Actinomycetes bacterium
CACCGAGGTCGCCGCAGGCGCGACGCTGGGCACGCTGACCGGTCCGGTGTGGCTGCAGTGCCGGCGACACCCCGACCCGGACAAAGACACCCCGGCGTTCGTGCGCCCCGAGTACGCCGCAGGCTGGCTGAGCAGGGTCAGTGACCCCGCCGTGCTGCTGGGCCTGCCGCACACCGCCACGACGGCCGAGGACAGCCTGGCCCTGCGGCAGCGACGTGCCCGCGCCTACGCCGCCGTCCAGGAGCACTACTACCGGCACCCGCCGCGCATCGAGCGGGGCTGGCGCGAGCACCTGATCGGCACCGACGGCCGGACCTACCTCGACATGGTCAACAACGTCGCCATCCTGGGCCACGGCCACCCGCAACTGGCCGACGCGGTGGCCCGCCAGTGGCGGCGGCTGAACACCAACTCCCGGTTCAACTACGGAGTGGTGGTGGAACTCTCCGAACGTCTGGCGGCCACGCTGCCCGACCCGCTGGACACCGTGTTCCTGGTGAACTCCGGTTCGGAGGCCGATGATCTGGCGCTGCGGCTGGCGATGGCGGCCACCGGCCGGCATGACATCGTCGCGGTGGCCGAGGCCTACCACGGCTGGACCTACGCGACCGATGCGATCTCCACGTCGATCGCCGACAATCCCAACGCGCTGTCCACCCGGCCGTCCTGGGTGCACACCGTGCCCTCCCCCAACCCCTACCGCGGCGAGCACCGCGGACCGGACGCGTCCCGCTACGCGCCGGAGGCCGTCGAGATCATCAACAACCTTGCCGCACAGGGCACACCGCCCGCGGCCTTCATCTGCGAGCCGTTCTACGGCAACGCTGGCGGCATGGCCCTGCCCGACGGTTACCTCAAGGCCGTCTACGGCGCGGTACGCGCCGCCGGCGGTCTCGCCATCGCCGATGAGGTTCAGGTCGGCTACGGCCGCACCGGCCGGTGGTTCTGGGCGTTCGAGCAGCAGGACGTCGTCCCCGACATCGTGTGCGTCGCCAAGGCGATGGGCAACGGCCAGCCGCTGGGTGCGGTGATCACCACCAAAGCCATCGCCGATGCCTACCGCACCCAGGGGTACTTCTTCTCCTCCGCCGGCGGCAGCCCGGTGTCCTGCGTGGTGGGCCTGACCGTGCTCGACGTTCTGGAAAGCGAAGGCCTGCAGGAGAACGCGCTCACCGTCGGTGACCACCTCAAGGCCCGGATCAACGAGTTGGCCACCCGTCACCCGATCATCGGCACCGTGCACGGCAGCGGGCTGTACATGGGCGTCGAACTGGTCCGCGACCGCGACAGCCTCGAACCCGCCGTCGCCGAGACCGAGGCCATCTGCGAACGGATGCGCGAACTCGGGGTGATCGTGCAGCCGACCGGCGACCGGCAGAACGTGCTGAAGATGAAGCCGCCGATGTGCATCACCCGGGAGTCCGCCGACTTCTTCGTCGACATGCTCGACCGGGTCCTCAGCACCGGCTGGTAGCCGAGCCGCCGGGCTGCCCCGCCACCGAGATCGCGTGTCGGGCCTGTCGCCGACCCAGCCCCCAGCGGGGTCGATCGCGGTAGATTGACCGGACACCGAACTCTCGCGGAGGAGACAGCGATGACGGGCCCATTCGACCCCCAGGGGAATCCCAATATCCCGGGACAACCCAACCCCTACGGACAGCCCGGCTTCCCCCCGCCGGGTGCGGGCTATCCCCCGCCGCCACCCAACCCCTACGGCCCACCCGGTCAGCCGGCCTGGGGCGCCCCGTTTGGCGGGCAGCCCGGCGGGCTGGGCATTCGCTGGGGAGCCCGGATCATCGACGGAATCCTGGTCAGCATCGTGGCCTACGTTCTGGCCGCGGTGTTCGGCGCCAGCAGCAACATCATGGTGACCGGATTGTTCTCCGGTGTGCTGATGTTCGGCTACTTCGTCGCCATGGAGGTATCGCAGGGCCGCACGCTGGGCAAGATGATGCTCGGTCTGAGCGTGCACGGTCCCGGCGGGGCGCCCAAGCCGGACCTCAAGCAGTCGGCGATCCGCAACGCGTTCACGCTGCTGACGATCGTGCCGTACGTGGGCGGTCTGCTGGCCGTCATCGCCTACGTCGTCATCGCGGTGACCATCAACAACAGCCCGACCAAGCAGGGCAAGCACGACGAGCTGGCCGGCGGCACGCAGGTCGTCAAGAAGTAGGCGCCGCTACGGGGCGGGCTGGTTGCGATTCCACTCCAGCCAGCCCACCCCGCGCCGACCGTCGTTGGTGGACACCGTCGCCCACGCCCGAGGGAAGAAGCTGACCCGCCCGTCGGGGGCTTCCAGCCGGACCGGCGCGTTGCCCTGCACGTCGATCGTGGCTTCCAGCCCGCCGGGTTCGAAGTGCAGTGTCGTGGCCAACGGCAGCCCGCTGTCGGCCAGTTCCGCTGTGGCCGTCACCGATGTGGTCTCGACCAGCGGTTCACCGGGCGACTGCAGGTAGCCCACGGTGACCGGCGGCAGGGTTGGAATCCGCAGGTCGACACCGTGCAGGTGGGTGCCGTCATCGAGGTGCAGGGCACTCCAGACCCAATCCATAGTCCACCAGTCCCGTACCCCGTGGGAATGGTCGCGCTGTCCGGGGACTGCGGTGATGGTGTAGTCCGTTCCGTTGATCGTGACGGTTCCCGTGACGGTGCACGGGATTTCGTAGCGGGTGGTGATCCGGTAGGCGTAGGGATCTCCGCTGGTGTTCCAGGTCAGGTCCATCGCCAACCGGGCGGGCTCACCGCCGTGCCCGTGCAGCAGCCCGACCGGGTCGGCGAAGGAGAGCGCCTCGCCGCGAACCGCGACCCGGTACTCCTGCAACGCGACGGTGGCGCTGTGGCTCATCTCGATGCCCTTGCCGCGCAGCCGGTTCGGATCGTCCGGTAGCGGTGCGTGAAAGTCCAGCAGTGCCACGGTGGGGATGTCGGGCCCGCAGACCAGCGCGTTGATCCAGGCGACGTTCTGGTTGGGGATCAGACCCAGCCGGATCCATCCGCCGATGCCCTGCTTCTCGTCGATGAAGTCCCAGTACCAACTCTCGTTCCACAGCGGCTCGTCCCCCGGCGGGTGCGCCGCCTCGTCGGCCGGATCGGGCTTCAGGGCGTCGGCGCCGGCGGTGGGCAGGATGTCCAGGGCGCCCGTATCGAGGACGTGGCTGCTGTGCCGTTCCAGCATGGTCAGGAACATCCGGTCGCCGCGGTCGGTGCGCTCGACCAGCATCGAGGACACGATCGCCATCATCACCCCGAAGAAACTCTGCCGGCGCACGCCTTCGCGGATCTGCTCGAGGGACAGCGGCGGGTTGGGCCCCATGCCGGCGTGGTAAGCGGCGAGCAGTTCGTCGTAATGGGCGCGACGGGATTCGACGGGCAGCGCACAGCCGAGGAAGTAGGCCAGGTCGGTCATGGCCGGACCCCAGGTGACCGTCTGCCAATCCACCACGGTGAGGTCGCGCAGCGATCCCGGGCGACCGAACAGCATGTTGTCCAGGCGGTAGTCGCCGTGCACCAGACCGTGCACCCGGTCGGGGGCGGTCTCGGCGGCGGTGTGGGCGTCGAAGCTGTCGACCAGACGCTCGCCGACCAGGCGCTGCTCGGGCGTGATGGACTGCCCGTAACGGTCGACGAAACCGGCGTACAGCGTCGCGATGACCGCCTGGTTCATCGGGGCCTCCCGATTGAGCCATTCCGCCTCCGCCAGCGCCGTGCTGCCGATCAGCGGCGCGTGCAGCCGACCCAGCTGGGTCAGCGCCAGTACGGCGTCTTCGATTGCGGCGCCACGGATTTCGTCGCCCACCTCAGCGGGGGCGGCGTCATCGAGCAGCAACGTGAAGATTCCGGTGTCGGGGTCGTAGGACGCGTGAAAGCACTGCGCGATCGGCCCGCCCAGTCGGGGCGCGACCTCCCGGTAGAACCGCACCTCGCGTTCGTAGAGTCCCAGCGCCTTGCCGGTGCCCCGGCTGACCGGATCGCTCGCCGCTACCTTGAGCACCACCGAGGCGGGACCCGCCCCGTCGGCATAACTGAGGCTGACGCGGTAGCACTCGCTCATCTGCCCGGTGCCGATCCGCTCGACGCTGAAGGATTCGACCGTTCCCGCGCCGAGGGCGGTGGTCAGCCACTCTGCGGTGAGGTCCTCGGGGCGTTCGATCGGGGCGTCAGTCATCCTCCCAAACTATCGGTTGATCACCTCGAGGCGAGGGTGAAGCCCGCCCAGGCTTCGCGGCGGTGCGGGTGCGGGTCGTACTCGATGTGGGTGTGCCGGTCGAAAACCAGGACTGGACGCTGGTCGCGGTTGTAGGCGGGCCAGTCGTCCCCGGGCAGCCCGGTGCGGGCGAACTCGTGCCAGCGGGTCTGTACCAGGTGGCTGACCTTGACCGCGGTGCGTTGATCCACCCCCGCGGTCAGCACGGCACCGACCCGGGATCGGTAGATTCCGAACACGGCCAGCAGTTCGGTGGCGTGGGTCGCCCCGAAGCCGGCCCAGTGCAGCGTCCGGGGCGCGTAGTCGTAGCGGTAGACGTAGGTGGGCGCCAGCTTGGCGTGGGCTTCGGCGACCTGCCAGGCCGCGGTGGAGAAGATCATGTCGCCGCCGAACTCGACGCAGGCCTTCGGGTGCGGGTAGTGCGGGTAGGCGGCGAGGATCCGCTCCCGGACCTCCGGCGGGGTGTGGGCCAGGATGCGTTCGATGGCGTGTTCGGTGGTGGGCAGCAGTTTGAGGAACCTGGTGAACAACCGTCCCTCGTCGGCGTTGGTGCCGACGATCAGCGGAACCTTGTGCGCCGTGCCCTTGCGCATCGCCTCGAACGGGTCCAGGGGCAGGTACTCCTCGCCGCAGGTGGGTCCGACGGCGGCGGCCCCGACCATGCTGGTGAGGCTGTGCCGCATCACCCAGTCCATGGTGTGCACCAACTCCGCCGGCGTGGCCGTCATCAGCCGCCGCGCGGCGTCACCGGGGCGGGCACCGAGGCGTTCGGCGAAACGCTCGGCGATCTCGGCGGCGACCTCCGGGGTGCTGACCATCCCCGATGCCGGGCTCTGCGAAATAGCCTGGCGGAAAAGACCTTCGGCGTCGGGAACGGCCAGCAGCGTGGCCACCGCGTGCGCCCCGGCGCTTTCCCCGAAGATCGTGACGTTGCCGGGGTCCCCGCCGAAGGCGGCAATGTTGTCCCGCACCCAGCGCAATGCCGCGACGATGTCGCGCAGGAAGAGGTTGTCCTCCAGCGGAGTGTCCGGCGTGGACAGCGATGAGAAGTCCACGCAACCGAGGGCGCCCAGCCGGTAGTTGACCGACACGTACACGCACCCCCGCCGGGCCAGCGCGGCGCCGTCGTACAGCGGGGTCGCCGAGCTGCCGAGGATGTAGCCGCCGCCGTGGATGAAGAACATCACCGGCAGCGGATCGTGCGCCGGCGCCGGCCCGGACCAGCGCGGGGTGACGACGTTGAGCGTCAGGCAGTCCTCGCTCATCGGCTGGTACTTACCCGGCGCGATCATGGTGTAGCGGCGCTGCTGCGGCGCGCAGTTGGCGTAGCTGAAGCTCGGGCGCACCCCGGACCACGGCTCGGGGGGCTGCGGCGCTCGGAACCGCAGTGGGCCCACCGGCGGTTGCGCGTAGGGGATGGAACGCCAGCGGTTGACGCCGTCACGGGCGAATCCTTCGACCACGCCGCTGGTGGTGGTGGCGCGGACGGTGTGTTGGGCCATGGCACGACCGTAGCGCGGCTAACCTGGCCTGATGCGGAGCACGGGGATGTTCGCTGCCCTGACGGCGGTCGGACTGCTGGTGGCGGGTTGTTCCCCGTCGACCGAGACACCGGGAACCGGCAAGCTCACCCCCATCTCGCCGTCCCGACCGGCCGGCCAGGCCGCACCCTCGACCACCGGAACGACGACGTCCACGACGTCCACCTCCCCGACGGCTGCCCCCGCGCCAGGGGCCACGGTCGGCGAGGCGATCGCCTGGGTGCAGGCCGCCGGCCCGGTCGACGCGGCCGAGTTCCAGGTGGCGATGCGGGGCGGCGCCAGCACACCACTGGGCGAGGACGTCGCCTTCACCACTCCGGCCGGGACGAGTTGTATGACCGACCTCCGGCGCGGTTCGGGCGATCTGGCCTGCCTGGTCAACCTGACCGACCCGCCGCCCGCCCCGCCGGACATCTACGGCGTCTGGAAGGGCGGCTGGGTGGATTTCGACGGCACCGCGGTCCGGATCGGCTCCGCTCACGGCGACCCGGGCCGGTTCGCCGCCGGCCAGGGCGTGACCCTGCCGACGGACCGGTCGCTGTCCTTCGGCGACTTCCGCTGCCGGACCGACGAGTCGGCGCTGGTGTGCGTGAACTACGCCCGCCAGACGGCGGTGCGCTACAGCGATGACGGTATCGACGCCTATGGGTGCACGCGGCAGACACCACCGGCCCAGGGCGTGGGGATCGAGTACACCTGCTGAGCGGACGGTTCCCGCTCAGCGCCACCCGTCCGCCGCTTTGGCGGCACTGAGCAGCACCTCGCACAGTTGGCGAAGTTCGGCGCCGTCGGCACCCTCCTCGACCGCGGTGACCACATCCTCGGCCGCGCATCGCACCTGGTAGACCCGGTCGGACAGTTGGGCGGCCTCGGCGGCCGAGAGCACCACGGCGTCCTCGGGGATCGACGATCCGTTCGCCGCACCGCTGAGCTGGGCGCGCTGTTCGTAAGCCCGCTGCCGGCACGATTGCCGGCAGTATTGGCGGCGTCGCCCCAACCCGGCGTCACCGACGTCGCGGCCGCACCAGCGGCACGGTTGCGGTCGGGAGCGGCGCGTCACGGCACGAGAGTAAACCGGGTGGGCCGCCCACGGGCACATCAACCCGCGCTGTCCCGCATGCGACCCGTCCGCGGGAGCCTGTCCGGCCTCGGCAGCGGTATCATGGCAGTTAGACACGGGAACGACTCCATGGAGTTTCGCGTTCCCGATGATGGTCTTAACACTCATTACACAAGGAGAGTCTGATGGCTGATCGCGTGCTCAGGGGCAGCCGGCTCGGAGCGGTGAGCTACGAAACCGATCGCAACCACGACCTGGCGCCGCGCCAGGTCGCCAAGTACCGGACGGACAACGGCGAGGAGTTCGAGGTTCCGTTCGCCGATGACGCCGAGATTCCCGGCACCTGGCTGTGCCGCAACGGCCTCGAGGGAACCCTGATCGAGGGCGAGGTGCCCGAGCCCAAGAAGGTCAAGCCCCCGCGGACTCACTGGGACATGCTGCTGGAACGCCGTTCGGTCGAGGAACTCGAGGAACTGCTCAAGGAGCGCCTCGACCTGCTGAAGGCCAAGCGCCGCGGCTAGACCCGGCTCCCCCGGTTCAACCGGCCGCCGATACCCCATCGGGCGGTCTTGAGCATCGCCTCGCGGATGTTGGAACCGCTCATCTTCGACACACCGAGTTCACGCTCGGTGAAGGTGATCGGCACTTCCGCCACGGCGAACCCCAGATTGATGCTTCGCCAGGTCAGATCCACCTGGAAGCAGTAGCCCTTGGAGTCGACGGCGGTGAGGTCGATCTTCTCCAGCACCTCGCGCCGGTAGGCGCGGTAGCCGGCGGTGATGTCCTGGATTCCCACCCCGAGCAGCACTCGGGCGTAGGTGTTCGCCGTCCTCGACAGCACCAGTCGCCGCTTGGGCCAGTTGCGTACCGTGCCGCCGTCGACGTAGCGGGACCCGATCGCCAGGTCGGCCCCGCTGTCGATGGCGTCCAGCAGCCGATACAGCTGCTCGGGGGCATGGCTGCCGTCGGCGTCCATCTCGACCAGCACCGTGTAGCCGCGCTCCAGCCCCCACTCGAACGCCGCGAGATAGGCCGCCCCGAGGCCGTCCTTGGCCGTGCGGTGCATGACGTGCAGTCGCTCGGGATCCTTCGCGGCCAATTCGTCAGCCAAGTCGCCGGTACCGTCGGGACTTCCATCGTCGACCACCAGCACGTGCACGTCCGGCAGGACCTTCTCGATCCGGCTCAGAATGAGCGGCAGATTCTCGATCTCGTTGTAGGTCGGGACGATCACCAACGTGCGGGTGCTCGGCGGCTCCGGGATCTCGGCGGGCGAGACCGCGGCGGCCTTCTGTGCCTTGGCGGGCGCCTTCGCGGTCGTTGCCTTGACGGGTGATGCCTTGGCGGGTGATGCCTTGGCAGGCGCCTTCGCGGTTGCCTTGCGGGGCCTTCCGGCGCCGGGACCGGCCTTACGGGTGCTCATGAGACTCCTCCGACGTGGCCCTTGGTTCTGCGCCACACGCGGCCACTATTGTGCAGGATCGTCGCCGCCAGCGTGGCAACCGCGGCGGCGACCAGCACCCACTGCAGCGGTTCGGCCCATCGGGTGGCCGGGCTGGCGGTGGTGCGCAGGGGCACCTCGACGTCGAGATAGGCGGGTGTGAAGAACTCCGTACGCGCCAGTTCACGGCCGTCGGGTGCGATGGCGGCGCTGATCCCGGTCGTGCCGGCCACGATCACCCAGCGGTCATGTTCGACCGCACGCAGCCTGGCGAAGGCCAGTTGCTGTTCGCTCATGGCTTGATCGAACGTGGCGTTGTTGGTGGGCACGGCCAGCAGCTGGGCGCCGTTGCGCACCGACTGGCGCAGCGCGCGGTCGAAGATCACCTCCCAGCAGGTGGCCACCCCCACCGGGATACCACTCGGGTGCAGAACGGCGGATCCGTCACCCGGCACGAAGTATCCGGCGCGGTCGGCGTAGGACGACAGCCGCGAGAAGAACGACCGCCACGGCAGGTACTCGCCGAACGGTTGGACGATCCGCTTGTCGTGCCGTTCGCCGGGGCCGGCCGCCGGGTCCCAGACCAGGACGGTGTTGGTCGCGGTGGGGTTGTCCGGTGTCCGGTCCGGCCGGACCAACACGGTCCCGACCAGGATCGGGACACCGATCGCCTGGGCCGCGGTTTCGATCTGCACTGCCGCGTCCTGGTTGAGCAGCGGGTCGATATCGGAGGAGTTCTCCGGCCAGAGGACGAACTGCGGTTGCGGGGCCCGGCCCGCCTCGACGTCCTCGGCGAGTTTCAGCGTCTGCTGGACGTGGTTGTCCAGGACGGCGCGACGCTGGCTGGCGAAGTCGAGCCCCAGTCGGGGCACGTTGCCCTGAACGGCGGCCACCGTGACGGTGGGTTCGTCACCGCCGGGGATCCCGGAACGACGCAATCCCGGTGCCGCGAGGGCAGTGAGCGCGAACACGGCGACGATCAGCGCCGCCGGCACGATGAGTTCCGAGATCACCCTGCCACCCGGACGGGTGTCGTGCTGCCGGAGCCGCTGGACGATCTCCATCAGCAGCGCGCACAGCGAGGTGCCGAGCAGAGCCACGGCGAACGACAGCAGCGGAGCGCCACCGATCCGCGCCAGCCCCAGCAGCGGGCCGTCGGTCTGACTGAAGGCCGCCACCCCCCACGGGAACCCTCCGAACGGCAGATTGGATTTCAGCCATTCGTAGAGGGACCACACCAGGGCGAGCGCCAGCGGCCAGCCGGGCAGCCGGACGACGAGCGCCCCCAGCATGCCGAACAGCGCGGTGAATACCGACTGCAGGACGGCCAGCAGGATCCAGGGCGGCACACCGACCAGACCGCTGATCCACGGAATCAGCGGAAGGTAGAAGGCCATCCCGAACAGGAACCCGTAGCCGAGGCCGCCGATCGGCGTGGTGTCGCGGTGGGCCAGCACCCCGCTGAGCAGGCCGATGCCCAGCACCGCCGACCACCACCAGCCGGTCGGCGGGAAGCTGACGCACATCAGCAGACCGGCCAGGACGCTGACGCCCAGCCGGATCAGGCGCGGCACCACAGCGGCGCCGGCCCGGTGGGCAAGGGCCGCGGCGCGCTCAGCCATACAGCACGTTTCCGCGGTGCACCGTCTGCCGGCAGCGCGGCAGCGGGTCGTCCGCGTCCAGTCGCGGCAGCGCGGGCACCCGCGACCGGGGGTCGGTCGACCAGCGCTGGACCGAGTCGATGGGTGCGCTGACGGCGAGCTCGTCGGTGTCCCACACCGCGTAGGAAGCCGGCGCCCCCGGAACCAGGGTGCCGCTCAGACCGTCGCGCACCCCGCCGGCCCGCCAGGCGCCGCGGGTGGCCGCAGCAAATGCGGCCCGTGGCGAGATGGCACTGCCCGGGGTCTGATGCTGAGCGGCCGCGCGTACCCATTCCCAGGGATTCATGCTGGTCACGGGGGTGTCGGAGCCGAAGGCCAAGGGCACGCCTGCCGATGCTAACAGCGCCAGGGGGTTCATCGCGGCGGCCCGATCGACACCCAGTCGGCGGGCGTACATCCCGTGTGGGCCGCCCCAGAGCGCATCGAATACGGGTTGCATGCTGGCCGTGATCCCCCAGGCTCCGAGGTTCGCGGCCTGTTCGGGGGACACCATCTCCAGGTGTTCCAGTCGGTGCCCGCAGCGAGCGACGGCCGGCGCCCCGAACCTCTCGACGGTGCGCGCCAGGGCATCGACGACGATCGCCACGGCGGCGTCTCCGATGACGTGGAAGCCCGCCGTCACCCCGGCGGCGGTGCAGGCGAACAGGTGCTCGGCGACGACATCGGCGTCGAGGTGGCCGGTACCGCAGGTGTGCGGCGCGTCGGCGTAGGGCTCGCTCAGCCAGGCGGTGCGCGACCCCAGCGCCCCGTCGACGAACAGGTCGCCGGCCAGTCCGCGCGCCCCGGTCGCCTCGATCAGGGCGTGTGCCTGCGCCGCGGTCGACACCGCCTCGCCCCAGTAGCCGATGACCTCGACCGGATGGCTGGTATCCCGAAGCTCCTGCCAGTCCTCCGCGCCGCCGATCTCGGGACCGGCGCATTCGTGGACGGCGACGATGCCGGCCGCGGCGGCGGCATCCAGGGCGGCCCGGCGGGCCTGGTCCCGTTGGGTCCAGGTCAGCAGCTGCCGGGCTTCGGCCCGGACCAGGTGGTGGGCGGCTCCGGTCAGCGGGCGCTGGGGATCGAAGCCGGTGGCGGCCGGCAGTCCCGAAACACGCTCCCGCAGAGCCGTGGACGCGACGGCGGAGTGCACGTCGACCCGGGCGAGGTAGGCCGGCACGATGCCGGTGATCGCATCGAGTTCGGCGGTCGTCGGCGGTGCCGGCCAGTGGGTGTCATCCCAGCCGTGGCCCCACACCGGCTGGCCCGGATGGGCGGCGATGTGGTCGGCGACCAGGCGCAGGCAGTGCTCGGCGCCGGTGGCGCTCGACAGGTCCAGCCCGGTGATCCGCAACCCGGTGGCGGTCAGGTGGACATGGCTGTCGACGAACGCCGGGGAGACGAACGCCCCGTCGAGGTCGATGCGCTCGGCGTCGGGGAACTGCGCCAGTCCGACGTCATCGCTGCCCAGCCAGGCCACCACACCCGAGCGCACGGCCATGGCGGTGGCATCAGGGTGCGTCGGGCTGTGGACGCGACCCCCGTACAGCAGCGTGGTCACCCGGACAGTGTGCCGGGTCAGCGCACCGCGGGAAGATTGGGTGTCACACCGCGGCCGAAGCGGTCGGCACCGATCACCTCGGCGTCGATCACCTCGGCGTCGATCACCTCGCCGTCGACGACGTCTGCGCGCGTTGATCGGACCGTCAGGTCGACGGCCGCGAATCTGCGGGCCAGGCCGCGGGTGAGCAGCATCTGGGCCAGCGGACGCATCGCGCCGCGGGTGGGTGGGGCCAGCATCAGACCGCCCAGGGCGGTGCTGACGAGACCGGGAACCAGGATCAGCGTGCTCCCGACTCCGACCAGCAGTCCATCGGTGACGGCCTGATCGGGTCTGCGGGTGGCACGCCGCAGACCGGCCAGTTGTTTGCGCACCTGGGAACCGACCAGCAGTGGGCCCAGGAGGACCGAACCGGCCACGATCGCGATCGTCCACCACGGGCCGACTGCCCAGACCAGCGCGATGACCGCGATGAGTTCGACGGTCAGATAGGTCAGCAGGACGCGCATCACCATGTGACGGGAACGCCCGAGCGGACCGGGAGGTTCCCCGCGCGCACGGTCACGCCGGCCGGATCTCCAGCCCGACGGTCCGGTTGGCCCCGCCACGCAGCTTGGAGAAGAAGGTGAACACCCGGCCGACGATGCCGTACCTCTTGGTGATGGCGCGGTAGACGTCCTCGGTGTGCGAGTCGTCCAGCACCGCGGCCACGGCCTCGACCGGCTCGCTCTTGGGGTTGCCCCGCATATCGCAGATCGCCAGCGTCACCCGAGGGGTGTTGCGGATGCGCTTGACCTTCCAGGCGTTCTTCTCGGTGATGACCAGGGCACGATCCCCGTCCGGTGCGATCCAGATCGGTGTCGGCTTGGGCCGGCCGTCCTTGGTGAACGTGGTGAGCAGGACGTACTGGGCCTTGGAAACCTCGTCGAACGTGACAGCCATGGAATAAATCTAGTCTTATCGGCCCTCGAGATCGCCCTCGGTCTCCAGCAGAACCTGGCGCAGCCCGGCGAGGGTGTCCGGATCGGGGTTCTCCCACATTCCGCGACCGGCCGCCTCCAGCAGGCGCTCGGACATGCCGTGCAACGCCCACGGGTTGGACTCCGACAGGAACTTGCGGTTCTCCCGGTCCAGGACGTACTGGGCGGTGAGCTCCTCGTACATCCAGTCGGCCATCACCCCCGCAGTGGCGTCGTAGCCGAACAGGTAGTCCACGGTGGCCGCCATCTCGAAGGCGCCCTTGTAGCCGTGCCGCCGCATCGCCGCCATCCAGCGCGGGTTGACCACCCGGGACCGGAACACCCGGCGGGTCTCCTCGGACAGGGTGCGGGTGCGCACCGCATCCGGGCGGGTGTTGTCCCCGATGTAAGCCGCCGGGGCCGTGCCGGTCAGCGCGCGGACGGTGGCGACCATGCCGCCGTGGTACTGGAAGTAGTCGTCGGAGTCGGCGATGTCGTGTTCGCGGCAGTCGGTGTTCTTGGCCGCCACCGCGATCCGGCGGTACTGGTTCTCCATATCGTCGGCTGCCGGCCGGCCGTCGAGGCCGCGACCGTAGGCGAATCCGCCCCAGGCGGTGTACACCGCGGCGAGGTCGGCGTCGTCGCGCCAGTTGCGGCTGTCGATCAGCTGCAGCAGACCCGCGCCGTAGGTCCCCGGCTTGGAGCCGAAAACCCTTGTGGTGGCGCGACGTTCGTCGCCGTGCTCGGCGAGGTCGGCGGCGACGTGGGCCCGGACGAAGTTGTCCTGCGGGGACTCCTCGAGTGATGCCACCAACCGCACCGCGTCATCGAGCATGGTGACGACGTGCGGGAAGGCATCCCGGAAAAAGCCGGAGATCCGGACTGTGACGTCGATCCGCGGCCGCCCCAGTTCGGCCAGGTCGATGACGTCCAGGTCGACCACCCGGCGGGAGGCCTCGTCCCACACCGGCCGGACCCCGAGCAGGGCGAGGATCTCGGCGATGTCGTCACCGGAGGTCCGCATCGCCGAGGTTCCCCACGCCGACAGACCGACCGAGCGGGGCCAGTCACCGTGGTCGGCACGGTAACGCTGCAGCAGCGAATCGGCCATCGCGACCCCGGTCTCCCAGGCCAGCCGTGACGGCATCGCCTTGGGGTCGACCGAGTAGAAGTTGCGGCCGGTGGGCAGCACATTGACCAGGCCGCGCAACGGCGATCCGGACGGTCCGGCGGCGATATAGCGGCCCTCCAGTGCGCGCAGCACCTGGGTGACCTCACCGGCGGTCCCCGCCAGCCGCGGGACCACCTCCGCCGCGGCGAACCGCAGGATCGCGGCGACCCCGGGGTCGTCGGTCAGGTCGTCGACCAGGTCGGCGTTCCAGCCCGTGGTCTGCAGCGCGGACAGCAGTGCGCGTGCCTGGGCCTCGGCCTCGTCGACGGCGCCGCGTTCGTCGCTGCCGTCCTCGGCCAGTCCGAGCGCCTGCCGCAGGCCGGGCAGGTGCTGCTCGCCGGCGAAGAGCTGGCGGGCCCGCAGGATGGCCAGCACGAGGTCGAGTTCGGCCGCCCCAGCCGGGGCGGCGCCCAGGATGTGCAGGCCGTCGCGGATCTGGACGTCCTTGATCTCACACAGCCAGCCGTCGACATGCAGCAGCATGTCGTCGAAGTGGTCGTCCTCGGGCCGTTCGGCCAGGCCGAGATCGTGGTCCATCTTGGCCGCCCGCATCAGCGTCCAGATCTGCTGACGGATGGCGGGCAGCTTGGCCGGATCCAGCGCGGCGATGTTGGAGTGCTCGTCGAGCAGTTGCTCGAGCCGGGAGATGTCGCCGTAGGTCTCGGCGCGCGCCATCGGCGGGATCAGATGGTCGACGAGGGTGGCGTGGGCGCGGCGCTTGGCCTGGGTGCCCTCGCCGGGATCGTTGACCAGGAACGGGTAGATCAGCGGCAGGTCGCCCAGTGCGGCGTCGGGGGCGCAGTCCGCCGACATCCCGACGGTCTTGCCGGGCAACCACTCCAGGTTTCCGTGCTTGCCCAGATGGATCGCGGCGTGCGCGCCGAACTCATGGCGCACCCACAGATAGGTGGCCAGATAGTGGTGACTGGGCGGCAGATCCGGGTCGTGGTAGATCGCGACGGGGTTCGCGCCGAACCCGCGCGGCGGCTGCACCAGGATCACCAGGTTGCCGGATTGCATTGCCGCCACGACGATCTCGCCGTCCGGGTCCCGGCTCCGGTCGACGTAGAGGTCCCCCGGCGGCGGACCCCAGTGCGCGACCATGGCGTCGGCCAAGCCGGCCGGCAAGTCGGCGAACCACTCCCGGTAACGCGCGGCGGGGATGCGGATCGGGTTGCCGGCGAGTTGACCGTCGGTGAGCCAGTCCGGGTCCTGGCCGCCGCGCTCGATGAGGGCGTGCATCAGCGCGTCACCGTCGCGGGCCTCGAGTCCGGGCACCTCACCGACCTGATACCCGTTGTCGCGCAGGGCTTCCAGCAGCACGACCGCGCTGGCCGGGGTGTCCAGTCCGACGGCGTTACCGATCCGGGAATGCTTGGTCGGGTAGGCCGAGAACACCAGGGCGAGTCGCTTCTCCGACGGTGGCACGCGGCGCAGTCGGGCGTGGTTGACCGCCAGGCCGGCCACTCGGGCGCACCGTTCCGGGTCGGGGACGTAGGAGATCAGCCCGTCCTCGTCGATCTCCTTGAACGAGAACGGAACCGTGATGATGCGGCCGTCGAACTCCGGCACCGCCACCTGGGTGGCGACATCGAGTGGGCTCAGCCCGTCGTCGTTGTCGCTCCACCGGGACCGGGAACTGGTGAGGCAGAGACCCTGCAGGATCGGGACATCCAGGGCCGCCAGATGCCGGACGTCCCAGGCGTCGTCGTCTCCCCCGGCGCCCACCGAGGCCGGGCGGGCGCTCCCGGCGGCCAGCACAGTGACCACCATCGCGTCGGCGGTCTCCAGCAGTTGCATGAGTTCGGCTTCGGGATTTCGCAGCGAGGTGCAGAACACCGGCAGCGGTCGCCCGCCGGCGGCCTCGATCGCCGCGCACAGCGCCTCGACGTAGGCGGTGTTTCCGGCCAGTTGCTGGGCCCGGTAGTACAGCACCGCGATCGTCGGTCCGTCCGACGACGGTGCGGGACGTTCCAAGATTCCCCAGGTCGGGGTGGCGGCCGGCGGCGCGAAGCCGAATCCGGTCATCAGCAGGGTGTCGCAGAGGAAGGCGTGCAGTTGCCGCAGGTTGTCCACGCCGCCCTGCGCCAGGTAGCTGTGCGCCTGCACGGCGACCCCGGCGGGCACCGTGGAGCGCCGCATCAGGTCGGCGTCGGGAGCCTGCTCACCGCTGACCACGACGGTGGGCAGCCCGCTGGCCAGCACGGCGTCGATGCCGTCCGGCCAGGCCCGGTAGCCGCCGAGGATCCGCACCAGCACCACGTCGGACCCGGTCAGCAGTTCGGACAACTCGCCCTCGACCAACCGGGACGGGTTCGCCCACCGGTAGGCCGCACCCCCCGCGCGGGCCGCGATCAGGTCGGAGTCAGAGGTCGACAGCAGCAGCACGGTGGGCTGTGCTGGCGGAGAGGAAGGCACGGTTCATTCGTACCGCACGGCCACGCTGGTGTCGCACGCCCATCGGTCACCGTTGGAGGTGATCGCGGAGCCGGCGGATGTCGTCGTCGGTGAGCACGGCGCCCTCGACCCTGGCCAGTATCGGCAGTCCTTCGCTGACCCCGACCTCGCGTGGATCTCTACACACGGGCTCTAACCGCAGTCCGGATCCGTCGGGAATCATTTCCAATTCAGTGTCCGCGGTGATTCCGAGCGCCACCCGCAGGGCTTTCGGAATGAGTAGCCGACCCGCCTGGTCGACCGTCACACGCATGGAGGCAGATTACCGACTGAAACGGGAAACTCGTGGTCCTCGCCCAAACCATCCGTCGGTTATTCCGCCCGGTTCCCCAGCCCAGGAGGGACGAGAACGGCGACGGCCAGGACCACGATGGCGAGGATCAGGATCGGCGCCAGTAACGGCACCCAGGACAGCCGCCACGGCACCAGCGCGGCGGCCACCGCGGTCAGGGTGAAGCCAACCATCCCGATGACGGTGGGCCCGGTCATGGTGACGGCACCGGGGATGGCCGGCGTCGCGTACCGCATCAGCAGGTAGGCGGCGGCCGACAATCCGCACGCCGCGGCGAACAACACCGACGTGTCGGAGATCGCCAGGGTGGCGGCCGTCGCGATCACCGCCGGCACCGCCGCGCGCCGGTAGAAGACCCCGGCCGCCACCGCCGCCAGGGCCACCGCCGACCCGATCAATGCCGGGACACCGCCAGACCCGATGGCCGCCAGCACCATGAGCAGGCCGAAGAACGTCGCTAACACCCGCGGTGCGGGCTGCGACGACGCGACGCCGGGTACGGCCCCGCCCGTCACCGCCGGACCCCCGACAGCGGTCCCATCACCTGGTCCAGGGCCAGATCCGCCGGCCAGGCCAGCACATTCACCCCGACCGACCGCAGGTTGCGGTACATCGCCGAACGCTGAAGATCCCACATGAGGTCCAGCAGGACGTCGTTGTCTTCGAAGTCCCCGGCGAAGACCTTCTCCTGCAGGACGTCGATGACCACCACAGGATGCCCCCGCGCGCACAGGTCGGTCAGCGCGAAGCCGAAGTCCGATTCCAGCAGCGTCGAGAACGCGATGACGACCGCGCCCGGCGGCACCGCCGCACGCGGCGCCAGGCTGCCGGTCATGTCCTGGTAGCCGCCGACCGCCAGCACGGTCTCGAGCACCCGGTAGAACTGGCGCTGGCCGATGTCCGGGCCAAGCCAGCGGGGCCGCCGGCCACCCAGTCCGATGACGCCCGCGCGGTCGCCACGGCGCAGCGCGGACTGGACGACCTGAACCGCACCCTCCACCGCCCGCTGGGTGGCGGCGGTGGCCGGGCCGGGCGGCTGGGCGCTGGTGTCGACGAGCACCACCACGTCGACCGCGCGATCGGTGAGCCGTTCGGTGACGTGCAGGCTGCCGCGCCGGGCGCTGACCGACCAGTTCACCGTCCGCAGTTGGTCACCCGGCACATAGGGGCGGATGTCGGCGTACTCCACGCCGGGGCCACGGTGGCGGGTCAGATGGGTGCCCAGCCGGTCGGGCATCTCGGTACGGGGCAACGCCGTCGACCCCGGCGGCGTCCGCGGGAACACGACGATCTCGGCGATCTCCGCCGTCGCGGTGGCCGCCATCAGTCCACCCGGCGCAACCGCGCGCACCAACGCCCGCAGTGGGTAGCGGCCCCACCGCTGCGCGGACACCACGACCGTGCGGCGCCTCCCGTCGTCGTCGACCACCTCGGTGGCCATCCGGTCGGGTGCGGAGATCTCCACCGCGGCGGGACCCCCGTCGAGGTCGACGTCGGCCGTGGCGTCCTCACCTTCGAAGCACCGGAACTGCGCGGGGTGCGCGCGGATCGACATCGGCGGAAGGGACCGCTGCCAGCCGGATGAGGCCAGCACGCCCAGCATCGGGGCCGCGAACACCGCCAGCTGCCAGCGGCCGGAGATCAGCGCCAGCGCCAGCGCCAGCCCCGCGCAGAGGAACAACATCCGAGTCAATTCCGTTGGGGCCCAATGCCAGCGCAGCTCGGCTCCGCTGTCACTCATGGGGAGTCCGGGGCACCGGCAGTTTGGCCAGCAATTGCTCGACGACATCCGTACCGCGCAGGCTGCGCACCCACATCTCGGGCCGGAGGCTGATCCGGTGGCCGATCGCCGGTACGGCGAGGGCTTTGACGTCCTCGGGCAGCACATAATCGCGTCCGTCGAGAACCGCGCGGGCACGTGCCAACTGGACCAGGTCCAGTTCGGCACGGGGGCTCGCCCCGACCACGACCTTGGGGTGGGTGCGGGTGGCGGCGGCCAGCGACACCACGTACCCCAGCACGTCGTCGTGCACCGTCACCTGTTCGACGGACGCCTGCATCTGCGCCAACGTCGCCGCGTCGGTGACCGCCGCCAGTCGCGCCTCCGCCGAGCCCCGATCCAGGCGGCGGCGCAGCATCGCGGCTTCCTCATCCTTGGACAGCGCGGCGAAGGTGACCTGGACGGCGAATCGGTCCAGTTGGGCTTCCGGCAGCGGGTAGGTGCCCTCGAACTCCACCGGGTTGTCGGTGGCGATGACGATGAACGGCTCAGGCAGGGAATGGGTTTCACCGTCGATGCTGACCTGGTGTTCGGCCATCGCCTCCAGCAGCGCGGCCTGGGTCTTGGGCGGCGTGCGGTTGATCTCGTCGGCCATCAGCAGGTTGGTGAAGATGGGACCGCGGCGGAACTCGAACTGCCCCGAACGCATGTCGTAGATCGTCGCGCCGAGCAGGTCGGCCGGCAGCAGATCCGGGGTGAACTGCACGCGGGTGAAGTCCAGTCCCAGGGCGGCGGCGAAAGATCGGGCGATCAGCGTCTTGCCGGTGCCGGGCAGGTCCTCGATCAGGACGTGCCCGCCGGCCAGCACGGTGGTCAGGATCAATCGCAGAGCGGCGCGTTTGCCGATGACGGCGCGCTCGACCTCGGCGATGACCGCCTCGCCCAGTGCGGCGGTGGATTCCGTTGAGATGGTCATGTCTGCTCCAGTCGCCGAAGGATTTCCTCGAGAGCCGCCCGGCCGGGTCCGGGTGCGTTCCGCTCGGCCCATGAGGCGTTGCGCGCGTCGACCCAGGGCCAGAGGTCGTCACCGAAGACCATCCGGCCGGTGTCCTGCTGGGAGTCCCGCGCCTTGTGACCGGTAGCCAGCATGAACTCCCGGGCCAGCCGGGGCCGCAGGTGCCGGTCCCAGTCGCCCCGGGTGCCGTCGGCCCAGGCGATCGCGGCCTCGGTCTGTGACCGCCACTGCCGCAGCGACTCCAGCGCATCGGAGTGGGCCGAACCGCCGTCCTCGGCGTCGCGGTGCCCGGCCAGTCGGGTGGCGACCATCAGGACCAGGCCCGCGACGGCGATCCCGGTGACCGGCAGGGCAAGCCGGTGATCGACCAGGAAGGCGACCGTCTGGATCAGGACGACGATGACGAATCCCCCCGCGACCAGCCGGTTCACCAGCCGCTCCGGACGTCGGCGAGAACCGCGCGCAGCGCCTGCTCGGCCACCCCACGGTGCTCCTCGGTCATGGTGTGGGTGCTGAAGCGGGCCTCGGCGAACACCGTCACCAACGGGGCGGCGCTGGCGGTGTGCAGAACCCGGTTCGCCACCGCGCGGGCCAGCACCTCCGAGGGGGTGTCGGAGTCCAGTGGGACCGCCCCGGGGGCCCCGGACAGGGCCTGCTCCATCGCGGCGTAGCAGGCGATGATGGCCTCCCTGGGACTGAGGCTGAGGTCCTCCACCGCAGCCAGGCCGCGTTCGGCGGCCAGCGCGAGGGGTTCGGCCTCCCCTGGTGTCGTCCCGCCGGTCGCGACACTGATCAGCGGCAGTCCGGTGCGCCGGCGACCGGCGATGACCGCGCTGGCCACCATCAGGACCGCCATCGCGATGACGGTCGCCGCGAGGTAGCCGAAGACGGGATCCTCGGACCGGTCACCGCCGTTGGGGCGGGCCGCCGGGGTCGCCGGGGTCGTCGGGGTCGGTGTCGGCGGGGACTCCGACGGGACCGCCGGTCCACGCACGGTCAACTGCGGAAGTTGATCGGCGATCAGGACGGCCACCAGCACCACCATCGCCACCCCGATACCGAACATCAGCAGTCGACGCAGCGACCAGACCCCGGACCCGGCCGGGAACCTGCGCTCCTCCAGCACGGCGGGCCGCTCGATCCGCGGCGGGCGGGTCAGCAGCGCCACGGCCGTGACCAGCATGGACACACTGAGCAGGATCAGCAGGCCGGCCACTGTCGCCGGGCTGCTCTCCGCCGGCTCCCGGACTGCGCGCGGTCCCATGTCCGGCAGCCGGCCGCGCAATGCCGTCACCACGACGAACACCAGAATCAGCAGGGCGATCGCCCACCTCGACCGGCGGCGGCCGCCCACGGCGGACGCGCCGATCTGCCGTGCGCCGGTCATGATGGCCACCCCTGCCTGTGCCTGACCCTTCCCATCCTGCACCGTGAGTCGTGCGCCCGGCACCGTAAGTTGGATGACGTGATGCGAACGCGTGACCGGGACGGTTGTCCAGGCGCACTGCGCATCCATCAGGCCGCCGACGGCGCCCTGGCCCGGATCCGGCTTCCGGGCGGCGCGATCACCGCCGGGCAACTCGAGGCACTGGCCGAGGCGGCCGAGGAGTTCGGCGGCGGAACCTTGGAACTGACAGCCCGGGGCAACGTGCAACTCCGTGCGATCACCGACCCCGGCGCACTAGCCGAGGTAGTCGCCGGGGCGGGCCTGCTGCCGTCCGCCGAACATGAACTGGTCCGCAACATCGTGGCCTCGCCGCTGACAGGTCGGGCCGGGGGGCTGGTCGACGTGCGGCCGTGGGTGGAGCGGCTCGACGCCGCGATCCAGGCCGACCCGAACCTGACCGACCTGCCCGGGCGGTTCCTGTTCTCCCTCGACGACGGCACCGGCGACGTGGCGGGGCTGGCCGCCGACGCCGGAATCCAGGCGCTCGGCGACGGACGGGTGGCGCTGCTGCTGGCCGGCCGGGACACCGGGGTGCGGGTGGCGGACGAGGACGCGGTCGAGACACTGGTGAGAATCGCCCGCCGGTTCGCCGCGACCCGCGAACAAGCTTGGCGCGTCAAGGAACTCGACGATGTGCAGATGCTGCTGGCGGGGTACTCCCCCGAGTCCGGCAGCCTGCTCCATCCGACTCCGACGACCCGTCCCCGGGTGGGCTGGATTCCGCAACGGAACGGTCAGGTGGCGCTGGGCGCGGCGGTGCCCCTGGGTGTGCTCGACGCCCGGCAGGCCCGGTTCGTCGCGGCCGTCGGCGCGCCGGTGGTGATCACTCCCTGGCGCTCGGTGCTCATCTGCGACCTCAGCGAGGAGGTGGCCGATACCGCGGTGCGGGTGCTGCCCGGGCTGGGCCTGGTGTTCGACGACACCTCCGCCTGGTTGAACGTCACCGCCTGCGTGGGCAGTCCGGGGTGTGCGAACTCGGCCGCCGACGTCCGCGCCGAGGCGACCCGGGCCGTGCGGGCGGGTGCCGAGGCGACCCGGGCCGGGTCGGTTCACTATGTGGGCTGCCGACGAGCCTGCGGCCGACCGCCCACCGGGCAGGTGCTGGTCGCCACCGAGGACGGCTACCTGCCGGTCGTAGGGTGATCGGGTGCTCGACTATCTGCGCGATCCCGCCGCGATCTACCGGCAGTCGTTCGCGACGATCCGGGCCGAAGCCGACCTGGATCGTTTCCCCGACGACGTCGCCCGCGTCGTGGTGCGTCTGATCCACACCTGCGGGCAGGTGGACCTGACCGGGCATATCGCGTTCACCCCGGACGTGGTGCGTGCCAGCCACGCGGCGCTGGCCGGTGGCGCGCCGATTCTGTGCGATTCCTCGATGGTGGCCGCGGGGATCACCGCGGCCAGGCTGCCGGCCGGCAACGAGGTCGTCTCGCTGGTGGCGGACCCGCGCGCGGCCGACCTCGCGGCCCGGCAGGAGACCACCCGTTCGGCGGCGGGCGTGGAGTTGTGGGCCGATCGACTGGGCGGCGCGGTGCTGGCGATCGGCAACGCCCCGACCGCGCTGTTCCGCCTCCTGGAACTCATCGACGACGGGGCGCCGGTGCCGGCCGCGGTGCTCGGCGGCCCGGTCGGGTTCGTCGGCTCGGCGCAGTCCAAGGACGCGCTGATCGCCGATCGGCGCGGGATGGAGTACCTGGTGGTGACGGGCCGGCGCGGCGGCAGCGCGATGGCGGCCGCGGCGGTCAACGCGGTCGCGAGTTCGCGCGAATGAGGCTTGCCCGAATGAGCCAGAGGCCCCGAATGAGGCTTGCCGAATGAGCAGTCAGCACCGAATGAGGCTTGCCGAATGAGCCAAAGGCCCGGAATGAGCGGTCGCGGAACCCTTTTCGGGGTCGGACTGGGTCCCGGCGACCCGGAATTGGTGACCGTCAAGGCCGCCCGGGTGATCGGCGCCGCCGATGTGGTGGCGTATCACTCCGCGCGGCACGGCCGCAGCATCGCCCGCCGGATCGCCGAGCCCTACCTGCGGCCGGGTCAGATCGAGGAACACCTCGTCTACCCGGTCACCGCAGGCACCACCGACCACCCGGGTGGCTATGCGGGGGCGATGGAGGAGTTCTACGCCGAGGCCGCCGAACGGATCGCCGCGCATCTGGAGGCCGGCCGCGACGTCGCCCTGCTCGCCGAGGGCGATCCGCTCTTCTACAGCTCCTACATGCACATGCACACCCGGCTGACGCAGCGCTTCGACGCGGTCATCGTGCCGGGGGTGACCTCGGTCAGCGCGGCGTCGGCGGCGGTGTCGACACCGCTGGTGACCGGTGACGAGGTGCTGTCAATTCTGCCCGGGACGCTGCCGGTCGCCGAACTCGCCCGCCGCCTCGCCGACGCCGACGCGGCGGTGGTGATGAAGCTCGGTCGCACCTACCCGCAAGTCCACGAAGCACTTTCGCTGTCGGGACGGCTCGATGACGCCCTGTACGTGGAGCGCGCCAGCACCACCGGCGAGCGGGTGCTGCCGGCAGCCGGGGTCGACGAGGCCGAGGTGCCGTACTTCTCCCTGGTGGTCCTGCCCGGAGCCGGAACGGCCCGGCAGCCGTCCACCGGGCCGGCGACGGTGGTGGTGGTCGGACTGGGGCCCGGCGACAGTTCCTGGACGACCCGGGAATGCCGCCGTGAACTCGCCGCCGCCACCGATCTGATCGGGTACGGCCCCTACCTGGACCGGGTGCCGAACCAGCCGGGTCAGCGCCGTCATCCCTCGGACAACACCGACGAGGCGCAACGCGCCCGCCTTGCCTGCGAACTCGCTGAGCAGGGCCGGTCCGTCGCGGTGGTCTCGTCAGGGGATCCGGGGGTCTTCGCCATGGCCAGCGCGGTGCTGGAGGAGGCCAAACAGTGGCCGGGGGTGTCGGTTCGGGTGGTCCCGGCGATGACGGCCGCGCAGGCGGTGGCCAGCCGGGTGGGCGCTCCCCTGGGCCACGACTACGCGGTGCTCTCGCTGTCCGACCGGCTCAAGCCGTGGGACGTCATCGCGGCGAGAATCTCGGCGGCGGCCGCCGCCGACCTGGTGCTGGCCGTCTACAACCCGGCCTCGAAGACCCGGACCTGGCAGGTGGCGGCGATGCGCGATCTGCTGCTTGAACACCGCGACCCCGGAACTCCGGTGGTGATCGGCCGGGACGTGTCGGGGCCCCGGGAGTCGGTGCGGGTGGTGCGCCTGGCCGACCTGGACCCGGCCGAGGTGGACATGCGGTGCCTGCTGATCGTCGGCTCGTCGCAGACCCAGTGGTACCCGGCCGCCACCGGCGACGTCGTCTTCACCCCGCGGCGTTACCCAAGCTGAGCGCCCAGTCGACGGCGGCGTCGACGGTATCGACCACCCGCACACCCGGTGGCAGCGCGGGGCGGCCGATCATCACCACCGCAACACCCAGGTCGGCGGCGGCATCGAGTTTGGCGCGGGTCAACGCACCGCCGCTGTTCTTGGTGACCAGCGCCTCGATGCGGTGCTCCCGCAGCAGTGCCGCCTCGTCGTGGTAGCCGTAGGGCCCACGGGAGAGCAGCACCCGGTGGTGGCGCGGCAAACTCCCGGCATCCGGCGCGGTGACCATCCGGATCAGGAACCAGGCGGTGCTGTCCCGGAACGCTGCCGTACCGGAGCGGCCGGTGGTCAGGAACACCGTCGAAAAGCCCTGTTCTGCAACGACTTCAGCGGCCTGCTCGTCGGAGCCGACGAGGATCGCGTCGCCGGGATCCCACGGCGGACGATGCAGCACCAGGTGGGCCAGACCGAGGTCGGCGCAGACCCCGGCGGCGTTGGCGGTGATGGTGGCCGCGAACGGGTGGGTCGCATCGACGACGGCGCCAATCTCGTTGTCGACCAACCACTGCCGCAGCCCCACCGGACCGCCGAACCCACCCACCCGGACCGGGCCGACCGGCAACGCCGGGTCCGGTACCCGACCGGCCAGCGAGCTGATGACCGGCACCCGCGGATGCAGCCGGGCGGCCAGTGCCCGGGCCTCCGAGGTGCCGCCGAGCAGCAGCACCCGCATCAGTGCCGACTTCCCCGGGTACGACCGGAGGAGTACAGGTAGCTGTCCGGGAAACCCTCGGCGGCGAGAACCTCCCCGACGACGATCACCGCGGTCCGGGTGACGGAGGCGGCGTGCACCTGTCCGGCGATATCGCCCAGCGTGCCCCGCAACACCACCTGCTGCGGCCAGGTCGCGAAGGCGACGACCGCCGCCGGGGTGTCGGCGCGACGGCCGGCGGCGATCAGATCGGCGACGACCGCATCGATGCGGTGCGCGGCGAGATGGATCACCAGGGTGCCGCCGGAGGCCGCCAGCGTCGTCAGATCCTCGCCCCCCGGCATCGCCGTCGACAGGGTGGCGACCCGGGTCAGGGTGACCGTCTGCGCGATCCCGGGCACCGTGAGTTCCCGGCCGAGCGCCGCGGCGGCCGCGGCGAAGGCCGGCACGCCGGGCACGATCTCGTGGTCGATGCCCAGCGCCTCCAGTCGCCGGCACTGCTCGGCCAGCGCGCTGTAGATCGACGGGTCGCCGGAATGCAGCCGGGCCACA
>JAKOYE010000151.1 GCA_029780675.1 Actinomycetes bacterium
AGCCAAGCGATGTGAGCGGCGACCTGCTCGAGCGGGACGAGTTCTTCGAGCTGACCGTATGCACGCAACCGGGCCCTGCGGCGGCCGTACTCGCGGGAGGCCTTGGTGCATGCCGCGCAACGGCAGCCGTGGTTGACGTAGGTGTCGAGGACGCCGTGGGGTGCCATCTCGGTGCCGCCTTCCAGCCGGGTGCTGATACCCGAAGGAAGGTGCGCGGTGAAGGAGCGCTGTGACGGGGGCGATGTTGTCCCAACAATCCGCGGGGTCGGGCGTCGGGGACCAACCCAACGTTGCTCCCGACCGCCGCGGATTCCGGCCTGGGCCGCGGGTTCCATCCCGCGGTTGGTCCCAGACAGGGGGGCCGGACGAGTCCGGCCGGGCCCAGTGTAGATGGGTCCGGGGACGGTGCCCGGCTGCTTGTGGGTCACGACTGGCTCCGGTGCTCGACGAACTCCGGGGCGGGGTCGCGCAGCTGCTGCTGCAGCCACGGCTGGCAGGAGGGCCAGAGCAGTGCCAGGGCGGGCATGTTCAGTCCGCTGACGGCCTCCCACACCAGGTTGGCGTCCTCCTGGCCGTCGAAGGAGAGGACGAAGACGCCGCTGCGGGCGGGCAGATCGGCCGGCAGCGCGGCCGCGGCGTCGCAGCGGATCACCACCAGCGGCGCGTCGTGCCAGTGCTCGCGTGCCTGGTCGGGGGCGACCCAGGTCAGGCCTGGGACCGCGGGAGGGGTGGAGTGGGTCAGGGCCACGCCGATGCTGGTGCCCGAGCGCAGCTGAGGGCGGGTCCAGAACCAGGGCGCGTCCGCGTAGCCGGGCAGGCGGTGGGTGGCGGCGGTGATCAGGGCAGCCATGAGCCGCGCGGTCGGGCTGCTCGACCAGGTCGGGCTGTCCTTGCAGGCAGCCTGAGCGCTGTGCGCGGCCTTGATCACCTCGACCGGGTCGATGGTCTCGACCCGGGTGTGGGTGTAGGGCCCGGCCGGGGCTCGGTCGACCAGCCGGGTGCGGCCGTGGTCGGAGAGCCACCGCACTGAGGCGGTGTTCTCGGCGCGCAGCATCCGGCCGGCCTCGGTGCTGGAGGCGACGATGACGTGGCGCTCGAGCGCCGACTGGGCGAAGGCCGCCGCCGTCGGGGATGCCAGCAGTCGCCAGTCTGCGGCGGCGGTGATGAGCAGGTCGATGTGGTCGTCGGTCAGGACGGGGGTCGGGCTGGTCGTTGCCATCAGGATCGCTCCCTCGGGTCGAGCTGGTCAGGCTCGTTGGTTGGTTGCCCCCAACCTGACACGGCTTGCTGCGACCCGTCCACCCGGTGTGGGTCGCCATCACCT
>JAKOYE010000153.1 GCA_029780675.1 Actinomycetes bacterium
TCAACGCCGTCCAGATGCAGCTGCTCGACCTGGCGCAAGCCAAGACCGAGGCCCTGGTCGCCGCCCGGCATGTCGACCTGGAAGCATTGCAACCGTCAATCAACCGATTGACCAAGACGTAGAGCAGGCCTACCTCACGCGCTCAAAGTACGTGAGGCACCGCCCACCGCTTCGCGCTCACTTTTACGTGAGGCACCTCGAACACCGCCGCGGGTGCGGCACTGGGGCATTGCCGCGGGCGGGGCACCGGGACACTGCCGCAGGCGGGCGCCGGGACAGAGTGCACTTTCTCCACCTTCGAGCGACTCCACGCTGAAGTCACTCGGAGGTCACCGGCTACTCGCCTGGAGTGAGTCACTGAGAGTCGCTGAGAGTCGCTCCGAGGTGGGAAAACCCACTCTTTGTCTCCGGCGATTTCACAGACTCCAGCGGTTCCAGCGACTCACGCGGGCAGGAGTTGGCCGCTCCGAAAAAGCGCCGAAATCGGTTCATCGGCACCGTCGATGGTCAGATCTACGTGGATGCGGTCACCGCTCACGCTCGTCACCACACCGAATACCTCGCGGTCGCCCCAGTGGACCCGAATGCGATCACCGGGCTGCATTGCGCGCCTAGCCACCGATGCCCTCCTAGCCCCCCACGCCGACGTCCCACGCCAATGCGCCGGTCAGGTCCTCCAAGTATGCGCCCACGACTGCGTCCAGACCACCGGCCGCGGCGTTCACCGAACCGCGCCACCTGCGGAAAGTCGTCAACGTCAGCGGCTGTGCTTGTTTCGCCTGCGCCAGTTTGACGGTGTCGCTGTGTGCCACCGCGTTACGCACCTGGTTCAACCGTTCAAGCACGCGGTTCCACCTCAGCCCCTGAGTCGGGTATTTCGCGTAGATCGTGGGCCATAGGGACATGCCGAGATTGCCGAAGTCGGCGCCGAGACTGCCCGGCGCGGCATTACCCCTGTCCAGTTTGCGGTTATTGACCAGTACCCCGAGGAATACCGGCACTCGCCCTGCGAACTCCGTTGGCAAACCATCCGTGATCCGGATCGCCGCGTCATCGTGCAGATCACGGCAGAAGCCTTGGAACTCGGCTGCGAGGCGCACGAACAGGGCCAAGTTCAGGTGCTCAGTCGCAGCCTGACGCCCGCGACGCCCACCCGTAACCTGCGCGTGAATTGCCTCAAGACTGTCAAGCACTCCGCGGCGTTCCCTTCTCCACCGGGACAGTGCTTGGGATGGCACGCGGCGAACGGTAGCCGCGGCCATCTCAGCCCGCACTTCACCATGATCCGCGAATCAGCGCAGCAGGGCCGCGGCCCCCACCAGCCCCGCCGCGCCACCGAGGGCGGCGGGCACCACCCGAAGGCCCTCGATGAAGCTCAACCCGCAGTACTCGCCGAGAGCCTCGTGCAGCGGGTCGAACAACACGGGCCCGGCCTGCGCCACTCCCCCGCCGATGACGACGAGGTCCAGATCGCAGACCGCGGCCACCGAGGCGATCATCGCAGCGACGGCCCGCGCCCCGCGGCGGAAGGCCTGCAGCGGAACGGCATCCCCGGCCGACGCCGCGTCGGACAGTTCCTTCGCGTCGGCGCCGGTCCAGCCGTGCGCGCGGGCCCAGGACACCAGGTGCGGCCCGCTGGCGATCGCCTCCACGCAGCCGCGCCCACCGCACGCGCATGCCGGCCCGTCGACGTCGACGACCACATGCCCGACGTGGCCGGCATTGCCGGTGCGCCCGTCGTAGGGCACACCGTCGAGCACCAGGCCGCCGCCGATCCCGGTCGAGACGACCATGCCGAGCAGGAACGCCGCCCCCTGCCCCGCACCACGCCAGTGCTCGCCGAGTGCCATGCACAACCCGTCGCCGGCCAGGCGCACCGGCACCCCGGGGACCGCCACGGCAACCCGATCCACCACCGGGAAGCCGCGCCACGCGGGGATGTTGACCGGGCTGATGGTGCCGTCGGCGAGGTTGATCGGGCCGGCCGAGGAGATGCCCACCCCGGACACCGGACCGTCGAGCACCTCGGCGATGGCCCGCTCCGCGGCGGCCCACACCTGGTCGGGGTCGGCGTCGCGCGGGGTGGGCTGCCGCGCGGTTCGCACCAGCGTGCCGTCGTCGTCGACGATCCCCGTGGCGATCTTCGTACCGCCGATGTCGATGGCCAGGCGCACAGGATCTCCCTCGTCAGTGCCGCTGCATGAGTCAGTGCCGGTGAGTGTTGTCGGGTTGGCGGGGGTCGCCGGGATGTTCGTAGCCGGGCGCCAACTGCACGAGGGCGGCCCGGCGCTGGTCCAGCCACAGCCGGAAGGCCCGCCGCCGCGCGGCCCCACGCAGGTGATCGGCCAGGGCGGCGTCCGAGTCGAATCGGCCTGGGTTGCGGCGGTGGTAGTCGGCGACGGCGGCGGGGTCGACGTCGACGCCGGCGGTGACGTGGGCGAACACTGCGCGGGCCATCGGGTCGGCCAGCACCCCGGCGGCGACGCTGCCGATCTCCAGTCGCGCGGTGAGGTCGGGCAGCACCTCGGACTCGGCGGGCGCGCCCTCGGGCCGAACACTGAGCGCCTCCGCCTCGCGGGCCACCACCCTCTCGGTGACTAATACCTGGGTCAGCCAGCGCCGCAACTGCCGGCCCTCGCTGGTACCCGGCCGGGGCAGCGCGGACGCCACCGGGGAGGCCCGCAGCACCGCCTCGCGGGCGTCCACTTCAGCGGTCGAAACCGGTTGTCCGGCAACGGTTGCCGCGTTCATGTGACGGTCACCGCGACCGCGGGGGCGTACAGCAACCGGCCCGCGCAGCCGATCCGGATCAGCGCCCACCACCGTCCCGGGGTCAGCCAGGGCGGCGGGCTCACCTCGAATCCCACCTCGACGGTGGACAGCGCGGGCAGCACCGCGCCCAGAGAGGCCGGGCCGATCCACTCCCAGGTTCCCCACGGACTGATCAGGTGGGCCTCGACAGCCAGGTCGCCGCGCGCCCCGGAGGCGGCGGTGGCACTGAGCCGGGCGGTTCCGCCCCGGGGGACGACGACGTCGGCCGGCTCAGCGGCCAGCCTCACCAGGTCTGGGTCCGGTTCCCCGACGGTGATGACGCAGACGTCCTCGACGGTCTGCCGCCACGCCGGCGGCACGTCACCGATCAGGTGCAGGGCGGCGCGCACCGGGTAGTGGCCGGGCTCGGCATCGGTGGGCACGGTGAACTCGACCCAACTCTGCTGATGACCGCGGACGGGCAACTCGTAGCTGTGCACTGCCGGGACGCACGCCCAGCAGTGCGGCGCCGTCACACCTACACCCGCGTGCACCGTGGCGTCGCTGCAGTCCGAGGCCACGCTCAGCCGCAACCGCACGGTCTCCCCCGGTTTGGCCCGGAGCGCGGACGGGTGCAGGTGGGCCACCGCGGGCAGCCCACCCAGCGGGGCGGGCCCGCGGTTGTGCAACCAGTACCGGGCGTACAGCGGCTGGGCCGGTTCGGCCTCCGGAGCCAACGCCGCGCCACCGGCGTCGATCACCGGGGCGGCCTGGAGTCGGGCACGCACGGTGGCGATCTGAAACCCGTGCAGCGCCAGCGGATCGCCATCCCGCGGGTTCTCCAGCAGGTCGGCCGCACACAGCTCGGAGATCTCCGCGACCGCGCTGGACAGCGTGACGTCCGCGGGTGCGCCGGTCGTCTCCACCAGCCGCAGCGTGACGGTTCCGGGGTCGACGACGGCGGCGCTGCCGGTGGCGGTGGGGTTGCCCGCCGCCTTGAGAGCACCGAGTGCGACCGCCCCCGCAGGCTCAACGGTCAGCAACGACCCGTTCGCGGGCAGAGCGCCGGAGCCCGGGCCGGTCGGCACGCACACCATCGGGTGGTTGAACTCCGCGCTGCGACTGGGCATTCTGATCTCACGCCAGTCTCCCGTTCCGCATACCAGCGCGAAGTCGAAGGTGTGGCTCCAGTGCTGCAACTGGAAGTTGGACCCGTCCGGCGCGGTGCGCTTCGGCGGGTCGATCCAGGTTCCCGACGGCCACCCGGTGCAGGACCGCATGAGGGAGGCGTGCAGGGTGCCGTCACGTTCGACGGCGAAGCCGGGCACCCCGCGGTTGATCAAGGCGACGGTGCGCGAGTCGAAGTCACCGGTCCCGGCGGGAGCGTCCTGCGCGACGTCGATCTGCGCATCGCCCAGGTCCGACACCAACGACTCGATCGCGCCGTCACCGCAGACGATCAGCACCGGCAGGTCGCGCACCCCGCGCAGGTCGGCGTCGGGCACCCACACCGTGTCCAGCGCGGAGACGGCGGGCACGAACAGCCGGGCGCGGCCGGTCCGGGCCAGCATGCGGTCGAGTTCGGCCCGATAGGCCGGGTCGCAGGCGGCTAATACCGCCGCGGTGAAGGGGTTTTCGTCCGGGCTGCCGAGAGCGATGCGGGCATCGGGCAGGTTGGAGTCGACCTCCAGGTGGCCGTACCGCGGCCGTTCCGCGGCGCTGCAGGTGGCGGTCACCCCCGCCCGCACCAGCGCGACCATCACCTCCCGGGCGTCCGGACCCGTCCCCGAGGGGCTGATGACCTCGGCCACCGACATCGCGCGGGTGCACTCCCCTACCCGGATCCGCACGCAGGAGGACAGCCCGAACCAGCCGTGTGCGGGGTTGTCCAGGGTCCACGGGTGGTGCGCGGTGTCGACAGCCCGGTCGTGATCGTGATCGTGCAGAAGCCCGAACCCGCGCCCGATGACGGCGTCACCGACCTCGCTGACCGGCAGCGCCCCCGGCACCGGACACGGCCAGCGCAGCCGCAGCAGTTTGTCGGCACCGGTGAAGTCGTCGACGGTGATCCGGCAGTCCAGCCGGTCGGCCCCGGACCACAGGGTCAGCGTCTGGGTGTAGCGCAGCACGTCTCCGATCGCCCCGGACACCACCAGCCGTTGCCCGAGCGCGCTGCGGTAGGCCTGCGCGGAAGCTGGGTAAGCCGACGAGCACACCACCGGCCCGGATGGCAGCAGATGCCACGGCCCCTCCCCCGCCTCGGGGTGCGCGGGGTACTCGTCGTACACCGCCAACTCGTTGCCCACCCGGCCGGCGGCCAGAACCTCGCGCCCGCCGCACCGCAGCGACACCACCGCCCCGCCGCGGGCGGGGTCGACCCGCACCCGCATGGTCGCGTTGGCGATCTCCACCCCGTCGCAGGCCTCCCACGACGACGGGGCGCCGTCGGCCAACCGGTAGCTGCGCCACCCCAGCGATCCGACGTCGGTGGCCCGCCAACTGACCGACCACCCGTCGTCCTCGATCACGGCGGGCACCTCGGCGCCGGAGGAGTCCAGCACCCGCACTCCGACGACCGGCTCATCCAGACGGACGGTCACCACATCGGATCGTTTGTGCGACAACGGGTTCCACACCACCACCGAACGATCCGAGCCACCCACCGCGGCGGACAGCACCTCCAGCGCAGCCGATCGCGTTGCCCGCCCCAGGTCCCAGGCGTCACGCCACCCGGTCAGCAGGTCCAGGTAGACCTGATCGGACTCCGATCCGGTGATGGCATCGTGGTGGGCGCCCCACGCCAACTGCACCCACGCCTTGGCCAGCGCCGCCTCCGGGTAACTCGACCCGCCGAGCAGCGCGGCGAACACCGCGAACCGCTCTGCACCGAGCACCGCGTCCTCGGCGGCCCGGTTCGCCTGTTTGGTGTCGATGTAGGAAACGTCCTTGCCCGTGTAGATCGGGTTCATGTCCCGGGTCTGCGGGGAGGCCGGCTCGCCGCGCTCGGCGAGTTCGGCGCGCACCGCGGCGAAGAAGTCCGACGGGATGGCGCAGACGAACCGCGGCCAGCAGTAGCGGGCGTTCCAGTCGCGGTGGATCTCGGTGACCCACGCGTTCGGCGGGGTGTAGTCGGTTCCCACCGGCAGCAGCACGTTGCGGGTCAGCGCCACCGACTTCAGTTCGCGGAACAGCGCATAGGTGGCCTCCTCCGCCTCGGCCAGCGAGGTCGACGAGTCCATCCACCAGCCGGCCGCGTAGTGCGCCGGCATGTAGTGGGTCAGCAGGCCTAGCCCCAATGCCGCTCAGTTAGCGGTGTGACTGGTGGGGCAAGTGTGACACACGGTGTCGGGTTCATGTAAGACAGCGGAACTCCCGGTATTGATGGGTTGTCCTCGCAAGACGCCCGTCTCACCAGGGAGTTCCGCTGTCTGTTCAGTCTGCCATCGCTGGCCCGGCCAAGGTGCCGGCGGGTCCGTTCGCCCCCGGTCATCTCGGTGAATTAACCCAGATCGTGTCGTTCG
>JAKOYE010000177.1 GCA_029780675.1 Actinomycetes bacterium
CATCCCGGTGTTCGCGCTGACCACCGGGCCGCGCTGGCCGGATGTGTCCGGCAACTCGACAGCCACCGGCACCCGCGCCGAGGTCCTCGGGGAACCGAGCGCGGACTGGCTGAACCGGTGCGCCGCGGCCCATGCCCGGGTGAACGCCGCGGTCCGCGAGCAGTTGGCCGCCCATCCGCTGGCCACCGGACTGCATGTGGCGGCCGCGGTGGTCGACGCCCTGCGGCCGGGGGACCAGTTGGTGCTGGGTGCCTCCAACCCGGTGCGCGATGTCGCCCTCGTGGGGTTCAGCCCCGACGGCATCGCCGTGCGCTCCAACCGGGGGGTGGCCGGTATCGACGGAACGGTGTCCACCGCCATCGGTGCGGCGCTGGGCGCGGAGTCGGCCACCGGTGCCGGACCGGGCCGCACGGTGGCGTTGCTGGGCGATCTGACGTTCGTCCACGACGCCTCCGGGCTGTTGATCGGACCCACCGAGCCGAGCCCGCGGGACCTGACGATCGTGGTCTCCAACGACAACGGCGGCGGGATCTTCGAACTGCTCGAGCAGGGTGACCCGCGGTTCTCCGCGGTGTCATCGCGGGTCTTCGGGACACCGCACGACGTCGACGTCGGCGCGCTGTGCCGGGCCTACCACGTCGATTCCCGCCAGATCGAGGCCGACCAGGTGGCGGCGGCACTGGCCGAGCCGAACAGGGGGATCCAGGTGCTCGAGGTCAAGGCCGACCGATCCACGCTGCGGCGGTTGCACGCGGCGATCCGCGCAGCCCTGTGACCGGCGGCAAAACCAGCGCCAACGCCGGCGCCGGGTTCAGCGCCAAGACCCGCGCGGTGACCGGGGGACTTCAGGACGCAGTGTCCGCCGCGCTGCCGCGCCGTCAGGCGGGCGTTCCGGACACCCCGCGGCGACGCGCGTTGCGCTGGGCGAAGACCGCGGTGTGGATCGTCATCGTCGTCATGGTGCTTCAGTCGGTGCTCCTGGTCGCCGGGGCCTGGCGCAACGACCAGCAGATCGAAGCCAACATGGGGGTGGCCGAGGCCGTCGTGCTCTCCGCCGGGCCGCGTCGATCGACCATCGAGTTCGTCACGCCGGACCGGGTCACCTACCGGCCCGAACTCGGCGTGCTCTACCCGTCCGAGCTCGCCGACGGGATGCGGATCTACGTCGAGTACGACCGGACCGACCCGAACCTGGTGCGGGTGCAGGGCCGCAACGCCTCGCTGGCGATCGTGCCGGCCGGCTCGGTCGCGGTGGTGGGCGCTCTGGTGGGCGGGCTGATCCTGGCGCTGCTGGTGCGACTGGAACGCGACGGATCGCTGAACGTTAGCTGAACATCCCTGTGATGTTCCTAATGGGCCTTGGTGTCGGCGCTTGACTAGTGCAGAATGGTCTGCGTAGCGAAGCGCAGAATGCAATGGCGCGCAACGTGTTTCGTTTCCGTTAACGACATGTTACCGAGGATTGGGGTGGCGCTATGAAGGATCGTTTCTCGAGGCAGGAGTTGCAGGGCTTCGCCATCGAACTTCGCCAGCTGGCCTACACGATGCCCGCGGGCCATGAGGACCGGTTGATCCACCTCAGCGAGCGGATGGCCCGCCGGGCGATCCAGCTGGACGCCGAGGCTCGCGGAGCGTGACGACCCCGGTAGCGTCGCTCGGGTGAGCCGCGCGTCCCTGGACAAGGACCCCCGCGACGTTGCGTCGATGTTCGACGGCGTGGCCCGCCGTTACGACATCACCAACACGGTGCTGTCCGGTGGGCGCGACCGCTACTGGCGCCGGGCCACCCGGTCGGCACTGAACCTGCGGCCGACGGACCTGGTCCTGGATCTCGCGGCCGGCACCTCGGTGTCCACGGTGGAACTGGCCCGATCCGGTGCGACGTGTCTGGCCGCGGATTTTTCGGTGGGCATGCTGCGGGCGGGCGCGAGTCGACCGGTCCCGAAGATCGCCGCCGACGCGACCCGGTTGCCGTTCGCCGACGGGGTTTTCGACGCCGTGACCATCAGTTTCGGGCTGCGCAACATCGTGGACCACGTGGCCGGACTGCGCGAGATGGCCCGGGTCACCAGACCCGGCGGACGGCTGGTGGTGTGCGAGTTCTCCACGCCGACGGTCCCGGGCTTCGCCACCCTGTACAAGGAGTATCTGATGCGGGCGCTGCCCAGGGTGGCGACCGCCGTGTCGAGCAACCCCGAGGCCTACGTCTACCTCGCCGAATCCATCCGGGCTTGGCCTGACCAACCCGAATTGGCGGCGCGAATCGAGTCGGCGGGCTGGGAGCAGGTCCGCTGGCGCAACCTCACCGGCGGCATCGTCGCCCTCCATGCGGCGGTCAAGCCCGCCTGACCCGAAACTTCGGCGCGCAAACGTGCGCTAGCCGCTCGAAAGCGCGCCGAAATTGAAGGATCGAGGTGACTCAGCTGAATGGTTTCCGGCGATCGGCCAGCCGGGACAGCCCGCCGGCCCGTCGCCAGGCCCGGGCCACCAGGTCGGTGTCCTCGGTGGTCACCAGATTGCCCATCACCCGCACGGCGATCTCCATCAGCGTCGCCGATCGCATGGCCGCCGGCCCGGTCAGCGGCAGGAACCGGGGCAGGGTCAGCAGCAGGCCCAGCCGCCGGGCCACCGAGAAACCACGCGCGTAGTGCGCCTGCAGCAGTGCCGGCCAGGCCCGCTGCAGGTCGGGCTCGTCCAGCGACTCGGCTGCCAGTCGTCCGGTTTCCAGGCCGTAGTCGATGCCCTCGCCGTTGAGTGGGTTGACGCAGCAGGCGGCATCGCCGACCAGCATCCAGTTGGGTCCGGCGACCCCCGAGACCGCCCCGCCCATCGGCAGCAGCGCGGAGGCGACGGCCCGCGGTGGGCCGGAGAACCCCCACGAGTCCCGCTTCAGGTCGGTGTAGTGCTTGATCAGCGGCCGCAGGGCGATATCGGCGGGCCGCTTGGCGGTGGCCAGCGCCCCGACGCCGATGTTCACCTCGCCGTTGCCCAGCGGGAAGATCCACCCGTACCCCGGCAGCACCTGACCGGCGGTGTCACGTAGTTCGAGGTCCGAGGAGATCCACGGTTCATCGGCGCGCGGTGAGGCCAGGTAGCCCCGCGCCGCCACCCCGTAGACGGTGTCCTGATGCCACGTCCGGCCGAGCGCCCGGCCGAGCGGGGATCGGGCGCCGTCGGCGACGATGAGGGTGCGGCAGCCCACCCGCCGGCCGTCGGCCAGCACCACCTCGGTGACCCGGCCCGCCGAATCCCGGACGGCGTCGACGCACTTACTGCCCAGCAGCATGGCGGCCCCGGCGTCCTCGGCGGCCTTGCGGATGCGGTCGTCGAGTTCGGTGCGCGGCACCGCGCTGCTCACCGGGGGGAATGACGGACCCGGCCAGGGCACCTCAACCGACGCGCCGAAGCCGGCCAGCCGCAGGCCGTGGTGGCGGATCCGGCTGTCCAGCCAGTCACCCAGCCCCAGCCGCCGGAGCTCGGCGATCGCCCGCGGGGTCAGTCCGTCTCCGCAGGCCTTGTCGCGGGGGAACTCGGCGGCGTCGATCATCAGTACGGACCGGCCCGCGCGGGCGGCCCAGGCGGCGGCGGCCGAACCTGACGGGCCCGCCCCGACGACGACCACGTCATGGTGGACCCCGGGCCGCTGCCGGGTGACCTCGGCGGCGTCACTGTGCATGGTTACCAGTATGTTGGCATTGTGCGTACACCGGCGAGCGTGGTAGCGGGCGTCGACCTCGGAGACGCGGAATTCGCCGAGAGCGTTCGCGCCGCGGTAGCGCGGATGGAAGAGCTGATGTCCACCGAACTGCGTGCCGGGGACGAGCTCATGACCGAGGCGGTGCTGCACCTCTTCGAGGCGGGCGGCAAGCGCTTCCGGCCGCTGTTCACCGTGCTCAGCGCCAGTGTCGGTCCGGAACCCGACGCCTGGCAGGTGACGGTCGCGGGCGCGGTGATCGAACTGGTCCACCTCGCGACGCTGTATCACGACGACGTCATGGACGAGGCCCAGGTGCGGCGCGGCGCGACCTCGGCGAACGCCCGGTGGGGCAACAACATCGCGATCCTGGCGGGCGACTACCTGTTCGCGACGGCCTCCCGGCTGGTGGCCTCGCTGGGACCGGATGCCGTGCGGATCATCGCCGAGACGTTCGCCGAACTCGTCACCGGCCAGATGCGCGAGACCAAGGGCGCGGCCCCCGGCGTCGACCCGATCGACCACTACCTGCGGGTGGTGTCGGAGAAGACGGCGTGCCTGATCGCCGCGTCCGGCCGGTTGGGCGCCACCTTCTCCGGTGCCACCGACGACCACATCGCTCGGCTGGCCCGGTTGGGCGGGATCGTCGGCACCGCGTTCCAGATCTCCGACGACATCATCGATATCGACAGCGACCCCGACGAGTCGGGAAAGCTCCCGGGCACCGACCTGCGTGAGGGTGTGCACACCCTGCCGGTGCTCTACGCGCTGACCGAGACCGGACCGGGTGCCGATCGGCTGCGGGAACTTCTTCAGGGGCCGGTGGAGAGCGACGCGGAGGTCGCCGAGGCGTTGGCCCTGCTGCGTTCGTCGGGCGGGATCGCGGCCGCCAAGGCCACGGTTCAGGAGTACGCCGAACGGGCTCGCGCCGAGTTGGACGGCCTGCCCGACGTCCCGGGCCGCCGGGCGCTGGCTTCGCTGGTCGACTACACGGTCAACCGGCACGGTTAGCTGATCCGGAACCCGCGCCCCCTGTCGAGTCGTTACTCTGCCGAAGACACGCTCCTAGGAGGCATGCGATGACCTGGCATCCGACCGCCAACCGGATGAAGACATTCCTACTGCTCATCGGGATGTCCACGCTCATCGTCTTCATCGGCTCCCTGTTCGGGAACCGGTCGGTGCTGTGGCTGTCGGTGCTGATGGCCGTGGGGGTGAACGTCTACGTCTACTTCAACAGCGACAAGCTCGCGTTGCGGGCCATGCGGGCGCAGCCGATCACCGAGGTACAGGCCCCGCAGATCTACGCCATGGTGCGGGAACTGGCGACGGCCGCGCACCAGCCCATGCCGCGGTTGTACATCAGCGACACCACCAACCCCAATGCCTTCGCCACCGGACGCAACCCGCGCAACGCCGCGGTGTGCTGCACCACCGGCATTCTCAACCTGCTGAACGAGCGGGAATTGCGGGCGGTCCTCGGCCATGAGCTCTCCCACGTTTACAACCGGGACATCCTCATCTCCTGTGTCGCCGGCGCGCTGGCATCGGTAGTGACCGGCTTGGCCAACATGGCGATGTTCGCCGGGGCGTTCGGCGGGAACCGGCAGGGCGGCGGGGTGAATCCGCTGGCCATGATCCTGGTGTCGGTGCTCGGTCCGATCGCGGCCAGCGTCATCCGGATGGCGGTGTCCCGCACCCGCGAGTACCAGGCCGACGCATCCGGCGCGGAGCTGTCCGGGGACCCGCTGGCGTTGGCCTCCGCGCTGCGCAAGATCAGCGGGGGAGTGGAGCGGGCGCCGCTGCCGCCCGCCCCGCAGTTCGCCGATCAGGCGCACCTGATGATCGCCAGCCCGTTCAGCTCCCGGGAGAAGATCGGCAAGCTGTTCTCCACGCATCCGCCCATCGAGGACCGGATTGCGCGACTGGAGAGGATGGCCGGGCGCTAGGCGCGGTTCGGGCGCAGACGCCGACTGAGGGCGAATTAGTCGCTGGTGCGACGCGAGGCGGATTACTCGTCGCCACCAGCGGAGGTGTCGCTGGACTTCTGCGACTTCTCCGACTTATCGACCTTGACGGAGGGGTCGGTCTTCTCGGTGACCGCGCCTGGGCCGATGACTTTGCCCACCGCGCCCGCCACCGCGTCCACGACCGATCCGACGGCATCCTTGACCGCGCCGACCGGGCCGCCCGGCTTCGCGGTTCCCGCGTCATCGGGTCCGGGCCGGCCCGGGTTAAAGTCGGACGGCGGGTTGGAGATGGTCAGTTGTGGGCGCACGGTGCTGGCGGTGAAGTCTGGGGCCGCGGGAGCCGTCGGCGCGACCGGTCCAGCCGATACCGGGGCGGAATCCGACCGGGCATCGAGCACCGGGGTCTCGACCGGAGCGGGCGAGACGGGTGCCGCGGCAATCACCGGCGGGGGAGTGGGCGCCTGTGCGGCGGCCGGCAGGGGCGCGGGAGGCTTGGGGAGCAAGGCTCCGAGGCCGTCGGAAATGACCTCGCCGACGGCCTTGTAGGCCACCAGGGTCAGGTCGTTGATCTGCTGAACGAAGGCGACCACGCCATCGGGGTAGGTCACGGTGGTGATGTTGGTCTGCGGATCGGTCTTGCAGCTGACGGCTTTGCTGCAGTCCACCCGGCCCTGCCCGTCCAGTACCGGCTTCAGCGACAGCGACTGGTCGTGGGACGGTGCGCTGGCGACTCCGGGGGCCGGGGCGACACTCAGTTCGGCGGTGTTGGGCAGCGTGCCCGGGGCGAAGGTCGCCTGCAGGGGCGCCGACGGGGTGCTGGTGATGGGTCCGGCGGTCTCCAGAAGGGTGGCCAGTTCCTTGGCGTCAGTCGGGCCGTCGCCGATGATCACGACGTCGTTCATCGCGGTCGCCGCGGAGGAGTCGAACAACCCCAGCGGGCCGCCGAGACTCGCGGGTACGAAGCCTGAGGGGGTCTGGCCGGTCGAGGCCAGAGCCATGAGCCCGGTGGCAGCGACGACCGCCGTCGCGCCGGCGCGCGCTGCGGGTCTGACATACCGGATCACGATGTGGAGCCTTCCCATGTTCTCAGGGTGTGCGTATGACAGCCTCAGTTTACGGCCTCCACCGCGATTTGAAACGTCACAGCGAGTAGTTCTTGTCGTTCGGTACGGTTATGTGATGTTGAGAACGTGGCTTCTGCGTGCCACTGTGACCGCTGTTGCTGCTGGTAGTGCCGTGGTGGGCGGATTCGGAGTCGCCTCGGCCGACCCGGGGCAGACGCCCGTACCTCCGCCTCCGCCACCGCTGCCCGATGTCGTGTCGTTCGCCCCGATCAGTCCGGTCGACTACACGATGATGGACGGCAACTGGTACGCCTTCGCCGGTCCGGTGGGGGTGGTCTGTGTGATCAACAAGCAGACCGTCAGTTACGGGTGCAGTGGGGCACTGCCCGGGGCGCCGGAGGGGGCCAACCTGGTCAGTGCCGGGCCGTCGGGTCCGCCGGCCTTCTCCACCACCGACCGGCCGTTCTCGGCTCCGGAGGGCGAGATCAAGGCACTGCCGCCCAACACCCGGCTTAGTTTCCGGGAGATCAGTTGCGGGGTGGACGGCACCGGCGTGGTGGCGTGCGTCAACAGCCGTGACCAGGTCGGCTTCATGGTCAGCCCGGCGGGCACGTTCATCGACGATGTGATGCCGTTGCTGGCCCGCCCCGAGGGCGGCAGTCCTTTGCTGCCCGGACTGCCGCCGGGCTGACGGGTCCCGAGCGGCCCGGTCGGAAGATCCGCCGGACGGGCCGTTCACAACGGCCCGCCCGGAACGGCCCGATCAGAACCGGGTGCCGTCGACCTCGTGGCCGGGCTTCTCGGCCATCAGGCCGCGGTAGGCCTGCTCGACGGTGGATCCGTGGTTGACCACGGCGTCGACCTCGCGGGCGATCGGCATGTGCAGTCCGTACTTGTCGGCGAACTCCATGATCACGCTGGAGGCTTTGACGCCCTCGGCGACCTGGTTC
>JAKOYE010000189.1 GCA_029780675.1 Actinomycetes bacterium
CAGGCACAGGGGTTCGCCCTTGCGGATCCAGTCGCCGGTGGCGAGCTCGTTGATGGTGGCGGGGTTGATGGCCGGGTTGGCGGCCATGTCGAAGTCGCCGAGCCACTTCTCGCGGGGGAACCCGGCGGCCTTGACCCGGCGCAGGGTGGAGCGGCGGTCGCGTTCGTCGACCTCGGCCAGCAGCAGCTCGGCCAGGAAGCCCTGGTAGGTCAACTGCTCCTGGGTCGCGGCGGTCACGGTCTGGTCAACGAGGGCGCGGATGGTCGGCAGCCGCAGCCGCCGGCAGGCCTGGTCGACCGCGGCCGCGGCGGCCTCCTCGGTCAGGCCGCGCCGGCGGCGCAGCGTGTGCGCGACCGGTGTCGGCGAGCTGCTGGTGATGGGGGTCATCGGGTGCTCACCTGTGCCTCCTGATCGGTGGGGACGGTCCTTCGTCGTGGGAGGAGCTCGTCGTAGGCCGCGACCGAGGGCAGGGGCCGGGTGTCCGGGGGCAGGCCGGCGATGACCGCGGCCGGGTCGGTGAGGCGGCGCTGGGTCAGGCTGACAACTCGCTGCTCACGGTGTTCGTCGCGCGCAACGAGTTGACGGCCCGCGCTGGCCCCACCGTTGGCGCTCGGGCTGTCGGCGGTGGTGGCGTGGCGGCGGGCCTCGACGGCGACGACGTCGGCGCAGACCGCGCCGACGGTCAAGGCCGCGCGGATCCCTGCGACCACCTGCTCGGTGGGCATGCTGCGGTGGAGCAGGAGGACCTCGATCAGCTCGCGGGTGCCGTCGGCGTCGCCGTTGACCTTGCGCGCTTCGGCCCAGAACGCCTCGTGCGCCGCCGTGAAGGTGCCGGCGGCACGCGCCTGCGCCAGGGCGGTGGAGCCGGGCAGGGCGCCGGGCTTGGTCCGCAGGACCTCGAGGTAGTGGTCCAGGACGAGACGGTGCCCGGTGCGGGCGGCGACCCTGGGGTGGACCGCGACGACGGTGCGGGCGTCGAAGACGACGACCTGGGAGGCGCGCAGCGAGACCCGGACCCGGCGCCCGATCAGGTGCGCCGGGACGGAGTACTTCACCATCCGCGCCGTGACCATCGAGGAGCGGTCCACCCGCGGGTGCAGCACCGTGCCCGGGTCGAACCCCTCGCCCGGAAGAGTTGCCAACAGCGGCTGCTCCCGCGCGAACGCGGCACCGACCGGCTCGGTCCGGCCGCTGATGACGCGGGCGTCGTCGGCGGCCTCCCATGCCTGGATCTTCGCGTTGAGCTCGTCCAGGTCAGTCACCTCGGGCATCGGGGTGAGGTGGTTGCGCCGGAACCAGCCGACCGCACCCTCCACGCCGCCCTTCTCGTGGGCGCCCTCGATCCCGGGTTGGCAGTAGAACGCGTCGAAGCCGTAGTGGGAGCGGAACAGCACCCACCGCTCGTTCTCCACCCTCGCACGGCCGGGGCCGTGCACGACCTGAGAGACGGCGCCCTTGAGGTTGTCGTACTTGATGTGCCCGCTCGGGATGCCGCCGATCGCCTCGAACGCGGCGATGTGCCCTTCCAGGAAGGCCTCCTGCGCCTGGGTTGGGTAGACCCGGTGGATCGCCTTGCCGGAGTGGGCCAGCCAGAACACGAAGAGGAAGCACTTGGTGCGCACCCCGTTCAGGACGACCCACACCTCGCCGAAGTCGACCTGCGCCTCCACCCCAGGCGCGTGGTCCTGGGCGATGAACGCCTCCACCCGCCGGCCGGCCTCGAGGTCGATCTCGGCCCGGCGGACCCCGCACGTAGTCCCGCACCGTGGAGTACGACAGCTTCGTCGCGTCGTGCTCCTCGACCAGGCGGGCCAGGATCCGGGTGGCGGTGTGCCGCTGCTTCCTGGGCGCGTCCAGGTCCGCGATCAGCATCGCGTCGATCGCCGCCTTGTACGGCTCCAGCCGCGGCGAGGACCGCACCGGCCGCTTCCGCGGCGGTGGTTCCGCCGACGTCAACGCCTGACGGACCGTTCGCCGATGCACACCATGCCGGCGCGCGAGCTCCCGGATCGAGAGCTCCTTCACCCGCGCGTCCCGGCGGATCGCAGCGAAGACATCCACACGTGACCCCATCCCGACCCAACCCCTTGTGCCTCGAGAACCAGCCGATGGAACTCAGGCTCAGGTGGGGCCAGATCAAACCGTCACAACCACCCCGGCGCGTCGCCCGTGGGGCCAGATCAGACCGTCACAGTGGGGCCAAACCAACCTGTCACAGTCACCTTGCCTGCGCAGAAACTAGCTCGGTCCGCACCCGGCGGAAAGACTCAGCTGTCAGTCTCGAGTGTGATGAGGAGAGAGCGCTGCCGAGCAGCCGGGAGCCGACCCGCCTGCGGGTGGAGCACTGCTTGTCGGTCACCCGTCGATCACGGGAAGGTAGTCCGGGGGCCAGGATTGCGCGTAGATCGGGAAGTCCTGCCGCCAGCCCACGTTGGCCGTGAACTGTGTTGCCGTGAAGTCGTTGCCTTCGATGACGTTGCGACGCGAGGGTCCCTGACCGTCTGGTCCGTGCCCGGACCAGGTACAGCCGTTCATCCGACCGACGAAGACGCAGTCGATGAGGTCGGCCTCGGTGGCGAAGTGCCCCTCCCAGCGACAGTGGATGAACGTGCAGCGTTCGAAGCGGGCGCTGTCCATGTCGAAGCCGCCGAGCTGCTTGAACCTGACGCGTTCGAACGTGCAGTCGCGGTACAGCGTCGGCCGGATCCCGAACGACCCTTGGGCCGCCACACCGTACTCATTGAGTACTGGCCGCACCCGCTGACGGAAGAGGCAGCGGTCGAACTGCGACCACGCGGCCGCCAGCTGGACGTCGTTGAGGACCAGGTCGACGTCACTGATGAGGGCTCGGAAGAACAGTCGCGCAACCAGCCCACCCTCGGCCGGTCCGGGAACGGGGAGGGCGCCGATGTGGCTCCCCGAGATCCACGCGTCCCGATCCCAGTCCCAACCGTCAGGGTCAGCATCCGGCGGCTCCTGATCCCGCCACCAGTCCTGCTCGCCCACACTGGGAGCATCCCACTCGGCCGATACTCCCGCACGCGGACACCAGAAACGTCCCCGACCGGACAGCTGCCGGCGGTAGGGAACACCTACCTTCAGCGGCAGTTGGAGGGGTGACGGCGGTCTTTGCCGGGCTCAGTGTGCCGGTGCGTCAATGGTCGGGCGTCGGGTGTGTGGTGAGGCGGTAGGCGATCACGAGCAGGGGGACCTGGGTGGCGGCGTAGAGGACGTGGAAGGAGTAGTGGCGCAGGCTCTGTTCCGGTGTGAACGGCAGCACCGGCAGCGGGAGGACGCTCAACGCTCCGCCGGCGATGTTCAGCACAGCCCAGGTGAGCAGGCCGGTCCCGGCGACGCGTACCGCCCCGGCCGCGTAGAGGACGACCAGTGTTGCGGTGACCAGGCTCGGCCAGAGAGTCTCGGGGCTGAGCAGCGTCTGGTCAGGCAGGTCGGCGACGTTGTGCACCAGGAATCCCAGCCAGGCGATGACGGCCGCGCCGCCCACGGACAGCCCGCCCGGGAAGGTCCGCACTCGCCCGGGAAGGGTCCGGGTGGGGGTGTCGAGGCGGCGCATCGGTCATCTCAGAGGGTGCGCTCGAGGGGGTCGGCCCCCGCGCGCGGTGGCTCCTCAGGCGCGCTGGTGCTGGTGGCCCAGAAGTCGCGGATGAGGGTGGCGGTGGTCTCGGGTGCCTCCAGGGGCACGATGTAGGCGGCGTCGGGCACGATGGCGGCGTGTCCGTTCGGGATGAGACGCGCGGCGGCTCGGGCCTGGACGGGGGTGAACCCGGCGTGGTCGCTGCCGGTGACGATCAAGGTCGGCGCCGCGATCAGCGGCAGCCGGCTGGTCAGGTCCTGGCGGTTCAGCGAGATCGACCGGACGGCGTTGCGGAGCATGCGCCGGTCGGCGCGGGTGAGGCTGTCGCGGACCAGAGCGACGGCGTCGGGGTCGCTGGCTCGAGTGTGCCTGGAGAGCAGAACCTCGGTGACCCCCGAGAGGACCAGCTCGATCGGGCCGAGCACTCCGTGGATGGCCAGCAGGGGGTAGGTCCGGCGCCGTTCCGCCCGCGTCAAGGCCGCGATCGGTGTTCCCAGGGCGACGAGGCTGCGGCACTGGGTGGGGTGGGCGGCGGCCAGCTGCAGGCCGACGTGCCCGCCCCAGGCGTTACCCACCCAGTCCACCGGGCCGGTCGGCGCCAGCCGGTTCAAGATCTGCCGCGCGGCGCTCACGCAGTCAAGCTCGGTATAGCGGTGGCCGGGGTCGCCGCTGCCGCCGTGTCCGGGCCCGTCGATGATGACCAGACGCCGGTCCTGTACGAGATGCGGAAGGACCCGGTCCCAGGACCGGCCATCCATGAACAGGCTCGGCCACAGCACCGCCGTGGCCGGGTGCTCGCCGACCACCCGTACCGCCAGCGGTCCGACGGTGGTCTCGATGATGTGTCGCTCGTCCATGCCATCCTCCTTGTTGACGCTGTCAACCACGAGTATCCACGCTATGTTGACGCTGTCAAGAGAAAGGCGGGACCCCATGACCGCAGCAGTGTCCCCCGACGTGGACCGGCTGCAGGACCGGCTGCTGCAGGCCGCCCTGGCACGGCTGGCCGACACCCCCGCCGAGCAGCTCAGCCTGCGCCAGATCGCCCAAGAGCTCGGAGTCAGCCACCAGGCGCCCTACGTGCACTTCGGCAGCCGCAAACGCTTCCTGGCCGCCGTGGCCGGGGCCGGGATGGCCCAGGCGACACGACAGGCACGAGCCGCGATCTCGGCGGCCGCTGACGACCCGGCAGCCCGCCTGCACGCCCTGGCCGATGCCTACCTGGCCTTCATCCGCGAACACCCGCATGTGCACGACCTCGCCAACGGGCCCACCGTCGCCAAAGCCGACCACCCCCTGCTGCAACAGGCCGCGATCGAGTACTGGAACCTGCTCCACGACACCATCGCCGACTGCCAACCCAGCCGAACCACCGAAGGCGAGACCCTGCGCCGGGCCGCCGTGACCTGGTCCACGGTCTACGGCATCTCCCGCCTCTCCGCCTTCGGGCAACTACCAGCCTCCATACCCGCCACAGCCGACCAGCTCGTCCACGACGCCATCGACCAACTCCTCGCCGGCTGGCACCACAGGAAACAAGAACCAAGCCACGGCACCTGATCCACCCTGCGGAGACACCCGGCGGTGTGCAGCGCCTCTTGCCTTGGCGACGCCCTACCAAGTGTGTAGTCGTTTGGTATACGATTGAGCCGTGGCGGAGTTGCTCGATCTAGACCTACTCGATGAGCAGAACCCGTTCGAGATCGACGCCCAGGCCACGCACCTGTTCAAGCACCCGCACCTCGGCCTTGACGACGTCTACGACGTCTGGGTCAACGATCCGCTCTTCTACCCCGCCAAGCCGCCGGCGCACTATCTGATGGTGGCCGAGGTGGCAGGCACCGTCCTGATCGTGCCGATCGCACCCTCGCGATCGGGCGATCCGAGCAAGTGCCGGCCGATCGGCTGCTACGAGGCTTCTTCGGGCCTTGCCGCTACCTACCGAAGGGACCGTGATGACTACTGACCCATTGTCTCCCGAGCAGGAGTACGACTTCTACGCCCAACCCGAGAACCAGGAACCACAGGGCCCTCCCCGCCGACGCACGAAGCGGCTGACCGCGCCGATTCCGGTCCGGTTCCCGCCCGAGCTCCTCGACGAGATCAAGAAGCGAGCCGAGGCCGACGACCGATCCGTCTCGGCATGGATCCGCCGCGCCGTCGAGCACGAGATCACCCGATCCGCCTGAGCGTCAGCCACGCCCCACATGCCCGACTGGCGGCGCTATGACGCA
>JAKOYE010000149.1 GCA_029780675.1 Actinomycetes bacterium
GCAACGCGATCTCGGTGAAGGGCAGCATCGACCGACTGGTCCTCGGCCACATTCCGGATATCGGATTCCCCGGCGACCCTGGATTCCACGGTCCGAAATGGTCCACGTGGAACCAACTCATCGGCTCGTTCAAGTACACCTTGTTCCGGCTGCAGGAGCGGGTCGTCGGGCGCGGTCCCAACGTTCCGCAGGTTCCGGTCATGCCGAGTCAGACCGAGCCGGGACAGTGGGAGGTACACGGAGCGCCCCCGGGGCCGACGGCACCCGGTGAGTTCGTGAACCCGCCGCTGCCCGGGCCCGCCCCCGCACCGGCACCGGCACCGGCAGGAGCAGGGTCGTGATCGCAGCACTCGCCAACGGCATCGTCGGTGCGGTCAAGACCGGCCATCGCCATAAGACCCTGCTCTCCGCTCTGGCCTTGTTGGTCACCCTGCTGGTGGGCGTGACCTACGTCCTGCTGGGGGCGCTGCGCTGGAACCCGTTGGCCTCGGTCTACCGGTTCACTGTCGAACTTCCCGCGTCCGGTGGGCTGATGAACAATCAGGACGTCACGCTGCGGGGTGTCCGGGTCGGCAAGGTCGAACAGTTGACGCTGACCCCGGCCGGGGTGAATGCCCAGGTTCGGATGGACTCGTCGGTCAAGCTCTCGGAAACCAGCAAGGCCCGGGTTGCCGGGCTGTCCGCGGCCGGCGAACAATACATCGACTTCGACGGCGGGAACGGCGAGGCGCCGTTCGTGGGCAACGGCGGGACGTTCGCGCTCGGCAAGACCGTTGTCCCAGTCACGCTGGCGGAGTTGCTGGGTCATTCCGACGGCATGCTCAAGCAGGTCGACACCGACAAACTCGAGATGATCAAGAAGGAACTCAGCATCAGCAAGGACGGGCCGCAGAAGCTGTCCGACATCGTCGAGGGCGGCACGTTCCTGCTCTCGGCACTCGACGGGGTGCTGCCGCAGACGACGAGCCTGCTGAACACCAGCCGGGTGACCCTGCAGTTGCTCGCCGACAAGAACGAGGGGATGAAGGTCGCGACGGCCAACCTCGCCGAGGTGTTCGGTGGAGTCAACCGGATGACCGGCGGATTCCGCACCTTGACCCAGGAAGCGCCCAAGGCACTGGCGGCCACTGACAATCTGTTCGCCGACAACTCCGACACCATGGTGCAGTTGCTCGGTGACCTGGCCACCACCTCAGAGCTTCTCTACCTGCGGGTTCCGGCGCTCAACGCGCTGTTCCCCACGTACCGCGGATCGCTGCTGGACTCCTTCAGCAGCATCATCCACGACAACGGGTTCTGGATGACCGGCGATATCTACCCGCGCTACACCTGCGACTACGGCACTCCGCGGCTCCCACCGTCGGCTGCGGACTACCCCGAGCCTTTCATGTACACCTACTGCCGCGACGACGATCCGGCCGTGCTGATCCGTGGTGCCAAGAATGCTCCGCGGCCGGCCGGGGACGACACGGCAGGACCGCCTCCGGGGGCTGACCTGGGCAAGCAGACCGACTCGACGCCGGAGGGTAAGTACTCCATCCCGACGCCGTATGGCGGGCCGACGCTGCCCATCGAGCCGCCCCGCTGATAGGAATTGAAAGAGATGAACGACATTGCCTGTCATGAATGCCTGTCATGACGAATGACGGAGCTGCCGACGCTGCTGAGACTGAGGCTGCCGCTGAGACCGAGGCGCTCGACGCCGGGGACGAGGCGGTGACCGCGGCCGACAGCGCCGGTGAGGCTGACGCCACCGACGACGCCGAGGAGGCCGCCGAGGAGGCTGCCGAGGAAAAGGGATCCGCGCCGGCCGGAAAGGCCTCCCGCACCGTCAACGTTCGGCAGATCTTGGTGGGCGTCGTGCTGGTGGCCCTGCTGGCCTCGACCGGTGTGCTGGGCTGGATGGTTTTCCAGCAGCGGCAGTTGAACGAGGCGCGCGAGGCGGCGCAGCGGGCGGCGGTGAGCTACGCCCAGGTGCTCACCAGCATCGACTCGGACAAGGTCGACGACAACTTCAAGCAAGTTCTCGACGGCGCCACCGGTGAGTTCAAGGACATGTACTCGCAGTCCAGTGTCGAACTGCGTCAACTCCTCGTGGAGAATAAGGCCACCGCGCACGGTGTGGTGATCGAGTCCGCCGTCCAGGAGGCGTCGAAGGACAAGGCGATCGTGCTGTTGTTCGTTGACCAGTCCGTGTCCAATACCAAATTGCCCGACCCCCGTATCGACCGCAGTCGTATGAAGATGACGATGGAGATGGTCGATGGGCAATGGCGGGCGAGCAAAGTCGAACTTCCCTAGAAGGCGGATGCTGATGTGGATTAGGGCCCTCGCCGGTGTGTTGGTCGCCGCCGCTGTTCAGGTGGGCAACGCGCCGCTTGCCAGTGCTTCGGCGCCGGCCCTGTGCGATCAGATCGGTGGGCAGTGGAACGGTCAGTACTGCCACGCATCGGTGACGTCCGACCGCAGGGCGGTCCGGGAGATCAACATCGCGATCCCCGCCGAAGTCGATGACCCCGTGATGGGCGCGGCCCTCACCGAATACCTGGCGACGTTGATGAACAACTGGCGGAAGTTCGGTCAGGGGATGGCCCAGCACAGTTGGGGCGACGCGAACTTCCAGACGTTCCAGCACGGCAACATCCGCACCGTGGTCTTCCACGAGACGTACAACTCGGAGAGCACGGGCCGCCTCGAAGGCCCCGCGATCAACGACGCCTACCGGACCTTCTCCTTCAACCAGGCGACCGGACAGCGGGTTCAGTTGGCCGATGTGGTGGACGTCGCGGCGATTCCCACCCTCGGTGCGCCCTTCATCCAGGCCGCACTCGACCAGGCCCTCCCACCGCATCAGCCGAACACCTACCCCTTCATCCCCGAGCGGTGGACCCCGGACAAGGTGTTCTCCGGCGGGTACAAGGCATGGGCACTGACCCCTGACGAGTTGATCCTGTATCTCCCCGACTACCCGGTCGCCAGGGATACCCCGATCGACTTCACTCCGGGGGCCTACCAGTGGTCGATGAACGGCGGAACGGTGCAACCCCGCATTCCGCTGAGCGCCCTGGCCCCCGCATTGCGCCCGGGTCTCGGGTAATTCGCACCGGTACCGGGTAGCGTGAGCGGTCGTGGCTGAACTCAAGGACCTCTTACGGTCCGACCTCACCGAGGCGATGAAAAGTCAGGACAAGCTGCGCACGGCAACTCTGCGGATGGTGCTGGCGGCGATCCAGAGCGAAGAGGTCGCCGGCAAGCAGGCCCGCGACCTCAGCGATGAGGAAGTCCTGAAGGTACTGGCTCGCGAATCGAAGAAGCGCGGTGAGGCCGCCGAGATCTACACCCAGAATGGGCGCGGCGAACTGGCTGCCGAGGAACACGCCGAGGCACGGATCATCGACGAGTACCTGCCGACTCCGCTCAACGATGCGGAGGTCGCCGATGTGGTGGACACCGCGATCGCCCAGGTCGCGGAGGCGATCGGTGAGCGTCCCTCGGTCAGGCAGATGGGCTTGGTGATGAAGGCCGCCGCCGAGATCGCGGCGGGAAAGGCCGATGGCGCCCGGCTGTCCGCTGCGGTCAAAGACCGCCTCTAGACCCGCCACTTCCGCCCCTGTGTGCCGTCCGGGACGACCGGTACGGTGAACCTCACCGATCGCTGACGAGGTGAGGAGAACGGTGATGGACACCCACCGCGTTCCCGTGCGAGTTCTGGTGACCCTGACCTATCTCGGGATGGTCGGAGTCAACTACCTTGCCAACGCATTGCCGTTGAACAACCGCCGCACCGGCGATGTGTCAGCGGACTACCCGAGCCTGTTCACCCCGGCCGGGATCACCTTCTCGGTGTGGGGTGTGATCTATCTGTTCCTCGGGGCGCACGTCCTCTACCAATGGGGGCTGTTCCGCTCCGGGCCGGAGACGCCCGCAGAAGGGGCACTGCTGAACCGGATCGGCCTGCTCTTCGCCGCTTCTTCGATCGCCAACACGGCGTGGGTATTCGCCTGGCACTACGACCTGATCCCACTGTCCGCTGTCCTGATCGTCACGATCCTGGTGTGCCTCGCCCTGATCACCGCAACCATCCGCCGCTCCACCCCGACTGGTCGGCGACGGTGGTTCGTCTCCGTGCCGTTCAGCGTGTATTTCGGGTGGACGACGGTGGCGGTGGTCGCGAACGTGACCGTATTGCTGGTCAGTTGGCGCTGGGACGGGTTCGGACTACCTGCCGCGGTGTGGGCGGCGATCATGGTGCTTGTCGCGGCGGCGATCGGGACTCTGACCTTGGTGCGCAACCGCGACGTCGCCTACGGGCTGGTGCTGATCTGGGCCTTCGCCGGCATTCTGCTCCGGCAGGTCAGCGAAACCGGGCTCGACGGCCAGTACCCGGGAATCATCGCCGCGGTCGTCGCCGCGCTGGCGGCTCTCGTCGGCGCCACGGCATGGACCGCGAGAACGAGTAACGAAAAATAAAGGCCCGGGCCTGTGGGCCCGGACCAATTCACAGCGTCGGGGTGGCGGGATTTGAACCCACGACCTCTTCGTCCCGAACGAAGCGCGCTACCAAGCTGCGCCACACCCCGCGTGAAGCGTCGCTAGCCTATCGCACAGCCACCGTGAGAAGCCAAACGGCTACCGCTCAACGCTCTCGGTCGTCGGCCAGCAACCGGTCCGCTCGAACTCCCGAAGGATATCGGTGTAGCTGCCGGGGTCCAGACCGCGCTGCGAGAGCCACTCCCGGTTGTAATAGGTGTCGGCATACCGTTCGCCGCTGTCGCAGATCAGGCTGACCACCGACCCGGACATCCCCGCGGTGACCATCTCCGCGAGCAGGCCGAACGCGCCCCAGACGTTCGTTCCGGTCGAGGGCCCCACCCGCCGGCCCATCACGCGCGAGACCTGGTGGGCCGCCGCGATCGACGCGGCATCGGGCACCCGGACCATCCGGTCGATCACCTCCGGCAGGAACGACGGTTCCACTCTCGGTCGGCCGATCCCCTCGATCCGCGACGAGGCGCCGGTGGCAACGTCGCGTCGGCGCTGCACGTAGGCCGGGAAGAACGATGAGTTCTCCGGGTCCACCACGCATAACCGGGTGCTGCGCCGCCGGTATCTGATGAACCGACCGATCGTTGCGCTGGTGCCGCCGGTACCGGCGCCGACCACCACCCAGGTCGGGTCGGGATGTCGCTCCCACTGCATCTGGGCGTAGATCGACTCCGCGATGTTGTTGTTACCGCGCCAGTCGGTGGCCCGTTCCGCGTTGGTGAACTGGTCGAGGAAATGGCCACCGGTGTCCTCGGCGATCTGCTGGGCGACGTCGTACACATCGGCGGCCCGCTCCACCAAATGACAACGGCCACCGTGAGATTCGATCAGGGCGATCTTCGCGCGACTCGTTGAAGCGGCCATCACGGCGACGAACGGCAGGCCCAGCAGTGCTGCGAAGTAGGCCTCCGACACCGCGGTGGATCCAGAAGATGCTTCGACCACGGTGGTCTCCCGGGTGATCCAGCCATTACACAGGCCGAACAGGAACAGCGACCGGGCCAGTCGGTGCTTGAGGCTCCCCGTGACATGGGTGGACTCGTCCTTCAGGTAGAGCGCCACATCCGCTTCGCCCGACCACGCCACCGGCAGTGGGTAGCGCAGCAGATG
>JAKOYE010000206.1 GCA_029780675.1 Actinomycetes bacterium
ACGAGGACCTTGTAGTCGGTGAGCAGTTCCTTCTCGACGGCTTCGCCGAACCCGAGCCGGTGCAACTCTTCGCCGAAGATCGCGGGGTCGTCCATGCTGGCCAGCACCGCGTTGGCTTGTCCTGCCTTGGCTTTGGAGGAGTCGTCGTAGATGCGGGGGGTCGCCGTCATGTACAGGCGCTTCGCCCCCTTGAGGTATGCCGCGTCATGCACCCTCACGAACGCCGACTCGTCCTCGCCCGCCAGAGTCGTACCCGTGGTGCGGTGCGCTTCGTCGCAGATGATGAGGTCGAACAGCGCCAGACCACCCTGACGTTGGGCCTGGGCGACGACGTCGATCGACTGGTACGTCGCGAAGACCACCGTCATCGTTGAAGCGTCAGCGTCGGCCGTCGACCATCGTGATGCCAGCACCGCGACGTTCGTGGTCGACGGCAGCGCAAGATCCACGGCGGAGATGTCTTCGCTGGTGGCCTTGGAGCGTGCGGTCGCCTTCCGGTCGGAGCACACCGCAAGAGGAGTCAGCGGGACCTCGGCCTCGGCAGACCACTCCCGCAAGGTCTGGGAGAGCAAGCTGATCGAGGGCATTAGGAACAGCACGTTCCCGCCGGCGCCGACGAGCTGCTCGGCCAGTCGTAGCGACGTGAAGGTCTTGCCGGTGCCGCACGCCATGATGAGCTTGCCGCGGTCCGCGGCGGTCAGTCCCCGGCGGACGTCCTCGATCGCGGCGATCTGGTGAGGGCGCAGGGCCTTCTTGCCGGTGGTGGGTAGGACCTCGGGGGTGGCCCAGTCGAAGGCGTCCCAGTCGATCGTTGAGGCTTGCAGGTCCGCTAGCCCGATGCGTCGCACCGGGATCTGTTGACCCTGGATCGCGTCCTCGGCATGGGGGTTCCACCGATCCGTGGTCGAAACGATGATCCGTTGGGTGAAGCCCTCCTTCCCCGAGGCCGACAGGAAGGTGTCGATGTCCGGCTTGGAGATCGTCGAGTGAGCGTTGAAGAACTTGCACTGGATCGCGACATGACCACCGGTCAGGCGGTCCACTGCCACCAGGTCGATCCCGGTGTCGTGTTTGCCGCCACGTCCTGGCCAGTCCTGCCAGAGCCATACGTCGCTGAACTGGTCGGCGTAGACCGGGTCGGTGCGCAGGTACTGCGCGATCAAGCGCTCCAGCTTGCTGCCCTTGTCCGCCTTGGACGACGACTGTCTGTTCAGCTCATCCAGGACTTCGTGAATCGACGTCGCCATGGGGTCGATCCTGCCGCAGAAGGTCTGGTGGTCCTTGGATTTGGGCGCCTATGAGGGAATCCCCAACGACGCGAAGAGGGCGCCCGCGACCAGCCAGGGGCCCATCGCAAGGTCATGGCGTCGGGTCGTCAGCGCCCATGCTGCGGCCAGAGTGAAGGCGCTCATCAGCGCCCACCACAACACGCTCAACGAGATCGCCGACGTCGCGGCGGCCACGACAGCGCCCAGCTTGACGTCACCGAACCCAAGGCCTCCTCGGCTGATGGCTTGCAGGCCCCACAGGCAACCTCCGGTAAGACCTACGCCGACAGCGGTGGACAGCGCAACGTGCCCACCTTCAACACGGGTGAGCACCGCGATGGCGAGCACGGTAGCGACGGCAGTCGGCATCAGGACGCGGTCGGGCAGACGGCGCACGTCGAGGTCGACCGCGGACAGCCACGCGCCGGTCACAGCCAGGGGCAGGACGACCAACGCCGCGTAGGGATGACCGGGGTCACCGCGTGCCATGGTCAGCGTCATCGCTATGAAGGTGGAAGGAACTACCCACCAGGGGTCCGCCGGCGCCGGCAGATGCCGCTCGTCCGGACGTCGATAATCCAACCGGCGCAGATTCGCCAGCTGCAGGGCCCCTATGAGCAGCCCGAGGACGCCGGCAACGACTAACAAGCCCAAGCGCTACTCACCCCCTCACGCCAGTTCGTCCGTTGTGCCCTTCGACGCTAGCGCCGGGACCGGGGCCTGCGGTTGTCATCCACAGGCACACGTATCAGCGACGCGGCCCGTCGGGCCGGTGCGAGCGGGCCTCGTTGGAGCGGCGTTGGTGCTCGGCTCCCGTTAGGGGACTTGCCGGGGTGGCCGCATCGCCGGAGAGGCCATCCAGGGGCAGGTGCACCACCAGCCGGTAGCGCAGATCCTGAGCGGGTAGCTCGTTCAGGGGACGTCCGGCTGTGAGCTCGCCGGTCAGGCGGGGGACGTCCAAGCCGGCGTCGTGGGCTTGCTGGAGCATGGCTGCGAGGGATGGCCAGTCGCTTTGTCGGCTCAGGCGTGGGTCGATCTGATCCGCTAGGGGTATCCATCGCTGCTCTGGCGGTGTCGTCGCCGTGGCCGCAGCCTGAGCGATGCGGGCTCGTACCTGCGTCATCTGTGAGAGCTGCTCGCTGACCACCGCCCGGGGGTCGGCAGACCAGGCGCGGGCTGCGCGAGCCAGGGCAGACCTGACCTGCCCGAGCTGGGCGCGCTGATGTGTCGCCACTTGCTGGCATCCGTCGCCCCATCGGGTAGGAGATGCGGCGGCCAGCACGGCGGCCGCCGCACTGATCCCTTCATCATCGGTCAGGTGGGTACCCCGCTCAGCCAGGAGGACCTGGCTGAGCGGGGTAGCCGCATCCAGTGCTTCGAGGAGGGCATGGGCGCCCTGATTGGTGAGAAGGTCGGCGGGGTCCGCCCCGTCGGGGAAGCTGGCAAACGCAGGGTCCATACCGTGCTGGGCCAGCAGCCAGAAGTCGCGGTGCGCGGCCATCTGCCCGGCGAGGTCGTTGTCGGTGGCCACGATCGGGTGCCGGCCGAGCTGGGCGAGCTGGTCGGCTTGTTCCTCGGTCAGGGCGGTGCCGAGCGGGGCCACGCCGACGTAGCGGCATTGCCCGGCGATGGTGACGGCGATGGCGTCCATGGGTCCTTCGACGATGACCGGGGTGGCGCCTGCGTCGATCACGTCCGGGCGCATCCCGAACAGTTGGTCACCCTTGCGGAACAGAGTGGTCTGGGCCGTGTTGAGGTATTTCGGTCCGGCGTGGTCCTCATCGGTGAGATCAGGGTGGCGCCGCCCCACGAAGCCGAGGACCTGGCCGGCGTGGGTGATCGGGAAGACTGCTCGATCACGGAACCGGTCGATCAACCGCCCAGTGGAGGCGGTGGTGGCCAGGCCGGCGGCGAGCATTTCCTCGTCGCTGACGCCCTGGCGGCGCAGGTGGGACACCAGGTTGGTCCAGCCGGCGGGGGCGTACCCGGCGCCGATCGCAGGGTCTGTGGTGGCCTGTTCGCCGAGGCGTTGCTGTAGGTGCTGCTGCGCCCATGACCCGGGCAGCCGGGTTTGGTAGAAGGCTGTTGCTGCGGCGTTGAGGGAGGCGATCCGTTCGGGGGAGACAGCCGCGGTGTCCTGCTCGTAGGCGCGGTCTGATTGGCGGTCGATTTGGGCGTCGCTGGGGTACAGCGGGCTGATCGGCCGGGGGGCCGCAGCCAGGCTCAGGTAGGCGTCGTCGCTCCACGGCGTCAGCTCGAGCTCGTCGTCAGGTGATGGACCGTCGTGGTACTCGAGGTCGAGGTCCTCTTCCGGCCACCACGGCGCGGCGGGGTCGTAGGTGGCGGTGTCCGCGGGTACCTCGACGTCGTCCCACAGGTCCGCTGGTGGCGGGTCGAGCTCGTCCCAACCGGGGGAGGGGTCGTGCGATGCGGGGTCGTCACACAGCAGGCTGATCCGCCATACAAGGGCCTGGCACTCGTCGACGTCCTGACCGGACAGGTCCACGTCGGCCAGGAGGGTCTGCAGGCTGTTCCCGCGGGCCAGGGCGTGGTCGACCGTGGTGACCAGGGTGGGCCACCACGGGCTGTGTCGGATCGTGGCCGCCCGCCCGGCCCCGACGATCTCGTCGAGCCGCGGTGTCCAATCGCTGGCCAGGTCCTCGCTGTGGGCATAGGCCGCCACAGCCGGGGTCAGGTGGGCGCTGATCCGCCACCACAACGCCGCCGCAGCGTGGTCATCGGGCAGGTCGCCCCGGGCGGCCGCAGCCTGAACCAGGGCTGCGGCGTTGACGCCGGCGCGGGAGATGGCGGCCAGCCTCTCGGCAAGGACGGCGATGAACGGGTCCCGAACTACCTGGGGGGCGATCCTGGCCAGCGTCGAGGACCATTCCTGGTCTGCGGGGGTCCGGGGCGCGGTCAACCCCGCACGGAGCTGGCGTTGATAAGTCGCCGCGGCTTTGCCTAGTGCAGGTGCGCCCGTGGGGCGCGTATCGGCAGGGTCTACCCCGACGGCGGCCCGCCACACCTCGACGGCGGCGACCAGTTGCGGGGGCGGTGCGGCGGCACCGGTGTCGACCCAGGTGGGCTGGATCGGCGAGGAGCAGGCCCGGTCTGCGACCTGCTCGGCCAGAGTCGTCACCAACTGGGTCCGGGCAGCCAGGTAGGGGCCCCACGTCACGTCGGCGGCCAGAGCTGGGGGGACGGCGGGGATCCATGGCAGGGGACCGACGCCGGCGTTGCGCAGCCCGGATTCGTCCAGGCGCCAGTCCAGCACAGCGGCGACATCGTCGGCGGTGTCGAGCTCGCGGGATGCCGCCGCTACGGTCAGCGACGCCACGGGGTCAATGCCGTGCGCGCCCAGCAGCACCAGGTGTGCGCGCAAGGTCGGCCAGGCCGGTTCATCGGTCAGGCCCGGGCGGACACGGTTGGCCTCGGCGTCCAGCCGGGTCATGGCGTGTTCGCCGAGCAAGTTTTCGCCGGCGACGTAGAGGGCGTCGACGTAGCGGGCGGTGGCCTGCCCCAACAGGTGTGCCGGGTCGGTGTGGTCACGGGCCAGGGTCGTGGCCGAGCGGGGTGATTCGTCGCGGGCCAGGATCTGTTCCAGCTGCTCACCGGCGGTGGCTGGGTGAGTCGCCTGGGGGGTGATGATGCTGTGCGGATCGCCGTCGCCGACGGCCTGCACATACAGGTGGTTGCCGGCCCGGCCGCGGGTAGCGGCGGTGTAGGCGAGCTGGCGTGACTCGCTGCCGGTCAGCAGGGTGTGGCTGACGTCGGCGGTGATCCCTTGAGCGGTGTGGATGGTGCAGGCGTAGCCGAGCTCGGTATGGGTGCGGACATAGTCGGCCGGCAAGGTGATGGTGAAGGCGTTGCGTTGGTGCGCAACCGTCAACGACCCGTCGTCGCCGATGGCCTGG
>JAKOYE010000239.1 GCA_029780675.1 Actinomycetes bacterium
ATGTCGAGGTGGGTCATGTCAGGGGGTGTTCCCTTCTAGCTCGCTGCTGTCGTCGGTCACGGCTGCTCAACTTTCACTCGGAGGTCTCGGAGGTTGCGGTGGTAGGCGCGCCCGGCCACCACACCGGCGGGGCGCTGGCGGGGTGGCAGGGTGTCGAACCAGGCCGCGCAGGCGGTCAACGCCGGGCAGTGCCGGCACAGCCCGAGGGCCTGGGCGTGACGCTGCTCGACCAGTTCGGCCGGCTCGCCCTGCTCGGGCTCATCGAACAGGTGCGCCCGCCCCCGGCACCGCGCACCCGGAAGGGCCGGGGCACCGACCGCCAGCAGTAGGCCGACGATGCTCACTGCTGCGACTCCGCTGGCCGGGTGGCCGCGTCGTAGGCTGCGATCGCGGCGCGCAGCAACCGGATATCGGCGCGGTTGAAGTCGAGGTTTCCTACTTCCAGATGCCAGCCGGCAACCTCACTGTGCACGAGGCGCACCGGCATCGACAGCCACGAGTCGGCGGCGGGGTTGAACGGTTCGACGTAGCCGAACCAGTCGACGACGACGCGGTGGTACTGGTTGTTCTCCCCGTTGCGGGGATGGTCGACGGCTTCGAAGGCCGGCTCGATCTGGGCGATGAGTTCGCTTATGGCTGCGTGGATCGCGGCCTCGCGGTCGGGTTCTGAGGGCGATGGTGGTGGGGTCATGGTGCGGTTCCCTTCGGGTTGGTGGTGAGGTCGAGCAGGAAGGTGACGGCGTCGGCGTGTAGGGCGGTCAGCACGTCGGCATCCAGATCACCCGGAGGCCACAGCCAGAAGTACAGACCTGCCTCGGCGGTTCCGGGCGGGTTGCCCAGGCGGCGGTCGATCTGCTCGCAGATGGCGCTGATCTCGTCGGCCAGGACCTCGGCGGCGGTGGGGGCGATTCTGAGGCGGCGGGCGGCGCTCACAGAGTCACCGCCTCGGTGATGCACGACAGGTGAGCCGGTCGGCCCTCGGTGTCGGTCTGGCTGGCTGCGGTGACTCGACGCCCGCAGTGAACGCATACGTTTGCTGTGGCGGTGGATGTGCAGCGCGAGCAGGTTCCTCGTTTGCGTGCCGATGTCAGCGATTCGGGTATCGGTGCGGCGCACACCGAGCAGGCCACGTCGGTGGTGCCAGATCCTGGTAGTGCCTTAAATGGGGTTTGCCCTGTGCCACCTGTGCCACCCGCTTTGACCTGCGGATTTACCTCGGCCGGTGGAACAGGGTCACCTGTGCCAGGTTCGGCGGTGGTGAACATGGGCTGTTCTGGCACAGGTTCTGGCACAGGATGTCCTGTGCCACCCGCGGGGTCGTGACCAGCGGTTTCGTCCGGTGGCACAGGTGGAACAGGATATTCGGCATTGTCGGTTGTACTGCACAACCGGATCCGCTCGTAGTAACGGACCCTGACACCGCCGGTGCGCGGTTGGGTATCGCGCAGATCCGGGGCCACCGCACGCAGATCCCGACCGAATGAGGACTTTGCTCCGGGCATGTGCCCGTTGTCCTCGCACCACACCCGCCAGGCCATGTAGAGCCGGTCGCGCTCCACCATGCCGGCCGGGTCGCGCACGCAGCACTCCCGCACGAACGCCGACATCGGGGATGCCAAATCCATCATCAGCGCGGCGGCATCCTCGGAGGATCCAGGCACCGTGAACCGGCCGTTTCTGGTGAGCCGGTCCAGGCCGTCGAGCGCCCACCGCAGGATCGCCGGGAGTTCGGCGTGAAGACGACGATCAAGATCCCGATCTTCACGGCCCAGGAACGAGGTCGTCATCTGGGCGATCAGCAGGCGGTTGGCGATGGCACCGGATGAGTCCCTGAACCGCGGCAACTCGTTGGACAGCACCACGAACCGGGTCGCCAGCTTGCCCGACCACGGCTCACGGAACTTGCGGTCGACGGTGAGCATGTCCTCACCGGTGATCGACAGCAGCCGTTCCACAATCGTGTGCGCCGGTGTCGATCCCAGGCGGGCGTCGGAGATGATCGCCAACGGCTTGCCCAGCAGCGGCGCCAGACCGAAATTGGTGCCCAGGCTGGCCAGCGTCGGCCCGGCGACATGCCCACGGCCCACCAACGAGGTGACCATCCGGGCGATGGTGCCCTTGCCGGATCGACTCGGGCCGACCAACAGCAGCATCTTCTGCATGTCGGTGCGCCCGGAGATGACGTAGCCGACGTACTCCTGCAACAGGGCCACCTGATCGGGATCGTCAGGCCAGACAGAGTTCAGGAACTCCAGCCACGCCACCGGCGGGCCGGCCTGGGCGTCATAGGCGAACGGCACCGACACCACGTTGAACAGTGCCGGTGTGTGCTCGCTGACCGTGCGCGTCAATAGATTCAAGATCCCGTTGGTGCAGGACACCGTTTGCGCGGCACCGACGCCGATACCGCCGTCCTCGATCCATGACGGCGGGTCGATGGCCACACCGAGATGCCCGACCGCCGACATGGCCTCCAGCACGTCGGAAACCTTGCGCTTGTTCGGATCCCACGCGGTGCGCTCGTAGTCGACAACGACACCCTTTTCACGGATGGGCCGCATGTAGTCGACACCGCCGAGGACGTCGTAGACCTCGGCGCGCAGCGTCGCGGTATCCAGTTCGGCCCAGTGCTGCCCGGTCCACCGCATCCAGGTGCCACGCCAGGACACCAACGTCCGCAGCCCGGCAGGATCGCGGTAGGCGGCGAACAGCTTGCGGGCCACGTCCAGCGGCGCCGATGGCGATGGATACACCGGACGCTGATCGTCGTCGTCATCATGAAGGTCCCCTTCACTAAGACCTTCTTCTTCGATCAGCTCGGCGATGTCGTGGCCGGCGGCGATGTGGTCGGCGAGATCCTTGCCCACCGCGGCACGGGCGATCCTGACCTCAGTCGCGCCGACCTTGTCCAGCTCGGCGACCACCTGGGCAGCGTGAGCGCGGCCGGGATCGTCATTGTCGGCGACCACCGTGACCCGCTTGCCGGTCAGCGGCGACCAGTCGGCCAGATGCGCTTTACCGGCGCCCATCGCCGAGCACACCGCCGCCGCGCCGATAGCCTCGGCCGCGAGCACGTCCTTCTCGCCTTCAACAACGAGAACGTGATCGGCGTCGGCGACCCGGTCGGCCCTGAACAGGCTGCGGTCGGCCTTGTTTCCTGACTGAGGAAACTGTTTGTCGGCCTTGCGGCGTACCTGGCGCCCGCCCGGATAGGAGTAGGTGGTGTCGCGGCGGTTGTCGAACAGATCGGCCTTCGTCAGGTTCAGCGCGGCCAGCACCTCATCGGTTTGGCATCCGGCGTGGCAGTACAGCAGCACCGAGCCCTCAATCCCCGTAACAGACAGGCTCGGACGGCCGTCGTCGTGAGCCGGACACTGGGCCACACACTTGCCGTGACCGTTGTCCCTGACGTTTCTCCCGGACTGCACCAATGCTTCGTGGAGCCGTTCGTAAGCCGTGGCCGTCATCGGGCCACCACCTCGGCGGCCGACTTCGCCCGGCAGACCGGCCCCATGTGCAGCGCAACGGATTTCGGTGCCACCACCCACTGCCCGCAACGTGTGCAGGGTACGGCGACGGCGAACCCGCGGGCGCGGGCCGCGTCGAGCGCCTGGGCGTCGAGCCGGTCCTCGAGGTCGGGAGCGGCGTAGCCGTCCTGACGGCGATACGGACTAGAATCGCCGGTGTCGGCGGTGTGGTGGCTGCCGGTGATGTGCCCTGACGGGGCGGCCTCTCCTGGTGGGGGGCCGCTTCGTTGTATCCGGGCCATCACGCACCGCCGTTACGGCGGGCGGGGGCCAGTAGTTCGGCCAGCTTCGTGCGCTGCTCGTCGGTCAGCGGCGGGGCTTCGGCCAGAACCTTCTCGATGTAGGCGGCGCACCGTTCGGTGCGTAACCGCCGGCGGGCTTCGATCAGGTCGGGGTCGTCGGATTGGCGGGATCGCGTCAGCCCGGCGATTCGGGCGCGCTCTTGCTGCCACGACATGAAATTGCCTCCCAGGCAGGGTGATAAACACCCTCCGCTGAGAGGCTTGGTCCGTTGGTATGCCGCCAACGGTCGCCGGAACTAAGTCCGCTTAGATACTAACAGCGCGAGCAAGCTGAGCGGTGCCTGCGACATGCCGAGGGCGGCAACCGAATCGAGCAACTCGGCCAGAACCGGCTCAGTGGCCTCGACCGTTGTGCCGCACAGCTTGCAGCGGTACCGGCGGCGGCCCTGGCTACTCGGGCTGCCGATCCGCTCCCACAGTGCGCTCTTTCCGACACCCGACTCCGAGTGGTGGCGGTGAGCCTGCACGGCGGGCAGCGCCACCGGCTCGGGGCCGAGGCCCGGGCGGTGGACAGCCTTCCTGGCGAACCAGAGCCCGCCGGCGCCCACCCGGTGGGCGACCTCGATCTTGACCACCCGGTCACGATGCCGGTCGTCGTTGCACACGATGTCGAGCTTTTGATACGCGCTCACCGCCACTCCACCTTTACCCGCTCGGGGTCGAACACGTTGCCGCGCTTACCCGTTGTGGCGATGGTGACAGTCATCAGTAGGTCGAGGATGGCCCGGTAGCGGTCGGGCTGCTCGGTGGCGAGCTGCTCGACCACGGCGGCGACTTCGGGTGTGCCGAGGGGGATTCCGTCGAACACGCGCAGCCGTTCGGCGTCGGCCTCGGCGCGGTCCAGCTCTGATAGCTGGGCCTGTATCCGTTCACGGACCCGGGCGTAGCCTCGGCCGTCGAGGACACCGTCGGCGTAGTCATCGGCGGCGGTGTCGAGGCGGCCCAGCAGGGTCAGCCGTTCGGCGCGCAGCCGCTCGGTATCGGCAGGGTCGGCGGTCGGCGCTTTCAGCAGATCCACCGCGTCATCCTTCGCCAGGCGCCCGGCCACCAACTCCATCAGGATCGGCTCGACCCGGTCGGCACGCACCGAGGTCTTGCGGCAGGTGCGGCAACTGTAGGCCAGCCGGTAGACCTTCTGGCGGGGGCCTTTGATCTGACCGGCCTTCGGTCGGCCCGGTGTTCCGCCGGTGGTGTCGATCACCCACGATCCGCCGAGGGTGCCGTCGCAGCCATCCCGGCCGCACGCCATGACGGAGGTCAGCAGGTACTTGCGGACACTCTTGCGGCCCGGTCGTTTGCGATTGGGATCGTCCAGCACCGCCTGCACCGCCCGCCACGTCTGCTCATCGACCAGCGGCGCCCAGGTGCCCGCCCCGATGATGTCGGTGCGGCTGCCGTACGTCCGCAGGGCAGCGTTACGCGGGGACCGCATGAACAGCGATACCGTCGAGGGTGTCCACGGCTTCCCCGTCATCCCGAACGCACCGGCATCGTTGAACAGCCGTGCCACGGAGGTGAGGGTGCCGCCGGCCAGGATCAGCCTGTGCGCCTCGGCGACCAACGGGGCCGTCACCGGATCAGGCTCGGGGCCGTCGACACCCTCGCGGTAGCCGAACGCTCGTTTCCACTTCGGGCGCCCGGACTCGGCGAGCTGGCGCATTGCCCGGGTCTGGCGGGCGCTCTTGTGCTCCATTTCATGCTTGGCGACCGAACCCTTCAGTCGGGCCACTAGACGGCCCTGAGGCGTCGACAGATCCACATCACCGGACACGGTCGCCAGGGCGATGCGGTGGCGGTCAGCCAGGTCTATGAACGCCTCAAGCTCTACGGGCCGCCGGTGCAGCCGGTCCAGATCCCAGGCCACCACCGCCGACACGTCACCGGACTGGATCGCGGCGAGCATCTTCTGGTAGGCCGGCCGTTTCTTGCCCGAGCTGGCACTGGTGTCGTTGTCGACGAACTCCACCGGCTGCCAGCCCTTGTCGGTGCATAGCGCTAGACAGTCCTCACGCTGGCGGGCCACGGCGACGGCTTCGCCGGTGCGGTCGAGGGACTGCCTGAGGTACACAGCGGCGAAAGTCATCATATCTAGACAGTACTCCCGACAGGCGGTAGTGTTT
>JAKOYE010000012.1 GCA_029780675.1 Actinomycetes bacterium
GGTGCCCGCGATGTAGGTCTTGGCGGCGCCGACGGCGGCAGAGGGGTCGGCGATGGCGCCCTGTCCCCGGATCGCGGTGCCGGCATCCAGCTGTTGCCCACCGGCGCGGGCGGCCTGGGCGGCGATGTCTTGGCAGCGTTGTTTGGCGTAGACCTGTCCGCACAAGTCGACGGCGACCCCGACCAAGATGATCATCACGACGGCGGACAGGGCCAGCCACACGGTGATCGACCCCCGGTCGCGGTCCACGTCGGGACCGACCAAGCTCGGTCGTGGGCAGGATGCCGTCGATGTCATCACGGGGGTGTTCACCGCTCTCGGTAGGTGTCCAGCGGGGAGGTCACGCTGGCGGTGACCGTATGGGTGCCGGGGATGCCGGGGACCGCGAGGTCGGCCAAGTCGATGACGCAGGTGATCGTGGCCGTCACCGATGCGGGTGTTCCCACGGGGCTGGCGAACCCGGCCGTGTCGACGGTGATGGTCTTGGTGACGCAGTGCACGTCCTGGTTGGTCAACGATGCGGCGCCCGCGCTGTGAGCATCGGCCCCGGCCTGGGCCTGGGTTCGGGCGATCGAGGCTGACCGGGCCGCTGAAGCGGCCGCGCTCTGCACGGCCTGGTGAGCGATCGCGGTTCGCCCAGCGAAGATGATCAGCGCGACGAACAGCATGAACGCCGGGACGCCGATGACCGCTTCGATCACCGCCGATCCGCGCTCCCCCTGCCGTCGGGATCGTGGCGTGGGGAGTTTCATGTGGTCAGCCGTTCTACAGGCATCGTCGCGCTCTGCGTGATCGTCAGGGTCCACCCCGGGATCACGCTCATCGCCTGCCCGGCGACGGTGACCGTGGCCGTGGTGGGCGTGCGCGAGCCGGTCGCTGATGCGGCCTTCAGGACCCCGTCACCGCCTGCGGTCGCCACGAAGTCTGCGGCGGCTTTGGTGCCGGAGGCCACTGTTCCACCTCGGGCGCCTGCGGCCCGAGCGCCTTCCTCGGCGGCGGCGATCGCCACCGTCCGGGCGTGGTAGAACAGCGCCGCCTGCATCCCCAAGAACATGACCGCGAACAGGACCGGCAGCAGGAGCACCATCTGGATGGACACCGACCCGGTCTCACCACACCTGCGGCTGGCACCTCGGCGGCGCCGGTCGCAGCGGAAGAAACGTCGCAGTGTCACAACCAGCCCTACTTGATGTTCCCGGACTTGGAGGTCACGTAGGCGGTGATAGCGGCCACGACGATGCCGACGATGGCGATCATCGCGATCGCCCACAGCACCTGCTCGATGGTCACCGACCCCCGCTCGGGGTCTTGCTCGATCTTGGTTCGGGCGTGCTCGTTCATCTTCACGCCGAGGGTGTGCAGGGTCGCGGCCAGGTAGTGCATGTGGTTCTCCTTCATGTCGATGACGCTTCAGGGGTTCAGGTGAGGGGGTGCCTCGTGAGCTCAGCTGGTCAGCCACCTCCGATCACACGCAGCAAGGCGGGGGCCACGAGGATGGCCAAGAAGATCACGCCCAGCATGGACATGGGGATGTAGAGACGCTCGACGATCTCGTCGGCCTTGGCTTTCTCCGCGGCCAGCATCGCCGATCGCATGCCGGCGCTACGGGCCCGCAGGTTGGTGTAGACCTGGGCGCCTTCCTCCCCGGATAGGCGCATGATGTCGGCCAGGTCCTCCAGGTCCGGCAGTCCCAGCTCACGCGAAAGCGCCCGCAGCGCCTCCCACGGCGCGACACCGGACCAGCGCGACCGCGCCAGCTCCTCGGACAGGCGCCGGAACACCCAGGAATCGCCGACGGCGGCGGCCTGCTCCATGGCCTGACGCGACCCTGACCCGGAGTTGCGTTCCAGCGCCACCAGGTCGATGTAGGCGCCCAGCGCCCGGTTGAACTCTGCCCGGGCTTTCTTGGCGTCGTCGCGGGCGTTGTAGTCGGGAAGGAAGAACATGAAGACGGCGAACACCACCGTGGCCAGCACCGGGATCACGAACGGCAGTCGCAACCCGATCAGGGTGAAGAAGCCGGTCATCAACGGTGGGGTGATCAACCCGACCAGCGCGAACAGCACCTTCTCCCCGTAGAAGCGGGCCAGGGAGATCCGCAACAGGGCCAGTTCCTTGACCGGGGTGCGAACCCAGGCCCCGGCCGGGAAGGTCTTCATCGCCCACAACCCGAGCCGCTCCCGCGAGTCCGCCGCGGCCGCTTCCGCCTGCGCGGGTCGGCGTTTGGTGTGCTCAGGCGATAACCGTTCCAGGGCGTCTTTCAGGTCTGGCTCGGCTGGGGAGAGCCGCCACAGCAGCAGCGCTACCCCGCCGCCGAGCAGGGCGCCGGCCATCAGCGCCAGCTGCATTCCGGTGGGCATCATCGCGCTGACGCTTTCGCTGCGGCACCGATGAACCGGGGCAGGGGTTTGCCCATGGCCATCTTGCGCATCCACACCAACGTCGCCACGTACAGCCCGAGCAGCGCCGTCAACAGCAGCTGCCCGAACGGGCTGGCGTACGGACGCACATAGTCACCCGTCATCGCCAGGAACGCCAGCACCCCGACCG
>JAKOYE010000159.1 GCA_029780675.1 Actinomycetes bacterium
GCAGCAGATCCCAGTGCTGCTTGACGGCGCCACGCCGGTAGTCGTCGAGACGGAACTGGCTGGAGTTGTACTCGCTGGCGAGAGCGGCCAGGTAGTTCATGTAGAGGCGCTGCTGCTCGGGGGTGAGCGTTCCCTCAGCCGCAGCATCGGCCAACCGGTCAAGATCCGCCGTCGGGGCGATGCTCACCGTTCCGCGCAGGCTCTGGAATCCGTAATTATCGGCCAGCTCGTTCAGGGCCCAGGAAGCCTGCCCGCCCTGGACTTCACCGACCGCAGCCCAGATCGGCGAGGTGTCGGGGACGAGCTCCTTGGCCGCACGAACCGCATCCATCAGGTTGTATCCGGCGGTCGTGGAATCCAGGAAAGGGTGATAGAGGCGCTTGCCGTCCGAGGGGCTTCCCAAACCCTGATAGTCGGGCACGGTGACGACGTAACCGGCTCTGAGGAGGCCGGCGATGGCGGCTCCCGACATCGAGGCCGTAGCCGGGGACCGTCCGCAGTCCATTGTCTGGCCGCTGACCGGTGGAGCGTAGGCGACGACGTGGAAGCCTCCCGGCGGGGCGGCGGTGCGGGGAACGTACACCGATCCGGTGACGTGCGTCATGGAGTCGTCGATGCCCGATCGGGAGACGTAGGTGATTCGCCGGACCGAATCCGCCTCCGCCGGCACCCCCTCGGAAACCGTCTCGGAGCTGAGGATGCCGCCCGCCTCGTAGACCTTCTGCTCGGGGGCCTTCTGCTCGGATGAGGGCGTCTGACCACCGCATCCCGCCACAGCTGCAATCACGAAGATCGCGATGAGCCCCACCATTCGGCTCACCGGTGTCCGGATATCTCGACTGCGACTCACGTTCATCTCTCCCGGCCGTACGGAGCGTTCACGGTAACCGATGAACACCGGCGGACACGACAGATCTTGCTCGTGCGTCATTCCCGGGGCGCGCACGCACTGCAAGCACTTAGTCTGGCGTCGTGGTCGAGCTCGAGCCGGTTGATCAGCAGGATCCCGAACAGGGCGGCACCATCCAGCGCATCTCGGCCTGGTGGAACACCACCAATCACAACCCGGAGGTCGTCGGCGCTATCCGGCGCGCCCGCAGAGCGCTGCCCGGCGATCCCGACTTCGGTGACCCGTTGTCGACCGCCGGCGAGGGCGGCCCGCAGGCCGCCGCCCGCGTCGCCGACCGCATCATCCGGGACCGCGCCGCTGCGACACGAGAGGTCGGCCTGGCGGGTCTGCAGGTCTGGCAGGCACTCACCCAGCGGATATCGGGCCAGCCGGCCAACCCTGAGGTGACCATCGTCTTCACCGACCTCGTCGGGTTCTCGGGGTGGTCCCTCAAGGCCGGGGACGATGCGACGCTGCGGCTGTTACGAAAGGTCGCCGAGGTCGCTGAGACGCCGATGCTGGACGCCGGCGGACGGATCGTCAAACGCATGGGCGACGGGATGATGGCGACCTTCCTGGACCCGGTAACCGCGGTGCGGGCGACGTTGACCGCTCAGGAGGCCGTGGAATCCATCGATGTGGAGGGATATCAGCCCCGCATGCGCGCCGGAGCGCACACCGGCCGGCCTCAGCGCATCGGCGCGGACTGGCTCGGGGTGGACGTCAATATCGCGGCGCGGGTCATGGAACGCGCCACCAACGGTGGCTTGATCATCTCCGACGCCACGCTTCAGGCGATCCCGGCTGAGGAGTTGACGGCCATGGGGGTCACGCCCAAGCGGGTTCGGCGTCAGGTTTTCGCGCCCCGCCAGCAGGGCGTACCGGCTGATCTGACGATGTACCGGCTCAAGATCCGGGCGGGCGCTACTGATACCGATGATTCCGCCGATTCCGGTGAGCCCGACGGTCCGGATGAACACCTGCCATGAGGGCTACCGTCGTCTGGCTGCTCACCAGCCTCGGCCGGCTCAAAGTGACCCTGACGTACACCGCGGCAGTCGTCGTCATGGAGGTGATGCTGCTCCGCCTGGAACCCGCCGGCCGGCTGGCAGCGATCAACAACGCCAGCACAAACCTGCGCAACCTGAGCGACGGTAGTTTCACGACCCTCATCGACAGCGCGTTCATCACCCAGTCGGAGCACATCCTCGTCTGGCTGCCCGGCCTGGTGGTCCTGCTGGCGCTCGCCGAGCTGCTGTGGCGCAGCCGCCGCCTTGTGGTGGCCTTCGCCGTCGGCCATATCGCCACGACACTGATCGTCGCCGCCGGAATCGCGGCGGCACTCCGTGCAGGGTTGGTGTCGGGCTCCATCGCCGATGCCGCCGACGTCGGCATGAGTTACGGAGCCGTGGCTGTTCTGGGTGTCCTCACGTTCGCGCTGCCCCGGCGAGGGAGAGCGGCGTGGGCCGGCGGCTGGCTGGCGTTGGCGGTCGGCTCGGTTCTGGTGAGCGGAGCCGACTTCACCGCCGTCGGCCACGCGGTGGCGCTGGCCCTGGGAATCGTGATCGGTTGCCGGTTCGGAGCGCCCGAACCGTGGACCGTACCCCGATACGTACTGCTCACCGTGGCGTCGGGTTTCGGCTATGCGTTGATCAGCTACGGCTACCTTCCGGTCAGCTCCGCTGCGGCCGTCGTGAGTATGGGGGCGATGGTGGCGACGTTGTTGTCAGTCGCCTTCCGTGCGGCTCAGACGAACTCCTCGGCGCTGGCTTCGATCCAATCCGACAGCCACCCCTGCGGCGGCGACTCCAACAACTCCCCGGGCATGAGCCACTCGTAGATCTCGGCGTAGGTCAGATTCCTGGTGGAATCGACGCGGCGATTGAGCATCGACGGCGTCAACTCGTCGAAACCGTTCAAGCCCATCGAGGCGACCATCTGCGCGGCGCTGGCGACGGTCGCCTTCTGGAAGTTCGCCACCCGTTCGATCTTGTCGGGCACGTGCAGCGCGCGCGACAGGCCCGGATCCTGCGTCGCCACCCCAGCGGGGCAGCGGTTGGTGTGGCACTTCATCGCCTGGATACACCCGACGGCGAACATCATCGCGCGGGCCGAGAGAGTGAAGTCCGCTCCCTGACAGATCCGGGTAACGATGTCGACGCCGCGGGCGACCTTCCCCGATGCGCCGATCTTGATGTGCGGACGCAGTCCGGTGCCGACCAGGCAGTTCTGCACCAACATCAGGCCTTCGGTCAGCGGCATGCCGACGTGATCCTCGAACTCCTGGGGTGCGGCGCCGGTGCCGCCCTCGGATCCGTCGACGATGATGAAGTCCGGGGTGATTCCGGTCTGCAACATGGCCTTGCACAGGCCCAGGAATTCGGTGCGGGCGCCGATGCACAGCTTGAAGCCCACCGGTTTGCCGCCGGACAGACTGCGCAGCGTCGCGATGAAGTGCATGAGCTCCAGCGGTGTGCTGAACGCGTTGTGCGCCGGCGGAGACACCACCGTCTGTCCGACCGGCACCCCGCGGGTGGCGGCGATCTCGGGGGTGACTTTGGGCCCGGGCAGCACGCCGCCCAACCCCGGCTTGGCGCCCTGGGAGAGCTTGATCGAGATCGCCTTGACCGTCGGCAGGTTGGCCTTCTCCCGGAACAGTTCCGGATCGAAGTGGCCGTCGGCGGTGCGACATCCGAAATAGCCGGAGCCGATCTCCCAGATCAGGTCGCCGCCGTGCTTGAGGTGGTAGGGGCTGATCGCGCCCTCGCCGGTGTCGTGGGCGAATCCGCCGAGGGCCGCGCCGCCGTTGAGCGCCTCGATGGCGTTGGCCGACAGCGCACCGAAGCTCATCGCCGAAACGTTCAGCAGGGCGATGTCGTAGGGCTGGGTGCAGTCGGGGCCGCCGAGGCGCACCGTCGGCTTCAGATCGGTGGCGTGGCGGGCCCGCAAGGAGTGCCGCAGAAATTCATGCCCGACGGCGTTGACATCGCGTTCGGTACCGAACGGTTCGTCGCCCTTGGTTCCCTTCGCCCGGCGGTACACCGCGTCCCGGGTCTCCCGGTCGAAAGGGGCTCCGTCGGTGTTGGACTCCACGAAATACTGGTAGATCTCCGGGCGGATGAGCTCGGCCAGAAACCGGGCGTGGCCGAGGATGGGGAAGGCCCGCAGGATCGAATGGCGGGTCTGCACCAGGTCCCAGGTACCCAGCGCTGCCAGTGCGGCGACGACGCCGACGACGATCCACCACCAGGCGCTGTGCCGTACCGCCAGCAGAGCGGCGAGCACGGCTTCCAACCAGACCGCTCCCACGATGAGGGCTCTCATCACATTGCTTCCTCGCTACCGGGGACGAAGTGCCGACCGCACGGGGCGCCCGACCGGGCCAAAAGCCCGCGAGGCGTCATTGTGGCATCACCTATGATCTCCGGGACTGATGTTGCGTCGAATCCCCGTCGGGATGCGCCGCATTCCTGCCGAGAACATCGGGCCCCGACCGCAAAGGAGAGTCTCGCCGCGTGGCTGAGGAAACGCCCGATCTACTGTCAGAGCAGGCACTCGACGCCGCGGTGGCGGCAGCACGGCGAGCGTTCGGGGAAGCACCGGACCTCGATGCGCTGGCGCGGGCCAAGACCGACCATCTCGGCGACCGGGCGCCGATCGCGCTTGCCCGGCAGGCGCTGGCCGGCCTGCCCAAGGATCAGCGTGCCGACGCCGGTAAGCGGGTCAACGTGGCACGGGCCGCGGTCCAGGCCGGTTTCGACGAGCGGCTCACCGAACTGCGCGCCGCGCGCGACGCCGCCGTCCTGGTCGCGGAGACCATCGACGTCACGCTGCCGTCGACCCGGCAGCCGATCGGTGCCCGCCATCCGATCACCATCCTGGCCGAGCACATCGCCGACACCTTCATTGCCATGGGCTGGGAGTTGGCCGAGGGACCGGAGGTGGAGAGCGAGCAGTTCAACTTCGATGCGCTGAACTTCCCGCCGGATCATCCCGCCCGCAGCGAATCCGACACCTTCCAGATCGCACCGGAGGGCTCCCGCCAACTGCTGCGCACCCACACCTCACCGGTTCAGGTGCGCACCCTGCTTGAACGCGAGCTGCCGGTCTACATCGTCTCGATCGGGCGCACCTTCCGCACCGACGAACTGGACTCCACCCACACGCCGGTGTTCCACCAGGTGGAGGGCTTGGCGGTAGACCGCGGCCTGACCATGGCACATCTGCGCGGCACGCTGGACGCCTTCGCGCGCTCCGAGTTCGGCCCCGACGCACGGACCCGGATGCGTCCGCATTTCTTCCCGTTCACCGAACCCTCGGCCGAGGTCGACATCTTCTTCCCCAACAAGAAGGGCGGGCCAGGCTGGGTGGAGTGGGGCGGCTGCGGGATGGTGAACCCGAATGTACTGCGCGCCGCCGGCATCGACCCGCAGGTGTATTCCGGCTTCGCCTTCGGGATGGGCCTCGAGCGGACACTGCAGTTCCGCAACGGCATCCCGGACATGCGTGACATGGTCGAGGGAGACGTCCGGTTCTCCGTGCCGTTCGGGGTGGGGGTCTGATGAAGCTTCCCTACAGTTGGCTGCGCGAGGTGGTTCAGGCCGGAGCGCCGGGATGGGACGTCAGCCCCGACGACCTCGAGCAGGCGCTGATCCGGGTCGGCCACGAAGTCGAGGACATCATCGATCTCGGCCCGGTCAGCGGGCCGCTTTCAGTCGGCCGGGTCACCGGGATCGAGGAACTCACCGGGTTCAAGAAGCCCATCCGCGCCTGCACGGTCGACGCGGGGGAGGGCCAGGATCGCGACATCGTCTGTGGGGCAACCAATTTCGCGGTCGGCGACCTGGTGGTTGTGGCACTGCCGGGCGCTGTCCTGCCCGGCGATTTCGCGATCGCCACCCGCACCACGTACGGCCGGACCTCCGACGGCATGATCTGCTCGGCCGCCGAACTGGGTCTGGGTGCCGATCATTCCGGGATCCTGGTGCTTCCGCCCGGGACCGCCGACCCCGGCGCGGATGCGACAGCGGTCCTCGGCCTCGATGACGTGGTGTTCGATCTGGCCGTCACCCCGGACCGCGGCTACTGCATGTCGGTGCGCGGTATCGCCCGTGAAATCGCCTGCGCCTACGACCTTGCGTTCGTCGATCCGGCGGAGACCGTGACGCCGCTGCCGGCCGAGGGACCCGCCCTCCCGGTGCATGTCGCAGCAGGTACCGGTGTCAGCAGGTTCGCCCTGCGGCCGGTTACCGGCATCGACCCGAACGCCCGGTCGCCGTGGTGGCTGCGACGACGGCTGATGCTGTCGGGCATCAGGCCGATTTCGCCGGCCGTCGACGTGACCAACTACGTCATGCTCGAACTGGGGCACCCGATGCACGCCCACGACAGCAGCCGGATTCGGGGGGACTTCACCGTACGGCTCGCCCGGCCGGGAGAGACCGTCGTCACCCTCGATGACGTCGAACGCACACTCGACCCCGCCGATGTGTTGATCGCCGACGACGTCGCCGTCGCGGCGATCGGCGGTGTGATGGGTGCGGGCACCACCGAGATCGACGCGAATACCACCGACGTGCTGCTGGAAGCGGCCGTCTGGGATCCCGCGGCGGTGTCGCGCACCATCCGCCGGTTGCATCTGGTCAGCGAGGCCGGCCGCCGCTACGAACGCAGTGTGGATCCTGCGGTCTCCGTAGCCGCCATCGACCGCTGCGCCGCGCTGCTCGCCGAGATCGCCGGCGGGACGGTGCACCCCACCCTCACCGACTGGCGCGGGGAACCGCCGCGGGAGGACTTCTCCCCGGCGCCGGTGCGGATGGCCGTCGACTTGCCCGACCGTACAGCCGGGGTGACCTACCCCGACGGCGCCACGGTCCGCAGGCTCACCCAGATCGGCGCTCGGGTGACGACCGCAGACGACTCGGCGGACCTGATCGTCACCCCGCCGAGTTGGCGGCCCGATCTGGTGCAGCCCGCCGATCTGGTGGAGGAGGTGCTGCGACTCGAATGTCTCGACGTGATCCCGTCCGAGTTGCCGAAAGCGCCACCAGGCCGCGGTTTGACGGGGGTGCAGCGTCGCCGCCGGGCACTCGGTAAGTCGCTGGCCCTGGCGGGATTCGTTGAGGTCCTGCCTACCCCGTTCCTGCCGGCCGGAGTGTTCGACCAGTGGGGCCTGGCCGCCGACGACCCGCGCCGGAACACCACAAGAGTGCTCAACCCCCTGGAAGCGGACCGGCCCGAGCTGGCCACCACTCTGCTGCCCGCGCTCCTGGAGGCGCTGCTGCGCAACGTGTCCCGCGGTTTCGGTGACGTCTCCCTGTTCTCCATCGCCCAGGTGGTGCATCCCACATCGAGAACACGGGCGATCGAACTGATCCCCACCGACCGCAGACCCACCGATGCCGAGATCGCCGGTCTCAACGAGTCACTCCCGGAGCAGCCAGTCCACGTCGGTGTCGTCCTGACCGGCCTGCGGGAGCCCCGCGGCCCCTGGGGACCCGGCAGACCGGTGGAGGCCGCCGACGCTTTCGAAGCGGTTCGGGTCATCGCCCGCGCCTGCGGGGTAGAAGTCACCCTGCGTGCCGCGCAGCACCTGCCCTGGCATCCGGGACGCTGCGCCGCGGTTCTCGTCGACGGAGCGGTGGTTGGTTACGCCGGGCAGTTGCACCCCGCAGTGGTGGAGCGCAGCGGCCTGCCGAAAGGCACCTGTGCAGCGGAACTGAACCTCGACGCAATCCCGCTGACCGAAACCCTTGCCGCTCCCGTGGTTTCGCCCTTCCCGGCGGTGTTCCAGGATCTCAGCCTGGTGGTGGATGCCGCGGTCTCGGCGCAGAGCGTGGTTGACGCGGTTCGGAACGGTGCCGGGGAACTCCTGGAAGATGTGGCGCTGTTCGACGTCTACACGGGACCCCAGGTCGGCGAGGGTCGGAAATCGCTGACCCTGGCTCTGCGTTTCCGGGCGGCCGACCGGACACTCACCGAGGATGAGGCCAGCGCCGCGCGGGATTCGGCCGTCGCGCTGGCCGGGGAGCTCTTCGGAGCGCAACTTCGGGGGTAGTCGCACTTCGGTGTTTTGGCCCTGCAAGTTCCCGCAGCCCCTATCCGGGTCGGTCGTCGCCGGGGTTGGCTTAGCCGGGCTGCTTTGCTTCGGGTGGTTCGTTGTCGGGGTGGAGTAGTCGTTCGGGGTGGTGGTAGTCGTTGGTTCGGGTTTGGCCTCGGTCGAGGTGGGGTGGGGGGATCCATTCGGTTTGGTTGTCGGGGCCGTGTTTTCGGGTGGTCCATCCGGTGGGGGTATTATCGACGAGGCGGTTGTGGGGTCCGCAGGCCAGGGTGAGTTGGTCGATGTCGGTTCGGCCGCCGTGTTGCCAGTCCTGTACCGCGTGGTGGGCCTGGGTGCGGTTGGCCGGGAGCGGGCAGCCCGGTTTGGTGCAGCCGCGCTCGAGGGCGAACAGGGCCAGGTGCTGTCCGGGGCTGGCGGTGCGCCGGCGCCGCCCGTAGTACAGGCGCATCTGTTTGGGGTCATCGCCCAGCAGCAGTAGGTAGGGGTGGACCGTGGCGGCGCGTCCGAACAGGGCGCGGATCGGCAGGCGGGTGCCCCCGGCGGTGTGGGCGACTCCCGCTGCTTTCGACAACTCCGCGAGGCTGGCGGTGGCCACGATCGTCACCGGCAACCCATGGTGGCGGCCGAGTTTCCCGGAGTTGAGCATCGCCGCGCACACGGTTGTGATCGCGTCGTGGGTGCGTTGGGCGGTGCTGCGGGTGTCGGCGGCGATCTGTTCGGCCGAGGGGACACCCCCGACGCACGGGGTGTCGTCGTCGGGGTTGGCGTAGCCGGGGGCGGCGAGTTTGTTCAGGATCGCATCCAGCGCTGCCCGCAGCTGCGGGTCGAGCCAGCCGCGGATGCGGCTCATCCCGTCGACCCCCTGCGGGTCGAGGGTGATGCCGCGTTTGCGGGCATGCTCGCGCTCGTCGTCGAGGGTGCCGTCAGGATC
>JAKOYE010000065.1 GCA_029780675.1 Actinomycetes bacterium
GGTGCAGCCCGGCTTTCAGCAGGATATGACCGTCGAGGAGTTCGAGGACGCCATCAACGAGGCGATCGAAGGAAACACCGAACGGGCCAACGAGCAGTTCTCCAAGATGGCCGACGAGTTCCTGGCCCAGTTCGCCCAAGCCCCCTACACCGCGATGGCCCAGCATCCGGTCGCCGACCGACTGTCCGACGCCTTGTCCAAGCCCAGCGCAAAGAGACGATGACCTGTGGATCGCGTTGAGATCGACCCGCTCGGACTGTCGTCCTCGGTGGCACAGACCACCGCCGCCGCAGCGGGAACGGCCCTGGAAACCGGCCAGGGCAGCCTCGCCGCCGGGACACATGCGGGCGGCAGTGGTGACGCGCTGAGCGCTGAAATTGCCGCCGCCGTCGCCGCCTGGACGCCGCAGACCGAGGCGATCGCCGCCGATCTCGCCGCCGGCGGAATCCACCTCGGGCAGCGCACCGCCGACACCACCGTCGGGCTCACCGACACCGACACCGACGGCGGATCGACGATCGACACCATCACCACCTAGAACCGGAAACGTCAGCGGCGACAACTAAACTCAGAAGCAACCGAAGGGGCGCGAGATGACCTATCCCATGACCGGTGGTCCCGGCCCCGGCGTCTACCCGCCGCAGCCGCCGTGGGCCCCTCCGACGTCGCCGCCCCCACAACCGCCCCGCCGCACCGGCACACGCCTGGCACTGGCCGCAGCGATCCTCGCCGCAGGACTCAGCGGTGGGATCATCGGCTCCCTGCTCACCCGCGCCGACACACCTGCCATACCTCCAACAACGGCGGCGCAAGAAACGGCGACACCGGAATACATTCGTGCGCAGGACACAAAACTTTGCACCGAATACGCATTCATCAATCTTGCGACACCCAAACCTGTGAAGTCAGAAGATGATCTACTCGCGGCAACGGCGGCGGTGAGAACGTCGCTCGCTGCACACCCCGATGCGAGCGCGGATATCCGGTCAGCACTCAGCGATGTCGTTGACTCGTATTTCGCCATGATGGCGAACTTCGGGAACATGGAGGCCAAGGGCCTCGTGGAGCCACCGAAGTACGACGAGGCGGCAGCGCAGGCCACATTTGACCGCGCGTGGGCCATCTGCGGCCTCAAATAGAGGTGGCTGAGCCGTGGTTTTAGCGTCGGGCGATGTGCCGCGTCCCACCGGGCCGGCGGCGCAGATGCTGCTGGCGACGGCCTGGCCTGGGATGAGTGAAAGCGGCCTGGAGCGTCTGGCCGGTGAGCAGGCCGCGATGGCATCCGCGGCGAACGATTACGGCGATCAAGTGATGCGCGACATGGCCCATCAGCGTGAACTGTTGAAGGGCCACGCCGGGGACGCCCACCAACGGTTGATGGGCGCACTGCGCGATCACGCCTACGCCGCCGCCGATCACTTCGACACCAAAACCGCGGCCGCCAAAAGCTACAAGGCGTTGATCTACGGGCTGAAACTTCGGCTTAGCCAAATCGCGGATGCGGCCGAACACGACTGGAGCAACACACCACCGGCCGCCCGCGGACTGGTCATCACCGCGTATGCCCCCGAAGTGGAATCCGCCGTCGCCGACGCCTGGGCCGAGTTCCACGCCACACCCACCCCCAGCACGCCCCCGCCGTCGCCCCTTACCGGCACACCCGCCAGCAACGGAGACGAGACGACAAAGAACGACCCCACCATCCACGCCATCGACAACAAAACACAGGCCCCCAAAAGCAGCTGGGACGGCAAGGCCACGGACGCCACCACCGCCGAAACCTCGACAAACGACCCCAACAGCTGGGACGGCAAGACCACGGACGCCACCACCGCCGAAACCTCGACAAACGACCCCAACAGCTGGGACGGCAAGACGACGGACGCCACCACCGCCGAAACCTCGACAAACGACCCCAACAGCTGGGACGGCAAGACGACAGACGCCGTGCCAGTGTCTGCGGCGCCAGCGGGGGTGTCGCAGATGCCAATGATGCCGGGAAGTAGTTCGGCGGCGTCGATGCCGTCGTCGTCGGCTGCGTCGATGCCGTCGTCGTCGTCGTTGTCGTCGTCGTTGAGTAGTGCGACCGGGCTGACGAAGGCGGGCAGTCCCTTGTCGAGTGGTGCGGTGTCGGGCAGTGCGGTGTCGGGTGGTCCGTCGGTCCCGTCGGTCCCGTCGGCGCCGTCGGCGTCGACTTCTCCGCAGGGTCTGGGTGGTGGTGGGTCGCCGTTGGCGAATGCGACGCAGAGTTTCCAGTCGGGGTTGGCGAGCGGGCTGGGTGCCTCGTCGGGGGCGGTGCCGCCGCCGACGTTGGGCAGAGCGGGGGAGCCGGTGATGGGTCAGCCGGTCGGGGCGCAGCCCGGCGCGGGGCAGCCTGGTGTTGCCCAGCCGGCGAGTGCGCCGTCGATGGCTGGTGGTGGCCCGGCCGCCGCGGCGGTGCCCTCGGCGGGCGGCGGCGGGGCCGGCCCCGGTGCTGGCGGCGCGGGTATGGGCGGTGGGGGGGCGTTGGCGCCGTTCGTTCCTCCTGGCGGCGGCCAGCCCACGCCGCCGCCGGCGGCGACGGCAGCGGCTACGGCGGCACCGGCGCCACCGGCCAGCCCTGCTGGTCAACCGGGTGGGCAGCCACCGGCGTCGCCTGGTGCGGCGCCGATGGTAGCCGCGACGTCGGGGGGAACGACGGCGGGGATGCTGCCCGAGCGGGATTCCAATCCTGATCTGGCGGTGGCGAAGCGTGTGCTGACCGGTCTCATCGTTGGGACTGCTGCGGCCCCGGACCCGGTGGTGCTGGATTGGGCTGTCTCGGTGCTGAACACCTCGATGGGCAAGCAGGTGGTGATCGCCTCCAGCATGGGGGGGGGCGGGTATGTTCCGGCGACGGTGGCCCTTCCTGCCGATGCCCGCCTGGCGGTGGCTGACCGTGCGTTGCCGATGGGGTGGGCGGCGCTGTTCACCGGCTGGCCGTCCCCGGTCGATATTGTGGTCGCCCACAGCGAGAAGGTGGCCGAACGGCTTGCGGGGGTGTCGATCTCGGCGATCGCAGCCACCAACTCGGGGCAGGCGGCGGCCTACCGTCCTGCCGGGGTGGCCGATTACCTGACGGTGTCGTTGGCGGATGTGTTGAGGTCCGGCGCGGGGGCCCCGGTGTTCGGTGGCGGCTATCAGCACCGCATGGTGAGCATCGACCCCGATCTGGCGCAACGAGTCACGATGGTCGACCGCGGCGGTGACGCCACGATTCAGTTGGCCTCGCAGCTGACCGCCGCGGTGGTTCGCGCCGCCCAGGAGGAGGCGCTGCACACCGGGTCGGCATTGGTTGCCGCCGCCGACATCGACCTGCTCTCGGCGCTGGGCAACGGTGTGGTGATCGACTGGGCCGAGCACTACCAGCAGGTGAGCCAACGG
>JAKOYE010000090.1 GCA_029780675.1 Actinomycetes bacterium
TACCAGATTGCCGCGGCGCTGGCGATGGGCTGCGAGGGCACGTGGTCGGGCTCGCAATGGCTGATGGTCGAGGAGGCCCAGAACACTCCCGTGCAGCAGGCCGCGTACGTCAAGGCGAGCAGTCGCGACACCGTGCGAAGCCGGTCCTTCACCGGAAAGCCGTGCCGGATGCTGCGCAACGACTGGACGGATGCCTGGCAGACGCCCGGGAATCCCGAGCCGTTGGGTATGCCCTTGCAGTACATGGTGTCCGGTATGGCCGTCGCGGCCACCAGCAAATACCCCAATGAGACCGTCGATGTGGCGTTCAACCCGGTCGGTCAGGTCGTCGGCCAGTTCACCAAGGTGGAGAAGACCGCAACCGTCATCGAGCGCTGGATTTCGGAATATCTGGAGGCCACGACCAGACTCGACGAGCTCAACCGGGCTGCGTCATCCTGATGCCCGTCAGCAGTTCAGGGCAGGTCAGGGGGTCTGCGGGGGTGTGACGAACCGTCCGTTACCGCCGTCACCGGAGCGGAACACCCCGGTCTGCCACCCCTGGGCTCCCATGCACACCATAGGCAGCCCGTCGGGCGACTGCGCTGCTGCCTGCGAGCCCGGGCACGGGGACCCGGGGGTCTGCACCCCGTAGAGACGCGGCGAGATCACCCAGAACCCGGTACCGGGAGGCGGCGAGTCCCAGCCGAGGTAACCCTGGTTGGGGATCCAGTGGCAGGCCAGTGCCTCCCCGCCCGGGCCGCGGCCGAAGACGAAACGCTCCCACTGATAGCAGGGTGCGCTGAGGAAGGCCTGGTAGTTGATGCCTGGTACGTCGCCCGGGTAGGACGGTTGTGTATCGTCCGCGGACGCGGTCGGCCCGAAGGCGAAAAAGCTCGCGGCCAGCGCCGCCGAGGCTGCTACCACGGTCTGGGGAACCATTTCCCACCCTCGGGTCGAATGACAGGACTGCGCTGATCCTAGCCCGTCGGCAGGCGGCACCTGGGCAGAACTACCCAGGCGCCGACAAAACAAGTGGATAAGCTGCGGTAATGGGGTGCGGGGGCAGCGGCTTGGCAGCCGCCTCCTCAGCGTCGCCGGTTGGCGTCGCGGTGCGCTACTCCGGATGCCCACAGCCGTCCCGAACGCAACCCCCCCGAACTCAACCCCCCAGTCACGCCTGCGGACCCTGGCATGACGTGACCGAACTCGACGACGGCAGAGTGGCGATCACGGTAGGGCGGAGCGCCGACGAGACCTTTCCCGCCGGTCTGGGTGCGCAGATCACCGGTGTTTTCCGGGAGACCGGCGACCCACTCGCCGCCCTGGCGGCGGCACCCACCGCCGCGAACGACCTGACCGCCCTGAGCGCGGTGATCGACCGGTCCGCGGCGCGACTGACCTACAGCAGCGTCGGAGACCTCCGCCCTGCGCTCGCCGGACCCGACGCAGCACCCGCTCTACTCGAGTCGGCCGTCGGCCGACTGCGGACGGCTCAACTCTCACCGGCTGCGACGGTGCTGCTGTGCTCGGCCGCCGCCGACCATGCTGCGGCACTGCTCGGCCGATGCGTGTCGCTCCATCCCGACCAGGCCGCTGATCGGATCATCGAGTCGCTGCCGGTCTCGAGCGCCCCGATGGCGGCGGTCCTCTACCGTCAGCCGCCCAGTCCGTTGCGACTGACCGTGCCCGCCGATCCGACGAACCTGGCCACCGTCCGCCACCACCTCCGCGGCTGGCTCGCCCTGACCGGCGTCGACAGCGAAACCAGCGCCGATGCACTGCT
>JAKOYE010000098.1 GCA_029780675.1 Actinomycetes bacterium
CCGCAACCTCGTCGGCATCGCCGGCAAGCCGCACGCCCGCACCATCGTGGCCTGCATCGGGCCGAAGACCGCAGAAACCGCGGCCGAGTTCGGCTTGCGGGTCGACGTTCAGCCGGAGACCGCCGCGGTGGGTCCGCTGGTCGACGCGTTGGCCGAGCATGCGGCCCGGCTCCGCGCGGAGGGCGCGCTGCCGCCGCCGCGTAAGAAGAGCCGGCGGCGCTAGTGGCGGTCGCAACCGCGGCGGGCCGCCACCGGCGGATGTAGGCATGTCGTTCCCGAGACAGCGGCCCCGGCGACTGCGGTCCACCCCCGCACTGCGCCGACTGGTCGCGGAGACATCGTTGGAGCCGCGGCATCTGGTCCTACCGATGTTCGTCGCCGACGGAATCTTCGAACCGCGGCCGATCGACTCGATGCCGGGGGTCGTCCAGCACACCCGGGAGTCGCTGCGACGGGCCGCCGCCGAGGCCGCTTCGGCCGGCGTCGGCGGGCTGATGCTGTTCGGGGTGCCCAGGCCCGAGGACAAGGACGCCGCCGGGTCGGCAGGGGTGGACCCCGGCGGAATTCTCAATGTCGCACTGCGGGACCTGGCCCACGACATCGGTGACGCGTGCGTCCTGATGGCCGACACCTGCCTGGACGAGTTCACCGATCACGGCCACTGCGGCCTTGTCGATGCGACCGGCCGGGTCGATAACGACGCCACCAACAACCAGTACGTGAAACTTGCTGTCGCACAGGCGGAGGCGGGTGCGCGGGTGGTCGGTCCCAGCGGGATGATGGACGGTCAGGTGGCCGCCATCCGGGACGGACTGGACGCCGCCGGGTTCTCCGACGTGGTGATCCTGGCCTACGCCGCGAAGTTCGCCTCGGCGTTCTACGGTCCGTTCCGCGAAGCGGTCGGATCGAGCCTCGTCGGTGATCGGCGCACCTACCAGCAGGACACCGGCAATGTCCGCGAGGCGCTGCGCGAGGTCACGCTGGATATCGGCGAGGGTGCCGACATCGTGATGGTGAAACCGGCGATGGCCTATCTGGACGTCGTCCGCGCCGCCGCCGAGATCTCGCCGGTTCCGGTGGCCGCCTATCAGGTGTCGGGCGAGTACGCGATGATCAACGCCGCGGCGGCCAACGGCTGGCTGGACCGGGAGGCGGCGGCCTACGAGTCACTCGTCGCCATCCGCCGGGCCGGGGCCGACATCGTGCTCACCTACTGGGCGGCGGAGGCCGCGGGTTGGCTGAACTTCCGATGAGCGGGAACCTTGACCGGCCCGCCGCCGTCACCAGGGCCATCTGGCTGCTGATCGGAGGGGCGGTGCTGGTCGCCGCCGGTGGGATGGTCACCGCCGCAGTGAGCTTCGACACGCTGCGCCAGGTCGCGGTCGCGACCGTGCCCGACGATATGGTCCGGTCCACGATGTGGCTGTACCGCGGCGTCGGTGCGCTGTTCGTGCTGGCTTCCGCCGGGTTAGTGTTCGTGGCCGTGCGGACCAGGGGTGGTGACGTGCGATTCCGTCGGGCGACCACAGCGCTCTCGCTTGCGGTGGTGGTGGTGGTCTCGCTGTCGGCGGTGCTGGTCGGCACCCACATCCTGGCGCTGCTCGGGGTGTTGCCGATCCTGTTGGGGATCGTGCTGCTCGGCCGGCCGGCGGCGGTGGAATGGTTCGCGGGTCACCCGGGCCCGGGAAGATTCGACGACCGTACGTTCGGGGAGGGGAGCAAGTATGACGTCTGAGCCTCCACCGTCGGATCCCGAGCCTATTCCGGCTCAGTCGGATCCCGAGCCGATCTTCACCGAGCCCGGCGCCAGTTGGCTGTGGGTGTTGCTGGGCCCGATCGCGGCCGGGGCCATGATCCTGGTCCAGCGCGGTGCGGGCGTGGGATTCC